>NZ_BDFC01000009.1:0-330303 GCF_001748205.1 Bacillus sp. F56
AAAGTTTGACTGACTACGCACATCGCTGTGCGATTTATAAAAATGAATTAACAGGTACGTTTTGTCTTGTTTAGTTTTCAAAGATCATTTCCACTTCTTGTTGAAGCGACTTTATCAATATAACATTTCGACTTTCTTTTGTCAAATGTTTTTTTGATTTATTTCCCCGCCGCTGTGAGCTTATTTTCTCAGAAGCGCATCAGCGACGTTTAATAATATAACACGGTCAAGAAACAGAGTCAACACCTTTTTTAAAAGAATATCCTCGGTGATAGACAGCCTGTCCTTTCGTTTCTATTTGGCTGACGTTGATAAGTCCCTTTTCTGTCAAGTAATCAAGCATAACGCCAAGATCCTGTGTAAAGTGCTTTAGGTCATGATGTTGAAGAAGCTCACCGAATTGCCAAATGTCTTTTTCTTTCATTACTTCGAAAAGATGCGCCGAACCGATCTCTGCTTTAGAATGGATTAGAAAATCATTTGCTAAGAATAATAATTCTAGTCTTTTTTCCAAGCTCTCGTGACTTTCAATCAGCTCGGAATATAATTTGTACACTTGGGGCTCCATCTGGCGCACTTGGCTCCACACCGTGGTTTCGGGATGAAATCCTCTGTCGATTACTTCAATACGTGCTAAATGATGCAACGCATGAACAACTGCGTTGTAGGCATCTAAAAATTGATTGGCTTCAAAAAAAGCTTTTCCTTCAACATACCTTCTGATTAATTTGCCGTATTCGAGTCCGATCTTCAGTTTACGTTCGGCAAACGGAAATGTATTCAGCCTGTCAATCAGTTCAGCAACGTATTCATTACGGTCAAACAAGACTCTGCCATTTACAATCCAATCTATGATTCTTCTATTTGTTCCAAGCAAAATCCATTCTTGAATCTGAGAATCTGTTACCACATGCAAAGAAGCTGTTTGATGATCGAATTCATAGTGCTTTATAAAAACTGGCTCATCAGCATCCTTTACAATCACCAGCAAAGCTGCGTCAAAGTTATCTGTTAAGGAAGATGTTTTGTTTCTTCTCTCAATCATAATGACAGCCAATGTATTGGGGTGACTTGCTCTTTCTTGGTAAATTGGGCGGAGAAGATTTTCCATCACTATTCCTCCAATGCAATTGTTCAAATTTTTTTATTCTCTATTTGATTCAATTCTATGGTTAAAACGAAATTCCTTTTTTCTAAACACATTGAACTATTATAAACAATTTCACAGCAAGTCTCCATAAGTAAATTCCAGTTCAACCGAAAACATGAAGAAAATCCCATCGGGTTTGTGCTATAGTTAAATCAGAGGGGGATGGACATGGCGAAATACTCCAGCAAAATTAATAAAATCAGAACATTCGCGTTAAGTTTGGTTTTCGTTGGGTTTATCATTATGTACATCGGGATTTTTTTCAAAGAGTCAGTTTTGTTTTCTAGTTTGTTTATGATACTTGGGCTTTTATCGATCGGTCTCAGCACGGTTGTTTACTTTTGGATTGGAATGCTTTCGACTAAAGCGGTTCGCGTCATTTGTCCAGGCTGTGATAAAGAGACAAAGGTTTTAGGAAGAGTCGATATGTGCATGCATTGCCGAGAGCCGCTGACTTTAGATAAGGGATTAGAAGGAAAAGAATTTGATGAGTCTTATAATAAAAAGAAAATGTCGAAATAAAATAAGCTGACCGTTTCGTGCGGTCAGCTTATTTTTAATGATTTTCTTTTTTCGAACACTCTTGGCAGACGCCGTAAATTTCTAAACGGTGGTGGCTTACCTTGAAACCAGTGACGTGGGCAGCAAGCTGCTCAACTTCGTCAAGGCCCGGGTAATGGAAGTCCACAATTTTCCCGCAGTTTTCGCAAATCGCGTGATAGTGATCGGATGTGACAAAATCGAATCTGCTGGAAGCATCACCGTATGTGAGCTCTTTTACCAAACCTGATTCTCGGAACACACGCAAATTGTTATATACCGTCGCTACGCTCATGTTAGGAAATTTCCCTTCCAGAGCTTTATATATATCGTCCGCTGTTGGATGAGCCATAGAGTTAACGAGATATTCCAGAATCGCATGACGTTGAGGAGTAATGCGAACTCCGGTTTCCTTCAACGTTTCTAAGGCTTCTTTTAGTTCATGTGCAGCCATCCGTCATGCACCTCTCTTCTAAAAAAAATTCTTACATTGTAATGTTTATAATTAGTGTAACTCTTTCTACGATAATTTGTCAATTGATATCAGGGTAAAAGTAAGCATATCATTTGAGGCTGAAAGACGAATTTACTTTTCCGACATATCCTTGAGGGTTTGAAGCGCTTCGGCTACATGGTCTTTCACTTTTACCTTTCTCCATTCTTTAACGAGACGGCCTTCTTTATCAATTAAAAAAGTGGAGCGCTCGATTCCCATATATTCTTTTCCGAAGTTTTTCTTCAGCTTCCACACATCAAACGCTTCCGCCAGCTTATGCTCATCATCAACAAGAAGCAGAAATGGAAGATCATGTTTCTCTTTAAATTTTCCGTGTTTTTCCTGGCTGTCCGGGCTGACACCGATAATGACGGCATCCAGTTCACTGAAGCTTTCGTGATTGTCCCGAAAATCGCAGGCTTCCGTTGTACACCCCGGTGTCATGTCCTTTGGATAAAAATAAAGCACAATATACTTTCCTTTATAATCCGATAATTTTACTGTTTCCCCATGATCGCCTTTTAACTCAAGATCAGGTGCTTTTTGTCCGATTTCTATAGTCATTACGTTACCTCCGGATGTTTTTTTATTAAGCGTATCCAATTCTTGTCCAGATTACAACCATCTCAGCTGCATCTGAAGCCCAAAGCCATTGTTCTTGTTCGGAAGCATGCTACAATAGAAAGGACGCATGGAGATATAGGAGGTTTTTATTCTTGCATACAAAATCAATTGAACTTCACAATGAGGCATTAGAGCACATTGTCGGCGGTGTAAACAGCCCGTCTAGATCATATAAAGCAGTCGGCGGCGGTTCTCCCGTTGCAATGGAGAAAGCAAGCGGCGCTTATTTTTGGGATGTGGACGGCAACAAATACATCGATTATTTAGCGGCGTATGGTCCGATTATTACAGGACATGCCCACCCGCATATTACAGAAGCGATTAAAAAAGCGGCAGAGAACGGTGTATTGTATGGAACACCGACGAAACATGAGGTTACATTTGCAAAGATGCTCAAAGAAGCTATTCCCGCTATGGACAAAGTAAGATTCGTCAATTCGGGAACAGAAGCCGTTATGACGACCATCCGCGTGGCCCGCGCATATACAGGCCGGACAAAAATCATTAAATTTGCAGGCTGCTATCACGGGCATTCGGACCTTGTGCTTGTCGCTGCAGGCTCCGGCCCGTCCACTCTCGGCACTCCGGACTCAGCCGGTGTACCAAAAAGCATTGCAAACGAAGTGATCACTGTTCCATTTAATGATATCGAAAGCTATAAAGAGGCTCTTGATAAATGGGGCAGTGAAATCGCGGCAGTTCTCGTTGAACCGATTGTCGGCAACTTCGGTATCGTTGAGCCAAAAGAAGGTTTCTTAGAAAAAGTAAATGAATTGACGCACAATGCAGGCGCTCTCGTTATTTACGATGAAGTCATTACGGCTTTCCGCTTTATGTATGGCGGCGCGCAGGATCTCTTACAGGTGAAACCGGATTTAACAGCGCTCGGAAAAATTATCGGCGGCGGACTTCCGATTGGCGCCTATGGCGGCAAAAAAGAAATCATGGAGCAGGTAGCTCCGCTAGGGCCTGCTTATCAGGCTGGAACAATGGCAGGGAACCCCGCTTCCATCCTATCAGGCATCGCTTGTCTGGAAGTGCTCAAAGAGGAAGGCGTGTATGAAAAGCTTGATCACCTTGGCGCAATGCTGGAAGAAGGCATTTTGCAGCACGCAAAAACACATGGCATCACAATTTCAGTCAACCGGTTAAAAGGCGCACTCACGGTTTATTTCTCTGATGAGAAAGTCGAAAATTATGAGCAGGCTGAACGGAGTGACGGTGAAACATTCGCTAAGTTTTTCAAACTGATGCTGGAACGCGGAGTTAATTTAGCACCTTCTAAGTATGAAGCCTGGTTTATCACGACAGCACATACAGAGCAGGATATTAAAGACACGCTTGAGGCGGTCGAGGATGCTTTTAAACATCTTAAAAACTAGAATTTGACACCTTGGACAGGAGCATTGAGCTCCTGTTTTTTTATGGATTCAAATAACGTGTAAGATTTTGGTCTTTTTCTAGAAAAATAGCTTGAATATTTGTATCGATCCCTGTATATTACTTAATTGTTTAGCAAATAAACTAACCGGGAATTTTAAGGATTAGCCCATTTGCTATGTCACACAATTTACTATAGAAAGGAATGCACGCACAAACCAATGAAACTTGGTGCCCGCATTTTCAAAACCGGGATTGCGATTACACTTGCCCTTTATTTGGCTTCGTGGATCGGGCTTCCCGCGCCGATTTTCGCTGGAATTGCAGCGATATTTGCGATTCAGCCGTCGATTTACCGCTCTTTTCTCATTATTATTGACCAGGTTCAGGCAAATATCATCGGAGCTGTGATTGCCACAGTGTTCGGCCTTATTTTCGGACCCAGCCCGATTATGATCGGGTTAACAGCAGTTATTGTCATTACAATCATGCTGAAACTTAAAATTGAACATACAATTTCAATTGCTCTTGTAACAGTCATTGCGATATTAGAATCTGCCGGTGACGACTTTTTAATGTTCGCGCTGATCAGAACAAGCACAGTCATCTTAGGGGTGCTTTCTTCCTTTATCGTCAACCTTGTGTTTTTGCCTCCTAAGTACGAAACAAAGCTGATTCATAATACCGTCGAAAACACCGAAGAAATTATGAAGTGGATCAGATTGTCCATGCGGCAGTCGACAGAGCATTCGATTTTGAAAGAGGATATTGAAAAACTGAAAGAAAAAATGATCAAACTTGATCAGACATATCTTCTATATAAAGAAGAAAGAAGTTACTTTAAGAAAACGACTTATGTGAAATCAAGAAAGCTTGTACTGTTCAGACAGGCCATTATTACTGCAAACCGGGCGCTTGATACATTGAAGAAGCTGCATCGTCTGGAAAACGAGATCTATCATATGCCGGAAGAGTTTCAGGAAACACTGACTGAAGAGCTTGATTACCTGCTTTACTGGCATGAACTGATTTTAATGAGGTTTGTCGGCAAAATCAAGCCGCATGATGACGCGGATGAAGAAGGCATTCGATATAAGCAGCTTTTAACAAAGTCCTTTTTAAAAAATCAGCAAAATACGGATGAGGAGCTTATTGATTACAACATGCTCAATATTATGGCAAGCGCCGTAGAGTACCGCGAGCAGCTCGAACATTTAGAAACACTCATCACAAGTTTTCAAACGTATCATCCGAAAGACTGCGAAATAGAAACAGAAGAGTAACCCGGTTAAACAGCCGGGTTTTTTTATACAAAAAAATCTTATATCCTTCGTTAAAAGGATATAAGATTGATGTTTTAGTTCAAATTTTGAATGGTAAATAAGTGCTTGTACTGGCTGTCATAGTCCATGAGTTCATCATGGGTTCCGGTTTCAATGATTGTGCCGTTTTCCATGACGACAATCTTATCCGCATGTGTGATCGTCGATAACCGGTGTGCGACAACAAAAGTTGTTCTATCCTTCGCCAGTTTGTCCATCGCTTCTTGAATATAATGCTCACTTTCCAAATCCAGAGCCGATGTCGCTTCATCTAAAATGAGGAGCGGCGGATTTTTCAGGAATACCCGCGCAATTGAGATCCGCTGCTTTTGTCCGCCTGAAAGCTTAACGCCTCGTTCTCCCACCCGGGTCTCATATCCTTCTGGAAAACCCATGATAAATTCATGGGCATTGGCAGCTTTGGCGGCTTCAATAATTTCTTCAAGAGTGGCATCAGGTTTGCCGATTGCGATATTCTCCCGAATCGTTTCACTAAATAAAAAGGTATCCTGCAGCACCATGCCAACCTGGTTACGAAGGCTTCGCGCTTCATAATCGCGTATATCCTTCCCGTCAATCAGCAGTCTGCCGCTTGAAACATCATAAAATCTCGGGATCAGGCTGACAAGCGTTGATTTTCCTCCTCCGCTCATGCCGACGAGAGCTACAGTTTCCCCTCTATTAACTTTTAAAGAGACATCATGGAGAATGTTTTCTTTTTCCTTTTCATATTGAAATGAAACGTTTTGAAACTCCACTCCTCCGCGAATCTGATCGGCCTTTATCGCATTTGGTTTATCAGTGAGTTCATAGGGCTCGTCGATAAATTCAAACACCCTGTCCATTGATGCGATTGACTGTGTCAAGGTTGTAGAGGAATTGATCAGTCTTCTAACTGGGTTGTACATTCTGTCAATATATCCGACAAACGCGACCATTGTTCCGACTGTCAGCGGTCCATTAATGACAAAATAGCCGGCGCACGCAATGACGATGAGCGGCGCCAAATCTGTAATGGTATTAACGACCGCAAAGGTTTTGGCATTCCAATTCGTGTGGCTGATGGCCTTATCTAAGAAATGACCATTTTTCTCATTAAATTGAGCCTGTTCATGGTCTTCTATTGCAAAGCTCCTGATGACCGGCATGCCTTGAATGCGCTCGTGCAAATGCCCCTGTACTTGAGCTAGCGCCTGTGAGCGCTCCCTTGTCAGCTTTCGTAAACGGCCGTAAAAATACTTCACTGATATGCCGTATAATGGGAATAAAACGATAGAGATCAGTGTTAATTTTATGTCCAGCGTCAGCATGATAGAGATCACGATCAAAATCGTCAGCATATCTAGCCATATATTCATCAGGCCTGTGATGACGAAATCCTTTGTTTGTTCCACATCATTGATCACTCGGGAAATGACTTCCCCTGTTCTTGTATTCGCATAAAAACGAAGGCTGAGTTTCTGTATATGGTCAAACAGCTTAGCTCTTATGTCATAAAGCACCTTGCTGGCCGTCCACTGGGCAAAATATTGCCGATAATATTCAACAGGCGGGCGCAAAATTAAAAATAAGGCGAACATGATCGCCATAATCGTGAACAATGACGTTGTTTTGTCACTAGCCGTGCCGCCTCCTTGAATAATGTCGTCAACTACGTACTTCAGAAGCAATGGGAGAGCAAGCGGAATGGAGAATTTTACGATCCCGATTAACACTGTAACGAAAATTTGCTTCTTATAAGGTTTGACGAATTGCATGTAGCGTTTCATAACCCCCACGTTGATTCCCCCTCTCTCTTGGTCATGATGTGTGTGAGCCCATGTGAAAAACCTGTTGTACCCCGCAACAGGTTTTTACGTAACCATTATTTTGTATAGCGCAAATACCGTTCATACCACATATCAACAAACTCGGGCGCAAATGGTCCCTGACGCTGGTGAATCCAATGGAGCAGCGTGTTTAAGTAGTCTCTTAATATACTGTCGATTTCTTTTGGATAATTCATGGCTTTCCGGTGATCATCATATTCGTCTTCATCAAGAATATTGTAGGTCATGTCAGGGAAAACCTTAACATCTAAGTCATAATCGATATATTTAATTGCTTCGCCATCATAGGCAAACGGAGAACTGATATTGCAATAATAATGAACCCCGTCTTCCCTCAGCATCCCGATGACATTAAACCATTGTCTTGCATGAAAATAACAGATTGCGGGCTCTCTGGTTATCCATGTCCGGCCGTCTGATTCGGTTACCATCGTCCGGTCATTGGCCCCAATGACACACATTTCTGTACTTTTTAAGATTGTTGTCTCATTCCAAATTCTATGAATCAGCCCGTTGTGCTTATAGCTGTGAATTTGAATGGTTTCTCCTTCCTTGGGATAGCCCATATTTCTCCCCTACTTTCTATAAAGCCCTACAGTTAGTATGTCCAAATTTGCTTACCGACAACGTCTTTTACCTATTATAACGTTACAATTTGAAAAATGAAAATAAAAGAGCCATTCCGGCCGGGGAATGGCACATTCCTGCACTACACAAAGGAAGACGGCTTTTCTGAGCTGCGATAAGAACGAATGACCTGCTCTGTCTGCTTTTGAAACATATCCTGTATATCGGCAAGGTGTTTCCGTTTTACCGCAATTTCAGCCTGAATCCCCCGCAGCCTTGCATCCCTTTCCAAATGCCTGAGTTCCGCTTCAATTTGTTTGCAGCGGTCGAGCTCTGATTGGAGATCGAGAAGCTTATCCATCGTTTTCATCTGTTCACTTACCAGCTTTTCAAATTCCGTCATCGGTTCCTCCTTCAGCCTGGTGAAAGTATAAACGTTTCCTCCTTTAATCATTTCGATCTCCATAAAGCAAACCCTTTGACTCATTCTGTAGACCTTCCACAAGTTTTGTCGTTTTTCAAACAGAAAAAAGCACTTCCACCCGAAGATGAAGTGCTTTTTTCTGTTTCAGTGATTAGCTGTTTTGTTGTTTGTTTTGTTCAGCAGATTGGTTTTGTTGTCTTACCTGCTGTGTGTCAGTTTCACTAGCGAATTCAGTGCCGAATTGACCTTGTTGGCCAGCTGATTGCTGGTTTTGTTTTCTAACTTGCTGAGCGTTTGTTTCGCTAGCAAATTCAGTGCCGAATTGACCTTGGCCAGCAGCTGATTGTTGGTTTTGTTTTCTAACTTGTTGAGCGTTTGTTTTGCTGAAATTATTTGAGTTAGCCATTGTTATCACCTCCACGGTCATTAGAATGTGCAGGTGATCGTATAGCTATTCCTCTTTTTTAAAAATTTTTAAACGAGCAGTGAGCGTCCGCCGTCAACGATAATAGTCTGTCCGCGGATCATGTCAGCCTTGGAAGACACTAGAAACTCAACGGTATCAACCATGTCTTTAATTTCGACCATGCGGCCCGCCGGTGTGTTTTGGCGCGCATCCTCAAGCAAATCTTCTCTATTCGGGAAGTGTTTCAGCGCATCTGTGTCGATCGCTCCGCCTGAAACAGCATTGACGATAATTTGTTTTGGTGAAAGCTCAACCGCAAGATAACGTGTTAAAGCCTCTAACGCTGCTTTTGATACACCAACCGTGGTGTAGTTTTCAAGGTAGCGGATTGAGCCTAATGAACTGATGCTGACAATATGCCCGCCTCCGTTCTTCTCCATTAGCTTGGCAGCTTCCTGAGCGCAGAAAAGCAATGCTTTCGCATTAATGTTCATCGTCCAGTCCCAGTGTGTTTCTTCTAATTCCATGACAGGTCTTAGTACTCCTGAAGCGGCATTATTGACAAAAACATCAAGTCTGCCGAACGTTTCATCAATTTGCTGAAACATTTCTTTGATTTTTGCAGGCTGTCCTACGTTTGCTTTTACGACAAGCACTTTAACACCAAGCTTTTCGATTTCTTCCGCTGTTTCTAGTGCTGCTTTTTTGCTGCGGGCATAGTTAATGACGATGTTATAGCCGTTCTCAGCAAGTCTGATCGCGGCCGCTTTTCCGACACCGCGGCTGCTTCCTGTTACGAGTGCACATTTATTTTGTTCCATTTTTCCTCATCTCCTTGTAGCGTATAGTTCTTTTATTTCCACAAACAATAATGGCAAGAACTTTAAAGGGGGTCTTCTGTTATGTATGTCGGACGTGATATGAGCGAATTGAGCATGGTTTCCAAAAAAGATTGGAAGAACAGTGAACTCGCTTATTTTCATCATGCCTTTCAGCAAATTATGCCTTACTTGAACGAAGAAGGCCAATCAAAATACCGGGAATTAACGCAAGAAATTGAAGCGCGCGGCGGAATGAAGCGCAATGAAGCGGACTACAGCCACGGCACGCGCGTTTCTTACGATTAAGAATGGTTTACGGAGCAGCCGAATATGAGGCTGCTTCCACTGCCATCTTCCAGATTTTTTGATGTGACACCGGGAACGCAAATTGTTCGAGCTCTTCTTTCGTTACTTTTTTCAGCTCGGCAGTATCCGACACTTGTTTTACTTTACCGAAAAACACAGAAATATTCCATACCAGGTGGGTGAAAACGTGCTCGACTACACCTTGCAGATCGCTGATATCAGCTTGTATCCCATATTCGTTTTCTAGAAATGCTATGAGCTGTTCACGCTCAGTTTTGATCCCTTTTTGGGTTTCAAGATTAGGGAATTCCCATAGGTTGGCGAGCAAACCTTTAGACGGCCGTTTGTGGATATACACTTGTCCGTCTTCATCGGTCAGTACGATCGCGGCCATTGTTTTGATCCCGGGCTTTTTCTTTTTGCTTTTGACCGGAAGCTCCCGTTCAGTGCCTTCTTCAAATGCTGAGCAATGCTGCTGAACCGGGCATAGCAGGCATGAAGGTGATTTTGGCGTACAGATCAAGGCTCCAAGCTCCATCAAGCCCTGATTAAATTCAGAAGGTTTTTCTTTGGAAATAAAAGCTCGTATAGCGTCTTCAAAGATCGTTCTTGTTTTTGGTTTGGCAATATCATCCCAAATAGAAAGAATTCTTGACATGACACGCATCACATTTCCGTCAACCGCGGGAATGGGTTTATTGTAGGCTATACTGAGCACCGCTCCCTTTGTATAAGGGCCGACGCCTTTTAACCCGCCAAATTCTTTCTCGTTTGGAGGGACAATGCCGCCGTATTCCTGTTTTACTTCTTTTACTGCGCTTTGCAGGTTTCTGACTCGGGAATAATAGCCGAGTCCTTCCCATGCTTTCAGCACCTTTTCTTCATCTGCATCAGCGAGCGCTTCCACTGTCGGGAATTGTTCCACAAATCGCAGAAAGTAAGGAATCACAGTCTCTACTCTTGTTTGCTGCAGCATGACTTCAGACACCCACACTTTATACGGATCTTGGTCCTCTCTCCACGGCAGAACGCGCTGCTCTCTTTCAAACCATGTGATTAAATCATCGCGAAATTGCTGTATGTCTTTTTGTTTTAATTTGTCTTCAAGTACGTTCATATGTGTTTCTCCCCAGTCTTTCGCGCCCCGCTTTTCTTTAGACTGTTTTTTGTTGTACACTAAGGGCACAGTACGATAATATGTTACATTAAATAATAGTAAAGAAAAAGCGGAAACATATGAGAACGATTGAATCAGTTTAAAAATTGGGTATATGAAAATGGGGAATTTCTTACAAAGTGAATGTGCAGGATCATCCTGCAAGGAGGTCACCTATGGATACGGGCACACATGTCGTTATGGGCATCGCACTGGGCGGTATTGCGACGCTTGATCCTGTTGTCGCATCAGATCCGGCAATGGCTCACGCTGTTATGATCGCAACGCTTGCGGGCTCTCAGGCTCCGGATATTGATACTGTGTTAAAGCTTAAAAACAATGCTGTTTATATAAGGAATCACAGAGGATTTACCCATTCAATTCCCGCCGTTTTGTTTTGGTCTGTCATCATCCCGGCGATTCTGTATTTATTTTATCCTCAGGCCAATTTTCTGCACCTGTGGCTGTGGACGCTGCTGGCCGTTGTTCTGCATGTCTTCGTTGATATATTCAACGCCTATGGGACACAAGCCATTCGTCCGTTTTCGAAAAAATGGGTTGCGCTTGGGCTGATTAATACGTTTGATCCGTTTATTTTTATCAGCCATCTGGCAGCTATTGCGATTTGGTATGCAGGCGGCAGTCCCGGCATCACGTTTCTCAGCTTATATATCATATTGGCAGGCTATTATTTGGTGCGCCTGATCATGCAGCTGAGAATTAAACGAAAGCTTCATGAGATGATTCATGATGAGATTGAAAGCATTATTATTTCTCCAACGATGAAATTCAGGCAATGGCGAATCGCAGTGACAACAGCACATGCTTTCTATGTAGGAAGAAGCATGGAAGGACACGTCGTGATTCTGGATACATTTAATCGAGTGCCTGTTCCTGAAACCGATGTAATGCATGCGGCAAAGCAGGATGATAACATCGCGGCGTTTCTGTCCTTTTCTCCGGTTTACCGGTGGGAAGTGGATACGTTTAAAGATCATTATGAGGTGAGATTTATCGACCTGCGTTATCGGAGCAAAGGCCATTATCCTTTTGTGGCAATTGTTCATATCGGCCATGATCTTACGATTCGTTCATCCTATACGGGATGGATATTCAGCGAAGAAAAACTTCAGAAAAAATTAAAGCTCGGCTCTATATAGAGCCGGGCTTTTTACGTCTTATATATAAAACAGCAAGCAGCAGACTGACGAGAGATATGATCGCCGATATGTTGAAGTATGGCGGATAGTAAGTCAGCTCAATGTGATTGTCTCCCTTTTGCGCCTTGAAGCCTATAAAAGCATAGTCCGCTTTTTCGATCTTCTCTGTGTGTCCGTTGATCTTCAGCTCCCAGCCTTTTTCATATGGGATCGGAAGCATGATGTACTGGTCTTTTGACAGATGATATGCAAAGGTCAGTTGATTTTTGTTCCAATTCAGTTTCTCTGCTTTCTCTGTTTTATGTTGCAATACAGCGTTTTTCAGCGTTTCATAATTTTCTTCATAGAGCGCTATATTTCTCAGCTCATAGGTTCCTTTCGGAAGATGGATTGAGATATGGCCTGATTTAGGCACTCTGACCGTAATATCATTTACACCGGTTTTATAGATCGATTTGTTCGATTTCCTTGTTGTGACATAATCATTTACCTTTAATGTAAATCCTTTGTCTTTTGCTTTGCTTTTCAAATAAAAGCTGACATAGTAGTCTCCCGGAGCGGATGATGGCTGTTTCGGAGTGATGGTCAGCTCTCCTCCGTTTTCTCCAGTTACGGTGAGCAGTCCGTTTTGATAATGGGCTTGTTTTGCGGTGATGTCCGACTTGGTGATCAAATTGGCCGGTTTTGGTGTCTGCTCGGTTTTTCCAGATGGATCTTTTAATATGATTCCTTTCAGCATCGCCTGTTCTTTCGCAAGAGCGGGCAATTGGTCCAGCTCACTTTCGCTGTATATGGCATCCGCTGTTTTGACGAATGGAAGCATGTACTCATTCTCATAAACCGCATAATGCTCTGTTTCTAAATGCTTTTTGAAGCCGAACGGGACGCTGGCTGCGTTTGTTTTTTCCGTCATATAATATTTGCCGTAAAGCAGGCTGTATAAATTCGCCCTGTCTCCCAATGACGCATAACGGCTGACGCTTTCCCTGCCCATATCGATGCTTAAATCATTCCAATAGAAGGCCAGCAGATTTTTATTTAAAATGCTGGAATAGGCGCTGAAGCCATTAAATCCGTAAATGATTGGCGTATTATTGCGGACACCGTTCATCCAGTCGATTCTCATGAGCGGGTCATTGTCTTCCTTTTGTAAACGTCTGATGAGCTCAGATGATTCTTGCCCTCTGTATTCCTCACTTGTAAGATATTCTCTTGTCACACTATCCAGATCGCCGCCTTCTGAGAGTGCGTATTTTTGATAGGAGTTGGCGACAAACAGCGAAGAAAGAATGATGATACCGTACACAGCCACTTTTGCCCGTTTTTTCGCAAAAGCTGCAGCAAACAAGGCTGCGATTGTCATGAGTAAGAGCAAGAGAATGCTTTCATTCGCAGGCTTCCATATATCGAGCTTATACCTTTGGATATGATACAAGTAAAGAAGCAGGACGATAGCTATGGCCGGGAGCAGTTCTTTCCGTTTCAGTTCAGACAGCTGTGACAAACCAGCCGCCGCTGCTCCCGCAATGGTAAAGGCCAGAACATATTCAAAGCGGTTTTGCGGGGCGGAAAAGCCGTTAAAAACGCTTGCCGCATACGGACTGAAATGAAAAAGAATAAACAGCAGGCTCAATCCGGCAAAAAGACGAAACACACGGTTTTTGTAAAAAGACATCATAAACAAAAACAGCAGAAAAGCGGCCGGCACAATGATGATCCGGCTCGAAAATAATATATTATCATCGAAATTGAGCCACTCTATTTTCTGGCTGTATGGGGGGCGCAGGTTGTTTAAATAACCGTATACCACCGGCACAAACACCGCCGCACTGATGCCAAAAGAAATGAGGCCCGAAACCAGAAATAATCTGCATTGAATCCATCTTTTCACTTCATCCTGTTCCAGTCTGATCAGCCATCTGAACAGCACGTAGATTCCGATGAATATAAGGTTTATGTATGCAAAGTAAAAATTGTTGATGAACGTCAGCGAACACGCAACAATAAACCACGCCGGACGCCGCTCTCTAATAATTTTTTCTGCGCCAAGCACAAGCAGCGGAAGCAAAACCATTGTATCGGTAAAAAATTCCCAATACGCTTCGTGACGGAAATAAATAATCGAGACGCCATATAACACGCCCCCCGTAAACGATGCCGCTCTATGCTTGAGAAGATAGTGAAAAACAGAAGCGGACGTAAAGATGATCAAGCTCAATTTGAAAATACTGATAAAAACAGCTGACTCTGCCCAAAAAAGCGTATCCGCTTCTCCGATAAACTGGAGGGCTTGAAGCAGCCAGACAACGGCGGACACAGCAAGAAATAGAAAAGAAGCAGAAAAATAATAGCCGAGCTGACTGAATGTGCCGCCGCCAAGTCCGAATGAATAATTGTAGAAAAAATTCCCATGTGTATATTGGTCAAATAATAATTTTTTAAATACGATCATTTGCGCAAGCCCGTCACCCGGACCTGTCATATATCTGCCTTCCGCCCATTCTTTCACAAAAAAGGCGTGTGCCAGAACGGACACCAGCAGACTGGCCGCATATATCATAACATGTTTTCTTTTCATATACATTCTCCAGTCTTGCTTTTAAGATGATAGACACGCAAAAAAAGCACTGCCAATGGCGCTTGGTGATTTCAGTGCATTTTTGTCAGACGCCGCACGCTTTTTAATTCGTTCGTTTCAGGCAGGTCTTTGTTTGGGATATTCGCTTCTTTGATCAAATAATGCGGGCGTTTTTTTGTTTCATAATAAATTCGGCCGATATATTCGCCTATGATCCCGAGGCTTAACAGCTGTACTCCGCCGAGAAATAACACAGCTGAGATAATTGTAAAATACCCAGGCACAGAAATACCGTTAGTCAGAATTTTAACGAATGTGGCAATGATATAAATGATGGAAAGCAGCAAGATGAAAATGCCGGTGTAAAAACATAATCTCAGCGGCTTATGATTAAATGAAACGACGCCGTCCATACCGTAATTAAACAGACTGCTGAACGACCATTTGGATGTGCCGTTTTTCCGTTCGACATTTTCATAAAACACAATTTTCTGATCAAAGCCGATCCAGCAAAAAAGGCCTTTTGAGAAGCGGTTTCCTTCGCTCAGCTTCAAAAGAGCATTTACAGCTTGGCGGCTTAACAATCTGAAGTCACCCACACCATCACGCAAATCGACTTCCACCGCTTTATTAATGAACTTGTAATACATTGATGATAAGAGTGAGCGGACAAACCCGTCTCCTTTTCTGTTCCTTTGGGCAATGACCTGGTCGTACCCTTCTTCGTAGCCTTTGATAAATTCCTTCAGCAAATATGTCGGATGCTGCAGATCGGCATCCATTACAATTACCGCCTCGCCCTGAACATGCTCAAAGCCCGCCAAAATCGCGGCTTCTTTTCCAAAGTTCCGAGAAAAAGATATATATTTCACCCGGTTGCACGTCACTGCCAAGTCTTTGATCTGCTGAAGCGTGTCATCAACGCTTCCGTCATTTATGAAGAATATTTCATAGTCATAATGAATGTTTTTAAATTCCTTTTTTAAAGATTCATGAATGAGTTTGACATTATACCCTTCATTGTAAGAAGGGATAATAATCGAGATTAATCCTTGCTTCATTAAGGCACCTTCTTTTTATTATTCTTTTTAAGTATTGCCTTAGGGGAGTTTTACACAAATCTTCAGTAAGGCTATTCCTTTTTTTAAAGTCGTTTAAACCTGTTTTTTGTTACAATTTTATGGTGACATTCATGATTTTTAATGTTATTTTGTCATGTTTAAAACAGACTATGAAAAAATCGCACAGAAAAAGTCTGCCATTATGGCAGACGGATGGAGAGAAAATTTTTCTTATTGGTTCTTAAGATATTCCAAAATCAGCTGATTGACGATGGCTGGTTTTTCGTGGTTAATCCAATGGGATGCTTCATCTACAAAGATGAGATGTCCATTCGGGCATTGCTTTTCCGTCTCTTTCGCAAGCTTTCTGCTCAAAAAGCGGTCTTCCATTCCCCAGATCATCCGGTAGGGTGCTGTTTCGTAAGGCGGTTTCTCTGCAAGGCTTCCTTTTCTGAGGGCTCTGTACCAGTTCAGCATAGCTGTCAGTGCACCCGGCTGTTTCCACGCTTCTTTGTACCTGCTGACATCATCGGACGAAAAAATCTCCGGACGGGCCGATAATCCAATCGCTTTGTCTAATGTTTCATATTCATTTTCCCTTAGTGATGCCTCCGGTATGTCTGGCAGCTGAAAGAATGCGATATACGAGCTTTTCAGCCACTGCGGCGGATAAAGCGGCGTTACGGTTTTCATGACGTGCGGGTGCGGGATGTTGATCGCGATCAGCTTTTCAAGATATTCCGGGCGTGTGGAAGCCAAATGCCATGCGACAGCCCCTCCCCAGTCATGCCCGATGACAATTGCTTTTTCATCAGTGAATTGCGTAATAAGTCCGATGATATCATCTCTTAATGCATCAATCCGGTACGAATCAATTCCTTCCGGTTTGTCACTGAGATTGTAGCCCCGCTGATCAGGAGCAATGACCCGGTAACCCGCATCAGCAAGCGGTTTGATTTGATTTTTCCAGCCGTACCAAAACTCAGGAAATCCATGAAGCAGGACAAGTAACGGGCCGTCTTCCGGTCCTGCGCTTGCAACATGGAGCGTGATTCCGTTTGTATTGACAAACTGGCATTTAACTCCGTCCACTTCTATCTCCTCCTTGACTGTGCATCATGGTTTTCAGTCTTTTTTCCGTTAGCATAAATATGATGACACAAGCGGCAATCAGCAGGATTAGCTGAAGAATGATCAAGCTTGATCCCAGCAAAAATCCCATTCCCGCAATCACCAAGCCTGACAGGATCATTAATGATGCACTGTAACGGTTCGCTTCATTCCATAATCTTTGATCTGACATTGAGCGTCTTGTTCTGTATCCGTACACACTGTTGATGGATTTGGAAGAAACTGTTTGATCAGTATGCCCGCAATGATCATAAGTCCTCCGCTGACTAAACCAGCCATATTATCATCTCCTTTCTCATTGTTACGTGCAGAAAGAAGAAATGTTTCACACATAGACAAAAAGACAAGCCTCGGCCTGCCTTTTATCGCATTTGTAAATCCTTTGTGTGAATATAGCCTATAACACCGCCATAATCCACGAATGCCCAAGTGAAGTCAAATCCTCCGTTTTCACTAAATCCCCACCCGAGTATTGTCACCTTTGTTCCAGATGAGAGCTGCTTAGCTTTTCCGTTTTCGGGTGTCGGTGTATAGAAGGCTGTCTGTTTCGTTGTTTTCGCTTGGCTTGCGGTTTTCATTAAAAAGTGAGTTGAAATATATGCTTTTTTTCCTTTGAAATGAATTTGAGCCCAATCGGCATTTACGAACCCATCGACTGTTACCTTTTGTTCTGATGATACAGTGCCGAGAATATCACCTTCATGATTTGGCTCAGTCCGGACATTCAGTTTTCCTGCTTTTATGATGTAAGTATCGGATGATGGCATGCTGACAGATATGTCGTGAAGGGGCGCAGCTTTTGCTGCGGGAGCGGAGTGAAGTGCTGTCAAGCCCATTCCTATGGCAGCTGTTAAAGCGAGCATTACTTGTTTCTTTTTCATTTAAAGCTCCTCCTCGCATTTGACAAGATATAAGTTGTATTCCCTGATTGACAGGCTGGCGAAACATGTTTTATGTGAAAAAAATGAAAAAACCTGCCGGTCGCTAATGGCAGGTTTTTAATGCAAAAGGCCTCTGCTTTGATGTAAGTAATCATTCACGTCGTTACGGGAGCTTTGAAAAAGGTGGAGCTGGCCTCCGTAGTTTTCGATCCATTGTGTGACGATTTTTTCAGTCATTTTTTCACCCTGATAGGCGTGTCCGGCTTTTGCATAGGTTGCTTCAAAATCGCTCCATAGCAGTTCCACCCATGTTTTCGCCTGTATATAGCTGATCATATCGTTCTTTTCCAGAAGCAGATTCGTCAGTTTCTCAATGTACATATTCATGTGTGCAGTCTCCTTTCTTCAGGAAAAAAATAACGCTTTATTACGTGGTGTTCTCCATATACTAACCTTACGTCTTCATCTGGAAAGACGCAACTTTTTGATCTCGAACTTAGGGGGATATGACATGGTCCGGAATAAAGAAAAAGGATTTCCTTACGAAAACGAAAACAAATTTCAGGGTGAACCGAGAGCAAAGGACGACTATGCTTCAAAGCGTGCTGATGGATCGATCAATCAGCATCCTCAAGAAAGAATGAGAGCCTCTGGCAAACGGTAAAGAAGAACAGCTGCATACACTGCAGCTGTTTTTACCCTTTATTGACTTGATATTCGTAGACGCTCTTCTTTTCTGATAAGTGTGCGAAGGTAGAAAGCACAAGTCCGCATGCAGTCATAAGCGCGCCGCCTGCAAACAGCCAGGAATAAGAGCCAGTTCCGCTTAAAATCATTCCGCCGATCCATGCACCAAGGGCATTAGCAAGGTTAAATGCTGATACGCTGACAGCTGCGGCAATGGTTGTGCCGCCCTCAGATGAGGAAATGACCTTTGTTTGCAGCAGAGGCGGCGTGCCGAATGCGCATGCCCCGAATAGGAACGTGGCCACAATGGCTGCAGCCGGGTAAATGGCGATGTACGGAAATACAGCCAGAACACCGATTAAACCGATCATTACGCCGATCATCGTCCGAGTCAGCAGAGGCAGTGGCACTTTTCCCGCAAAAAAATTCCCTGCAACGCCTCCCAAACCATACGCAAAGAGAGCGCCTGTAATGCCAACCGTGCTGAATCCGGCTGAATGTCTCAAGATCGGTTCGATAAAGGTGTAGGCGATAAAGACACCGGAATAGCCTAAAATGGTAATCGCGAAGGAAAACAGCACTTGTTTGTGCTTAAAAACCCCCCACTCATTCATAAGCATGGGGATCACTTTTGGTTTTCTGTTTGGCACGGCAGCCATAAGGCCTAAAAATCCGATGACTCCAAGTGCCGTAATGATGGAAAACACCGCTCTCCAATTCAGGACATCTCCGAGATAAGAACCGAATGGAACACCAAGCATTAGAGCTACTGTGAGTCCGCCGTTCATTGAAGCAGCGGCTGCAGCGCGCCTTTCCGGCGGAACCATTTCACTGGCGAAGACCATGGCTATCGCGAAGAATGCGCCGTGAATGGACGCAGATAAAATTCTTGAGACGGCCAGTACCGCAAAATTCGGTGCCAGTGCGCTCATCAGGTTTGAAAGGATAAAAATCGCCATCAGCCCAAGAAGCACAGGCTTTCTCGGGAGTTTGACGGAAATGATGGTGACGAGCGGTCCTGTCAAACAGACGCTTGCCGCGTAAGCCGTGACAAGAAGCCCTGCAGATGAAACCTGTATATGAAAGTCATTGGCAATCGACGTCAAAATACCCATCACCGCGTATTCTGTATAGCCGATTGAAAATGTACAAATCATAAGAACAAATATAATAAATTTTACAGATGGGCTTTTGATACTCAACGTCATCGCCTCCTTTGATATTAAAAAACAACGATTTCCATACTAAAAGATTTTTAAAATGAATTCAATGATTTTTTCTTTAAGACCTCGTGTAAATGTGCTGCACAAAAAAAGAGGCTGATGATCAGCCTCCCTGTTACGCTTTATTCTTTTTCTTTCAAAACTGAGATTGGCAGCGCTTCCTCTTGCTGAGGAGAAGAGGTTCTGTATCCCCATGCGAAAACGCCATTTAAATAACTGATGGTAAACTCGTCCTCAGTGTCTTCAACACGGTACGTTTCTCCCGGTGAGTAATCTTCCGGGTTCAGCAAATATGCTTTTGCCATCGTAATTTTCCGTTCGAGCACAGCCAGTTCGTTTATAATTCCGTGCTGTTCGGCTTTTCTTGCTTTTTCAGAAAGTAATGCAATTTCAGTATTGAGTTCGTGCGGTGTCATTTGACTGTATCGTTTCTCCATTTTTTCAGCTACTCCTCTTCGTGCAGAAATTGTTCGATTAAATCGAGTGAGAATCCTTTGCGGAATAAAAATTGTTTGACCTTCATGGCGCTTTCATAGGAGCCGTCATAGCGGTATTTTCTAAGCGCTTTTTCTGCTTGAATGCGCAGCGCTTCTTTCTCTGTGTCTTCATCATTTTCATATTCAATCTGCTCTAGCGCCGCATTGATGACATCAAATGAGAAGCCTTTGCGCTGAAGCTGCATCTGGGCGCGCTGTTTGAGTTCTTTTGTCGAAAGCTTTTTATCTTTTTTGAGAAGCTTTTCAACATGCTTGACCGCTTCTCTTGTCTGATCTTCAAAGGAAAAAGAACTTAGCGCCTCCTTAATTGTATCGTCATCAATTCCCTTCGCTCTCAGCTCTCTGAACAAAACATCAGGTCCTTTTCCGTTTGTTTTTTTGTGGGTGCTGACATAGGCTGCGGCAAATTCCTGGTCGTTTAAGTACTTGTAATCGTTGAGCTTATGGATGACCTCCGCAATGACGGGTGGCGAGGTTTCTTTTTTCTTCAAGTGGTCCTCGACCTCTTTCGTTGACCGCATTCGATAGGATAAAAATTCAAGCGCGCGGTTGAAGCCTTTCTTCACTTCATCGCCGTATTGAATCTCAATGATGTCAAGATCATCAAGTTCTTTTCCCTTCTTGAGCTCATATTTCACGAGCACATCCGCGTCCACGCTGAAGGCGTATTTATCATCCAGAAAAATATTGAAGCGTTCCGTATTCTTTTTTTGCGCTGATATTTTTGTAATAAACGGCATCTTAATCTCCCTTCTCAGGCCTGAAACGTGTTTCCTTTTATTAAAATGAGGTAAAGTATATTTATTAGAACGATGAGGAGAGATGTTGATGAATATCGCAATGACGGGCGGAACCGGTTTTCTCGGCCGGCATCTGACAGGCGTTCTTACCCGCCAGGGACACCATGTTTATATTTTATCAAGAAACGCAAGGGAAACTGAACAAAAAAATATGACATATGTCCAATGGCTGACGGAAGGAGCCGCCCCGGAGCAGGAACTTCCTCATATTGATGTCTGGATAAACCTTGCGGGAAAATCGATTTTTGGCCGCTGGACAGAAAAAACGAAGCAGGACATTCTCTCCAGCCGTATCAATGCGACGCGTGAAGTGCAGCGGCTTATTCGTAAACAGAAGGAGAAGCCGAAGACATTGATCCAAGCCAGTGCTGTGGGTATTTACGGTACAAGCCTTGAGAAAACCTTTACAGAGGATTCTGCAACGTCAGATGAGGATTTTCTCAGCCATACTGCGCACCTGTGGGAAAAGGAAGGACAGAATATTGAGGCGATGGGCATCAGGACGGTTTATGCGAGATTTGGCGTGATGCTTGGAGAAAAAGGCGCTCTACCGCTTATCGTTCTCCCCTATAAGTTTCTGGCCGGCGGAACGATCGGAACAGGCAGACAATGGCTGTCATGGATACATGTCGAAGACGCGGCCCAGATGATCCGATATGCGGTGGAAAACGCCGGCATCTCTGGCCCAATGAATGTCACCGCGCCCAATCCTGTGGAAATGAAACAATTCGGCAAAACGATTGCACGGGTGAAGCACCGCCCGCACTGGCTCCCCGTCCCGGAATTCTTTTTATCAAAAGCATTGGGTGAGATGAGTCTTTTGATTGTGAAAGGTCAGCGCGCTCTTCCTAAAAAAGCGATCACCTCTGGATTTCGTTTTACATATTCGGATCTTGCCTTCGCACTCTTACAGCTGATAACGGACCGAAAGACTGTATAAAAACAGCAGGAAGCGTCAACCTTAAGGATAACATGGTTGAAGGAGGTCCTTTTTATGGAAAAAAAGAGGGAGAAGCACCAGCAAGGCGCCAACCTGAAGAAAATGCAGGAAGTTCTTTATTCAGGCGAATTTAAAAAAGCGGAAAAAGCTGCTAAGCGGAAGTAGGAATACATAGCCCCTTAAAACCAAATACTATCTTTGTTTGATATCACTTTTTAGGGGGAATTTGATATGGGCAGAAATCATATCCACAAAAACCGTGATAAAAACAAACAAAAGCTTCCACAAGTTCCCGATGCATTAAAAAGGGAAACTGACGGCGTTTACGAAGAATATTCAAGCGAGCTTGCTGATGCAAATGACCGCGAAGCGCAAGAGCGTGCGAAAGCAGCCGACAACAGAGCGAAAAAGAAATCTCGTTAATAAAAACCCCTTGTCTCCGTTTGAGACAAGGGGTTTTTTACATTTCAGTGAACCGGTCGCGGATCGGTGTGCGTTTTTTCACTTCCGGCGACTCGTCAGGATAACCCGTTTGTATGATGGCGGCGAAGCGTTCATTATCCTGTAAACCAAAGGCCTGATGGACTTCTTTGTCGTATAGGATTTTTCCGCTTTTCCAAACCATGCCGATTCCTTTTTCCCAAGCAAGAAGCTGAAGGTTTTGAATCAATGAGCTTGTTGCCGCAAAATCGTCGTCTCGCGCTCTTTCGTTTTCATCTTCCTGAAATACGACGAGCAGAAAACCCGGAACGCGCCCAAGTGTGTTTTTGAAATTTTGAAGCTTTTCCTCTGTCATATCCGGCTTGGATTTCTTAGAGAACGCTGCAAATGTATTGATGAGGTTCGCTTTACCTGTCTCACTGGAAACGTAAATAAATCTCCATGGCTCTGTTACTCTGTGATTTGGCACATATTTTGCCGTTTCAAGCATGTCAAGAATGACTTCTGCAGGTACTGGCCCTTGTTTAAACTTTCGAATCGATCTTCTGCTGCGTATGATGTCCCGCAGTTCTGAGTGCTGATGTATTTGTTCGGTTTGAGGCATACCGTTTCACCTTCCTATCCAATTGAAAATGATTATCATTTCATAATGATAACGGAAAGTGCATCTTGTTGTAAACCATCATCCGTATTAGATGTTAAAAATACGCGTTTCTGAGTAAACGGCCGTTCCTGTCATCTTCACTTTCACATGGCCGTCCGCTTCGTTCATTTCGATTTCGACTTTTCCGTCCTTTCCGATTTCCTGCCCTTGTTCAATGATAAATTTATGCTGCTCGGCATTGCCATAATGTTTCATATAAGCCCCCATCACGCCGGACGCTGTGCCGGTCACTGGGTCTTCAATTGTTCCCGAATACGGGGATGAAAAGTGGCGTCCGTGCAGGTCGCTGTCAGGATGAACGGTTTCAAAGGTAAACGGATGGACTGAAGCTTTTGGCAGATCAACTAACACATTCGGAAATTGTTTGTTATCTGGCACCATCTTTTTAGAAGCCTCTAATGATTTAAGCGGTACGATGGCTGTCCATATGCCAGTGCTGCCAAATACAATCGGAAGATCTTCATGAAAATCTTCTTCGGTGATTCCCAGTGCGTGCGCAAGTTTTTCCCGATCGCCTGTAAATGGTTTGAATTGCGGGGAGGCCTGTTCAAGCGTAATGTGAATGCGGCCATCTTTTTCAGAAATGTTCACAGGCAGTATTCCGGCTTTCGTTTGGATGCTGTACGTTTTACCGCTCTCCAGCATCCCTTTCTCACATAATGCGTAAAGAGAAGCAACTGTAGCATGACCGCACAAATTCATTTCGTGTCCAGGGGTAAAGTAACGGAGTTCAAGATCGGCCGACTCGCTTTTTCGGATAAAGGAGGTTTCTGAATACCCGGCACGCTCGGCTATGATCTGCATCTCGTTTTCAGTAAAATCGTCTCCCTGCAATACGACGCCTGCGGGGTTTCCTTTTCCGGGACTGCTTGTAAATGCTTCATATTTTAATACCTCTGCTTCTTTCATTCATCTGCCGCCCTTTCTTTATCAATGTCTCTGTCAGTATAGCAAAAATAATTACGAATCTTCAGTTATTAATAAAAAAACCCATTTTCTTCTTCAAGAAAATGGGCGTAACGATCAAGAGTTTCTTGTTTTATAGAGCAAATAAATAAAATAAGGGGCACCGATAGCCGCTGTAAAGACGCCGGCTGGAACTTCCACCGGAGCAAATAAGGTTCTGCCGACAATATCAGCTGTTAAGACGAGCAGAGCCCCAATAAGTGCCGACGCCGGAAGCAGCGCGCCATAAGATGAGCCGACAAGCCGTCTTGCAATATGGGGCGCCATCAGCCCGACAAAACCGATTGTGCCGGCAACTGAAACTGCACAACCCGTAAGAGCCGTACTCAAAAGGAGCAAGAAAAAACGATTTCGCTGCACAGCGCTTCCCGCACCCGCCGCAATATCTTCACCCAGCACCTGTATATTCATATTTTTCAGCGCGACAAAACAAATGAATAGGAGAATGACAGATAAGATAATAGCTATTTTTACATGCCCCCAGTTTGACCCATAAACTGACCCAGTGATATATACATTGGCTTGTGATGCCCGATAAATCGGACCTTTGATCATCAGCAGGGTCGTCATCGCCTGCGCCGACATAGAAAATCCGATTCCGATAAGCACCAGCCGAAATGTGGAGGCGCCATTTTTATATGCCAGTAAATAGACGATGAGACCGACAGCCGAGGCGCCGATAAATGCGGCCGCTGGAAGCCATGACAGGCTGATCGTCAGTGAACTGCTGCGGTCTGAGAAGAACATCATTAAAAGTACGACAGCTACTGCCGCTCCTCCCGTTATTCCGATAATATCCGGAGATGCGAGAGGGTTTCTGACGAGTCCCTGCAATATCGCGCCTGCCGCTGCCAAACAAACGCCGGCGCATAAAGCCGTCAAAATTCTTGGCATGCGGAACGACATGATCATCAGTTCATCCAGCTTGGAACCTGCGCCAAAGAATGTTTTTGCTACATCCCAGGGAGGAATAAACCTTTGTCCAAGACCGGCGCTTATGATGAGGACAGCAGCTGTTAATCCCAGTAAAACCAAAAAGACGATCCACGCTTTCTTTTCAGCCGCAGTAACGCCAAAACGAAGTTTCATAGCTTCGCCCCCCTTCTTGCGATGTACACAAACACAGGCATTCCGATGATGGCGGTCATGACCCCGACAGGAACTTCCTGAGGCATAATGATATATCGCGCACCAATGTCCGCGGAAACAAGCAGAATGGCACCCAAAACAGCGGAAAACGGCAGAACCCAGCGATAATCATTACCGACGACGAACCTGGAAAAATGCGGAATAATGATGCCGATAAAGGAAATCGGCCCGGCAATGGCGACAGCAGATCCTGCTAGCAAGACAACACAAAGCGCCATCACGAATTTCAGCAGGCCCGTTTTTTGGCCGAGTCCTTTTGCCACATCTTCTCCCATCACAAGGAGATTTATTTTTTGGCCAAGAAAAAAGCAGATTACCAGCGCTGCCGCTGCATATGGAAACATCGTCATCAGCAGACCCAGACTCCTGCCCTGCACAGAGCCAGTCAGCCAAAAAAGCACCTGGGCAAGCTCAAGTTCGTTGACAGACAGCAAGCCTTGCGTCAGAGAAGAAAACATGGCTGCCATGGCAGCGCCCGCCAGCGTCAATTTGATTGGTGTCAGCCCTTCTCTCCCAAGCGAGCCTGCTGCGTAGACGATCGCAGCGGTAAATGCTGCCCCGAGAAACGAGCTCCATACTAGTGCCTGAGGTGATTGAATATGCAGAAAAAACGATCCGGCCACAATAAAAAAGCCGGCACCGGCGTTTATTCCGAAAATTCCCGGTGACGCAAGCGGATTTTTTGTGAGCGCCTGCATGAGTGCTCCCGCGGCTGCAAGCGAAGCGCCGACGACTGTGGCAACCAAAGCACGCGGAAGCCTGACGTCCTTGATGATGACATGCTCATTTGTACCGTTGAAGGAATGAAACGCTTGATAGACCTGTCCCCATGACGTACCTGTATAACCGTACACAACACTTGCGCAGACAGCTGCCAGTAAAATGAAAATCAGACATAATAACGTAATCCATTTTGAAGATGCCTTTTTGCAGATCATGATCTCATTCTCCCAGATTTACTATGTATTGTTTGTTTTTGAGAATAATCCTCAATTAGGGATTGACACTCTCACCACTGCTTATTATGATCTAAATGATAATGAATTTCAATATCGGGAGGAAAAAGATGAAAAAGCATATCAGCATGCTATTCGTATTTTTAATGACCCTTGTCGTACTTTCTGCCTGTAATAGTTCAGAAAGTTCAAGCAACAGCGAGGAGTCAAACAGCAAAACCAGAACGGTTAAACATGCAATGGGAACATCAGACAATATTCCCGCAAATCCAAAACGGATTGTTGTTTTAACAAACGAAGGCACAGAGGCGCTCTTAGCGCTTGGCATCAAGCCGGTTGGCGCCGTGAAGTCATGGAAGGGCGACCCGTGGTATGACTATCTGAAGGATGACATGAAAGGTGTTCAAAACGTCGGCCTTGAAACAGAACCGAATGTAGAAGCCATCGCAGAATTAAAGCCTGATTTGATTATTGGAAACAAAGTGCGCCAGGAAAAAATTTATGATCAGCTAAATGCGATTGCACCGACTGTTTTTGCTGAATCCTTGGCCGGGAATTGGAAGGATAACCTGACTTTATATGCCAACGCGGTGAACAAGGCGGACAAAGGCAAGAAAGCCATTGCCGATTTTGATAAACGCGCTGCCGATTTAAAAGAAAAGCTTGGCGACCAGACCAACAAAACAGTTTCTGTCGTACGCTTTTTATCCGGTGAATCAAGAATCTATTATACTGATTCATTCTCAGGAATTATTTTAGACCAGCTTGGCTTCAAACGCCCTGAAAAACAAGTAGAACTGTTCAAGAAGCAAAAGGACCAATTTACGTTCTCAACAGACAGTAAAGAGTCCATTCCTGATATGGATGCCGATGTGCTGTTTTATTTCACATATAAAGCCGATAATGCAAAGGAAAATGAAAAATGGGCCAATCAGTGGACAAGCAGTTCATTATGGAAAAACCTAAAGGCCGTGAAGTCTGGTAACGCACATGAAGTCGACGACGTCGTGTGGACAACCGCAGGCGGAATTAAAGCCGCAAACTACCTGCTTGATGATATTGAAACCTATTTCTTAAAAACGAAATAAAAAAGACTCCGTCTTATTAGACGGAGTCTTTTTTGCTTTTGCCAATCAGACGTGTAACGAGGAACATGGTGACAGAAAGAGATCTGTTTTTCCGATACGCCAGGTATTTCCCGCGCCACTCCGGTTTGTACTTTTCTTTAAAGGCCCTTAGGCCGCTGAAGCTGTACATGTATCTGACATTGTTAAAAATGACAGCAGCAAACCTTTCTGACCAGAAGGATGTAAAGGCAGTGCCGACATTGGACAAGGGTGCCATTCCCATATTAAATGACGTGCAGCCCTCTTCCTTTGCCCATAAAAACATGCGGATGAACAATGCGTCCATAATGCCATTTGGAGCGTCGCCGCGATAGCGCATCAGATCAACCGATATCTCTCCTTCCTGGTACATCGGCATGACATTTGCGAATGCAACGATCTCTCCCTCTGCATTTTTCATATAGGCGATCGGCGCTTTCTGTAAATAGGCAGGATCAAAAAATCCGAGCGAGAATCCCTTCTCCTTTTTCGAACCTAGCCATTCGTCTGAGATTTGTTTCAGCTCCTCCAGAAACGCATCAGAAAATGGGGGATGATCCACATGGAAAGTATACTCCTCCCGCTCAAAGCGGTTATTGATTGCCCGAAGGCCGGCTTTTTTCTTCCCAGTCAAGGTAAATGTATGTAAATCTACATATGCTTCCTCGCCCAATTTAAAGAAGTTGTAGCCAAAATCGTGATACAGCGCCATGTCCTCTCGTTCAATTTGATAGAACAAAACACTGAATCCCTTCTGATGCGCTTCGTTCAGAAACTCTTCCAGCACGAGCGGGAATGATTCTCTTTGCCCAGACGGGTCGCCGAGCACGACCAGCCTTCTGGCGATTTTCCCAAACAGAAGCAATGCATTCCCGTCACTTGAAAAATAAAACCGCTTATCTCCAAGAAAGCCGAGATGGCTCAGCGCGTTGCCGCCTTTTTCATTGAGAAACGCAGCAAGACGCTCAGGGTCAGCTTTCTCTCCGATCGGTCGCGTTCTCTTATGATAGACCACTGTAAATATAAAGAAGAACAGCGGCACAATGATGATTGCCATGATGGTTGCATGTGTAATATGCGAGGTGCTGTGGACGAAATATTCATGACGCAGCACCTTCTTCATCCGATCCCAAATAAAGCCCGCAATCAGATTGTAGTTAAAGAGTGCCACAGTAAACAGCGCTACAGCGAAAATCAATTGTCCCAGTGTATAAGATGCCTGTTCGCGGACAAATTGTTTTTTCAATAGCACAAGCAATACGATAATCATCGGCAGTATGAATATCGCACTGATGTTAAGTCCTTTTAAAAAGCTGAACACAAACCCGCCGACAAGTGCTGTAATGGCCATCGTATAGGAGCGTTTTGTCCGTTTATAAAGCTCGATCGGCAATATCAGCAGAATGAGCGCTGAGCTTAAGGACAGACCGTTAAACAGCAAAAGAGCCGGGCGCGGAATGTGCGGTATAACCGTCAGCCTGTCAATCGGCAAGGAAACTGAGGCCAGGATAATCAGGCCTGCTACGAACACAATAAGCGAAAGCGAGCCTTGCAAAATTCTCACTAATACCGCACGCTGAACAACAAGCAGAACGTTTGTCGTCTCAATTGCCGGTGCGATGCGCGGGTTCGTTTCGAGCCGTTTCATTGTATTTTCCGTCAGGTCGCCTGCGGCAAAGAATAGTCCCAAAATGAATGGGATAAATGAATAGGCGAGCCTGTACAACACAATAGAAGTAACGATGGCCTCCTGATGATAGCCAAGCTGCTCCATCCCCAGCAAAAACAAAAGGTCAAACGAACCAAAGCCGCCCGGCACGAGGCTGATCATCCCGCCGATCGCCGCAATGACGAACACTCCGAACACATACCTGATATCAGCATGAACGCCCATAGCGAACAAAGCAAAATAGATGACGATCCCGGCCATGAGCCATTCAACAACGGAAGCTCCAATATATGCGAAAATCGGATTTTTCACTTTATCCGCATTTTCTTCGTCCCCAGCTTTGCGGTCATTTATTTTGGACACTGCCAAGGATAGCGGTAAAATCAGCGCAAACCCGATAACGACCGCCCACAGCCAAGGCTTTTCATGAATGACTTCATCCACCGGCAGCACTCGGGCAACGACGAAAATGCTGAAAACAGATAATCCGAGCAGCATAGAGGATGTGAGCCAGGCGATTCCTTTCACGAGAGCCTTATGGTCTTTCGTATGCTCCTTATAAAACATCATTCTTAACCCGACTCCGGCTAAACCGCCGAATCCCAGCACATTATTAAATGAATTGGCGATCCAAGAAACCCTGAATACTTTTCCGTTTGTGATCGATAGGCGCAGTGAGTATTTCAGGACGTAATCATACAGAGACATGGCCGCTACAGCCAGCAAGCCGACAAACACAAGTATGAATAAGTCTGTTCGTTCCAGCCCGTTGATGACCATGAGCGTACGTTTGAAAGACAGATTTGTCAGTTCTTTTTTCGATTGATAAATAACAAATAGCAAAACAGCAATAGGAAAAACGATTTTTAATATTGATAAAGCATTCTTTTTAATCAGCAATGGTCTCTCCAATCATATTCTAGTTCGAATCTCTCCCCCAATAATCTCCAACTCATTATACACTACCGTTATTTCTCGGACAAAGTCCCGCATGCAGTTTCTGCTCACTTTCTTTCAGGAGTAGAAATCGAGTAATATGATAAGAGGAGTGAATGATGAGGAAGTGATGAAATGGAATATAATTTACATGATACAACGGTACTAAACGAAAACATTCTTTCATCGGAGGAGCGGGAAATATGGGTGCTCTATATGAAAGTCTTAACTTCTGCCGGGCTCGGTGATGTGTCCGAATGGATGAAGCTGGATATGAGCATGCCGCAAATGAAAGTGCTGATGCTATTAAACAACCATGGAACACTGAAAGTGAGTGACATTGCTGAAAAAATGGGGGCTTCCCTGTCTAATACAACAGGGCTGCTTGACCGGCTTGAAAAATCAGGATTTGTCAAACGCTCACATTCTGAAGAGGACCGCCGCTCAGTGGTTGTTCAGTTGACAGAGAATGCGAAAAATATTTTCCGGGGTTTGTATGAAAAAGGCCACCTGAAATTGAAGCGTTCATTGGAGCTGCTGTCCCCTGAAGAAAAGCAGGCTGTTTCCGAAGGGTTGTCTATCCTTTCAAGAGCATTAGAGAAAGCGAAAAAAGAATAGATCTGCAAGTCTGTCATCCGCAAACTGCGGAAACAGGCTTTTTTTATTTGACATTTAGTTCACTTAAAATGAATAATAAATTTTGAGTAAACTAAATAGGAGTGATGAATATGTCTGAAGCATTAACAAAGCAGAAAAGCCAAAAGTGGGCAATCAGCCTGTTTACGATTGGCGTGTTTATGGCTGCTTTAGATAACGGAATTATTTCGGCTGCTTTAACAACGATAAACGAGTCGTTTGCCGTTTCTCCTTCCTGGGGATCATGGGGCATCACCCTTTATACGCTTGGTCTTAGCGTCAGTGTGCCAATCGTCGGAAAGCTTTCCGACCGCTACGGCAGAAAAAAACTCTTTCTCATTGAGGTTTGCCTGTTCGGACTTGGTTCTTTGCTTGTTGCTTTGAGCCAAAGCTTCCCGCTCTTTCTGATATCGCGGCTGATTCAGGCGCTTGGCGGCGGCGGGATTTTCATCATCGGCAGCTCGCACATTCTCGCTACGCTTCCAAAGGAAAAACAAGGAAAGGCGCTTGGGCTGCTTGGCGCAATGAACGGGATGGCCGCTGTGCTCGGACCCAATATCGGGAGCTTTCTGCTTGATTGGACCGGGTCTTGGCATTGGCTGTTTTTGATTAATTTGCCGATTGCCGTGCTATTGGTTGTTTTCGGCGCATGTTTTATTGCGGAAACAAAAGCGCCTGAGGCTAAACGCCTCGATACGGCTGGCATCTTTCTTCTGTCCCTGTCGATTTTAGCCGTGATGTACGGCATGACAAACCTTGACGGGGCAAATCTCTTAAACAGCTTGGGAAATCCGGAGGTTTATGGATGTATTATTTTTGGCATTCTTTGTTTTGCAGCGCTTATTACGTATGAAAAGAGAGTTGAAATGCGCGGGGGCGATCCGATTTTGGCGTATTCTCTGCTGCGAAACAACATGTTTCAGCGCACGCTTATCATCGGTTTGTTATCCGGGGGACTCTTGGCGGCAGTCATTTTTATCCCGTCATATGTCGAGCAGTATTTAGGAGTCCCTGCCGCAAAAGCAGGCTATTGGATGACACCACTTGCGTTGGCTTCCGGAATCGGCGCTTGGCTTGGCGGAGCGCTTACCGACAAAAAAGGTCCTGTAAAAACCGTTATTCTTTCGGGAATCATCTCATGTGCGGGGTTTGCTTTATTTCCGCTTTGGGTGACAGAAAAATGGGAGTTTATGATCGCAAGTGTGGTGGCTGGGATCGGTTTTGGCTTTCTCTTAGGGGCTCCGCTGAACGTCCTTGTATCAGAGGCGGCTAAAACAAATAAGGGCACAGCGCTTGGCACGCTTTCATTAGTAAGACAAATTGGACTGACCTTGGCGCCTACTCTTTACGCAGGTTTTATCACAGCCGGGTTCGACCAAATCGGTGATGAAATCAAGAGCCGCTTATCGGACAGCGGGCATTCAGAAAAGGCGAGGCAGATGATTCCGGAGATCGACAGTTCTGATGTTTCTACTTTACAAGAACAAGTTGAACGCATTCCCGTTCCTGAAGTCAAAGCCGCGATAAGCGACGCCATTCATGCGAGTGTCGCCAGCGGCTATGACCATTTATATGCAGCGGCTGCTGTGATCTCACTGCTAGTGATTGCCGCTATCAGTATTCCAGCTTTCCGCCGGCAAAAGCGTTAAGACCACCCCATCCGTTTGGAAAGCTCTGTAATATGAGCGATATGGTGATGTGAGTGCCAGACATACAGGCCGAGCGCGTTCTCCAGAGTAATAACCTCCTTTGTATCAGGGTGATAAAACCCGCGCTGAAATTGCTGATCCGTCAGAGTGCGGAGCAGAGCCGTCCATCTTCCGTGAAGCTCCTGCAAAAGGGCGAGTGAACCGCTCGGATCTGCCGTTTTCGAGTCTTTTAACTCCGACCATGCTTTTTCATCATACGGACGGATAGCCGGCGTCTCTTCCGTCAAGCTCAATTTAAAACGAATATAGCTGTTCATATGACTGTCAGCCAGATGATGAACAACTTGCCGAACGGTCCATCCACCGTCCCGGTACGGTGTGTCAAGCTGGCTGTCCGTCATGCCTTCTACGGCTTGCTTCAGTTGGGCAGGCACTTTTTCAAGGGCTTGTATCCATTCATCTTTTTGCTCCTTCGATATGGATTCCCTCGGCTTGTATTCTCCTATTGGGTAGCTTAGGTTGTCTGTTGTCATGCATGTTCCCCCTTCTTTTCACTCTTCTCCTTTATTTTACAAGAAAAAGATTGTGTCTTGCGTCTTTTTCCCATACAATAAAAAAACGACACTAGTGTCATTTTTATTATTTAGGAGGATGAATCATGGAAAAACCGTTGTTTCGCACTCAAAAAGGGCTGATGACACTGTTAGCCTCACAAACCATTTCTTCACTTGGAGACTGGCTTCACATTTTGGCCGTGCTAACGTTAGCCGCTTTTCAGCTGGATGCTTCACCATTAGATATGTCGTTTTTAATGATGTCATTTGCTTTGCCTGTCATTGTACTTGGACCTGTATCGGGCCTACTCGCCGACCGTTTTGACAGAAAAACGATTATGTTTCTGTCTGAAATCGGCCGTGCCCTCACCGTTATCAGCTGCGTTTATGTCAGTGAGCTTTGGCAGCTTTACGTATTGCTATGCATTCAGAGCTGTTTTTCTTCACTTTTTTCACCTGCTAAAAACGGAAAGCTTAAGGAATTGGCACTGGAAGCACACCTCCAGCAGGCTGTTTCCGTCAGCAGCATCATTGATAATAGTGCAAAAATCTTTGGCCCTGCTCTCGGCGGCACGCTGATCGCTGCTTTCTCGATACATTCTGTTTTTTATATAAACGCCGGCGCCTTCTTTCTTTCCGCTGTCATTTTGTTTTTCCTCCCCAGAGATGCTTTTTTACAAAAAGCCAATACACCTCAAGAAAAAACATCAGCACTTACCTCTATCAAGGAAGGCCTTCAGTTTTTGAAACGGATGCCGCTGCTTTTAACAGGCTTACTCACAGCTTGTGTCGTTCTCTTTGTTTTGCAGATTGGTGATTCCCAAGCGATTATTCTTATCCGCTCCTTTTCAGGAGCTCCGCCCGAGCTTGCAGGCTGGTGCATGGCCGTAAGCGGCGCCGGAATGCTCCTTACGGCGGTCATTGCCGGCAGACGGCAGATCACTTCTTATTTGCTTTATTTCTCAACTGGGACCCTTCTTCTTGGACTAGCGACTGGAAGTGTGCCATTTCTAACCGGCATGGGCATTGCCGGCATGGCTCTTTTTATATTTGCTTTTTTCATCATGGGGGCGGCTTTCGGCCTCGTCCATATTCCATTTCAAATTCTCGTGCAAACAACAGTGCCTGTCGATTACAGCGGCAGGGTGTTCGGCGCCATTCAAAGCGCGACAACCCTCGCCTCCATCCTCGGCATGGCGGGCGGGGGCGTGCTGGCGGAATGGATCGGTGTTTCACTTGCTTTTCTTGTCTGTGGCTGCTTGCTGATCATGATTGGGTTGATTACACTTATAGGTAAGAAAGTTTCAGAAAGCAGGCGATATCTTGTCACCGAAAGTAACAAAGGAGCACAAGGATAAACGGCAGGCAGAGATTTTAGAGGCTGCCAAAACGGTTTTTAAACGAAAAGGATTCGAATTAACGACGATGAAGGACGTTGTGGAAGAATCAGGTTTCAGCCGAGGCGGTGTCTATCTTTATTTTTCAAGCACTGAGGAGATGTTTCGCCGCATTATTGAAACAGGGCTGGATGAAGGACTCCGTAAGCTTGATAAATCAGCTGAACACCAAAGTGTTTGGGCCGCCATTTCAATCTATTTGGACGAACTGACTGAGGGTCTGCGTGATGTAGCAGATACGCTGGCGCCGGTGCAATTTGAATATTTAGTGACAGCTTGGCGGAATGAAGAGCGACGGCAGTACTTGGAGAAGCGGTATGATCTTTTTGTGGAAAGGTTTTCAAAGCTATTGCAAAAAGGGATTGATCAGGGAGAGTTTCAGCCGGTTCAGCCTCTTGCGACTATCGCCAAGTTTTTCCTCAATATGAATGACGGCATCATTCAAAACGCCCTGTATTTCGATGAAGAAAAGGCTGATGTATCTGGACTTGCTCAGTCTGCAAAACTATATTTAAAAACAGTTCTGCAAGCGGATGAGAAATAAAAAAACGCGGCAGGAGCCCCCTGCCGCTTGTTTTTACCCTGCGTGATCACGCACTTCGACTATTACCTTCTTCTGTTTTGGCTGATAAACCTTCCCCACAAATAAATAACCGTATTTGAACTTATTCAGCGCCCACGAGGTCAGAATCGGGCCGACTGTACACACGGCAAACAACAGGAGAACAGCCGGTACGGCGGGAATTTCGGGCATATTCAAAAGCAACACGTAGCCTATCATCATAAAATAGGCATGGAGCAGATAAATCGAAAAGGAATAGTTGCTGATAAACATCATGATTTTCGGCACATGCTTCATTTTAGAAAACAAGTGAAAGCACAGGAAAATCATGCTTGTCGAATACAGCATGATATCAGGCCGCTTCGAGCTGATCATGCCGATTTCGCCGACATAAGAAACAGTGACAACCAGCGCACCAGAAGCAATTGCGCAACCGTATACGACCCAGCGGTATTGGTTCAGCAGCGCTAAGAAACGCTTGTACTCTTTTCCGCAATAGTAGGCTAGACAAAAGTAGAAAAGCCAGCCTGCGAACGGAACCCAGAAAAACGGAAATGACCCGCCCTCTTCAGAAGCAGGAGCCGGGCTGACTGCCGAGAAAAAGCTTAAATAAGCGGCTGTCACCACAAATGAGATAGACAGCACCCATTTCAGAGATGCTTTTTTCAAATACTCATGAAACATCATATGCAGAATGTAAAACTGAAAGATGACGAGAATGAAGTACCCGATAAAGTTTCCTAGGAATACATTCGCCAGATACTTTTGCACAAACGCGAGAAAGGTTATCTCTCCCCCCATCGCACTGGTCATCAGCAGGGCATCAATGGCCGCGATAAATAAAAAAGGAACAAAAATCACTTTTCCCCGCTTCTTTAAAAAACCGTCCGGCACCCCGTCAGGATAAGAACGCGCCAGTAAAAATTCAGAGATGAAAATAAAAGCGGGCGTGCTGAACATCAGGAGGGTACGGAAAGAATCAACAGTGTGAGAAATATCTGCAAGAGCTTCTGCCTGAAGCATCAGGACCATTGAAATGATATGGAGCAGGACGACACTTAAGCACGAAATGCAGCGGATCATAAAAATTTCTTTAATTTGCATGACAGCGCTCCTTTTATTTCAAATTGACAGAAATCGATGGTTGTACCTTAACATGTCTGTTCTATTTGAAAAAGTGCCTGATGTCATATAGTGACGTATGCATGATAGACTAAGGTCATAAGACCCTATGGCTTTCTCAGACGAAAAAATCCGCTGTAACGGAGACAGCAGGTTGTTTTATGGAGATATAGATATTGCGGCTCATATTATGAGAGGATTCCCCATTATACATAAAAAAACAATATCGTTTATATTTTTCTAAAATTAAATGTAAATCTCTTTTATATCATCGATGGAGATGAATCGGATACGTCTGACATACCTTTTATTTTCATTTCCCAAGTGGCCCGGTTGTGTTCCCTTCCTCCCTTTTCTATAATAAGGGGAATAGGCAGTTAGAATCACAGATGAGCACCGGCTCATCTGTTTTGCGAAACAGCCATAGACACGGAGGATAGCATGAGAGTATTAAAATACGCCATATTAGGGCTTTTGCGAAAAGGCGAATTGAGTGGATACGACATTACGAGTTATTTTAAAGAGGAGCTTGGCCAATTTTGGAGCGCCAAGCACAGCCAGATTTATCCTGAGCTCAAAAAGCTGACGGATGAAGGATTTATCACGTTCCGGACAACGATTCAGGGCACAAAGCTGGAGAAAAAGATGTACACCCTGACAGACAGCGGAAAGCAGGAACTGCATGACTGGCTGATCCGCCATCAGCCGATACCGGAGACGGTGAAGGATGAATTTATGCTGAAGGCATACTTTATTTCTTCTCTATCACGGCAGGAGGCTTCAGAATTGTTTACAGACCAGCTTCTAAAACGCAAGGCCAAGCTGTCTGACCTGCAGGAAAGCTATGAAAAGCTTATGGCTTCAGCAGAGCCGATGTCGTTTTCTTCACCGGACTTCGGCCACTACCTCGTGCTGACGAAAGCGCTGGAGAGAGAGAAAAATTACGTTTCTTGGCTGGAATCGATTTTAGCTATGATCGATAAGGATTAACCGGGAGCGGCCTTTACGTAATGCATGGGTTTGCCCACATAAAAAAATCATCTGTCCCTCGGACAGATGATTTTTTTAAGCTCGGAGCGCTTTCAGCCCCGCTGCGAAAGTGATCGCCGCAAATGCAAGCAAAATGCCGCAGATCCCGAGAATATCTGTGACGCGGGCACCGTTAGCAATAATCTCAGTCAGCCCGCTCATTGCCCACTTTTGGGGGAGAAATTCAGCGATGGATTGCATGAATTTCGGTTCAATGTCGATCGGCCAATACATTCCGCTCACCATACACGTTGCAATGACGAACAAGTTGCCAAAAGCGAGCTGCTGTTCTGGCGTTCTGACATTGGCCGCAATCATCAATCCAATGCCGACAACGGTCAGCAAAAATAGCGAGACCAATACCATAACCGCAGCCGGATTCCCCCAGTTGATGCCAAACAGCCAATGGGTTGCGAGAAGCAATATGCCAAATTGAATCCAGCCAATGACAAAGAAGGACAGCACATACCCAGCACCGATTTCCACTCGGCTGACTGAGGTTGTAAGCAATCTGGACCAGACGCCGTTTTTTCTTGCTTCTAAAATGGTTCCAGCCGCTCCCATCATGGTCAGCATGACAAACAGGATGGAAAAGCCTGCTGCTCTGGAGGCTGTGTCACTCGCTTCCGCACCCTCTTTTTTATCGCTGAGCGTCTGTCGTTTTACAGCCGGATCTGAATCTTCATGTTTTTTGGCGAAAAATGTTTTATACGCCGCCTTCCAGCTCTCTCCCGCTGTCTGAGCTGCCGTTTTCGCCGCGATAACCTGAATATTGAGCGTTGCCAATGTGCTTTCTGCATATTGTTTGACCATCGGCGCTTCCGACAGCTCGGGGCCGTGACGGAAAATCAGCTCAGGATGTTTGCCTTTTTCCAGCTGTGTCTGGAACGTGTGGGAAATGACGATGATCCCGACAATTTTCTTTTGTTTCAGCTTTTCTGACGCTTTGTTTTCAGACATGCTTTCGAATGTATACATATTATCGTGCGCCTTCAGCTGCCGAATATAATGCTGTGAGAGAATCGTGTCGTCCTGATCAACGATTGCAAGCCGCACTTTATCATCATTTCCGCCGAGCATACTCCCAAATACAAAGGTAAGCAAAAGCGGGGCAGCAAACATGATTAAATAGTTCTGCGGCTTCTTAAAAATGAGAGAAAGCTCAATGCCGCAAATGGCTATGATTTTTTTCACCCTGGTGTACCTCCTTATCTTGTATGAAGCCGTCTGATACCAATTACAAGTGAGCAAAGCCCAATCCCCGCAAAAAGAAGCACAGGCTTTTGAAGGTCAGTCCAGCCTCCCCCTTCCATTAAAGAAAGAAAGCCGTCAAGCGCCCAGCGATTCGGCACAGCTTTGGATACAGACTGCAAGACGTCCGGAAATTGGTACAGCGGCAGCATGGACCCGCCGAGAACTGCAAGCAATTGAATACCGAAGCCGCCGATCGCATCCGCAGATTTCATATCGCTGAGGAAGGACGCAAGCAGCATTGAAATGCCGGATACAGCAGCGGCGTAAGAAAGCCCGAGAACACTCACAAACAGCAGATTGCCGCCCCAGTCCACACCAAAAACATTGATTGTGACGATCAGAAATATGAAAAATTGTATGATGGCAAACAGATATGTCCCAAGCCACTTTCCGAAGAGAATGACAGATTTTTGCGCGGGCGTCATCAGCATTCTGGCAAGCGTCTCCGTATCCTTTTCCTGTAAAAATGATTTCGCCCCGACAGTCATATGAAACAGCATAAACATGCAAAGCATTGCAGCCGAATAGTATTGAAAACTGGTAACTGTCTTGCTGCCGACAGATTTTTCCGCAATAGTAAGCTTGTCACCCGTTTCTCTTTCAAGCGTCTTTGTCAGCTTTTCCGCAAACTGTGCAGGATCAAGTTTTCCTTGTTTGACAGCTGCCGTTTTGCTGACGTAATCCATTGAAGCTGACGCGGCTTCTTTTACCGCTTTATATTGGTCTATAAAAGAGCTGGCAGCGGTTTCGATGATGGAACTTTTTAATGTTTGATCAGGAGCGGCATAAACTACAGCTGAGGTTTTGCCGGATTCCCAATGTTTCGGAATGACAATACCTACATCGATTTTCTTTTCATCAAGCAGTTTCTTCATCTTGTCTTCGCTGTTTGCTTGTGTGGCCTTTATCGATTTCATTTTTTTGAGCACATCTTTTGTAAACATGTTCGCTGCATCTGACTGATCTGGTTGAACGTAGCCGACTTTGATCTCATCAATCCCGCTGCCTCCGTCAACAACTGATCCGAGCGCCGCTCCTAAAATACAGGTTAGGATCAGCGGCATTAGGATAAGCATCATAAACCCTTTTCTGTCTGTGATTCTAATTTTGACATCTTTCCATGCGATCCATATGCTTTTTTTCATAGCCGTCCCCCCCTAATCCCGCAACGTGCGGCCAGTCAGATTCAGAAACAGGCGTTCCAGATTCGGTTCCTGCACCTGGAGGGACAGCAGGTTTATATGATGGGCAGCGGCTTCAGCAAGCAGGCTGGTGACGACTTTCTCATGATGAGCCGCAGCAATCTCAATCTTGAGCTCTGAATCATGTACTGTTACATCATTCACATGAGCCAATGAACGGATTGCAAAAAGAAACGCTTCATCGATCCCGCTGACTGTGAGCTGAATGATGGTATCGCCTCCAAGACGGCTGCACAAATCAGTTTTTGTACCGATCGCAATCATTTCGCCCTGATCAATAATTCCGATCCGATCGCATAAAAACTCAACCTCTTCCATGTAATGACTCGTATAGATCACCGTGATGCCCGATTCGTTGAGCTGTTTCACCGTTTCTAAAATATGATTTCTTGACTGAGGGTCAATACCGACAGTCGGTTCATCCATAATCAGCAGCTCGGGCTTATGCATTAAAGCCGCACCGATGTTGATTCTTCGCTTCATCCCTCCGGAGAATGTTTCAATTTTATCTTTGGCACGCTCAGTCAGGCCGACGTATTCAAGAACCTCTGCCGATCTTTTTTTGGCCTGACCGTGCGTAAGTCCGTACATTTTTCCCCAAAACATAAGATTCTCATGAGCCGTCAGCGTCGGATATAAAGCAATTTCCTGCGGGACAACGCCGATTTTTTGTTTCGCTTTAGCTGTTTCTTTTCCGATGACACAGCCGCCGACTGTGATGTTCCCGCTGTCATGCGGCACAAGGCCGGAAATCATCGAGATGGTTGTGGATTTTCCCGCACCGTTTGGCCCGAGCAGTCCGAATGACTCCCCCTTTTGGAGGGAAAATGAAATGCCTTTCACAATTGTTTTTTTTCCATATGCCTTTTTGATGTTTTCTGCTTGCAGCACGTTGTTTCACTCCTTTTTTACTCCCATTACCATTGTAGAAAAAAGAAAGGCGTGCGGCATGTAGCGCCGGATAGAATGTAAGGCATGAAAAAAAGGCCTGTAAAAGGCCTTTTTAGAGAAATACATATGCAAAACGTCATATGTCAAAAGACAGATACACCATATCTGACCGAGTAAATGGCGGCTTGGGTTCTGTCCCTGACAGCCAGTTTGCTGATGATATTTGAAACATGATTTTTGACTGTGCCTTCTGTAATGTACAGCTTTTCAGCAATTTCTTTGTTATTCAGCCCGTACCCCAGCTCAGCCAGAACCTCGATTTCGCGCTCGGTCAAGTCGAGCAGCTCCTTAGGTTTTTCTATCTCATTTATTCCTTTCAGCTGTTTTTCACGTTTCCATTCGTTCAGCATTTGGGCGGTCAGTTCCGGAGGAAGCACCATTCCGCCAGAATGAACAGTCATGACCGCTTTTACAATCGTATCTGCCGACATGTCCTTCAGCAGGTATCCGCTCGCTCCTTCTTCAAGTGCTTCAGCAATCAGCTCTGAGTCCTTGAAGGTTGTCAGCATCAAAACCTTTACGCCGGGCAAAGAGCTTGTAATCAATTTTGTTCCTTCGACACCATTGGAGATTGGCATGCGGATGTCCATTAACACGATATCCGGCTCCAGCTCTTTCGCCTTTTCAAAGGCTTCCTGTCCGTTTCGCGCCGTTGCGATCACATCGAGCTCTTCTCGGAGCTGAAGCAGGGATGCCAGCCCTTCTCTGACGATATCCTGATCGTCGGTAATGATGATCTTAATCATGATAAATTCTCCTTTTGCTGCGCGGGCCCGAAGCTCCATTTTTTATTAGCCAGTGAAAATTCGGCGATTACAGTAAACCCTTGATCCCGTTCGCTCTCAAAGCGGATCATTCCGCCATGCTCCGCTGCCCGCTTTTTCATATTCAAGAGACCAAAGCCAAGTGCCGTTTCGGGATTTCCTTTGCCTTCATCCTTAATGACAAGGCTTACGCTGTCCGTTGTGCAGGCAAGCTGTATCGAACAAGCTGTGGCGCCGCCGTGCCGTTTGGCATTGGTCAGTGCTTCCTGCACCGTTCTGATCAGGGTCGGATGAAGAGACAGCGGGATGATTGCAGGATCGCCGCTTACCGCAAATTCGATTGTGACTCCTGCATTTTTATAAAAGTCTTCTGTCAGCTGTTTCAGCGATTCGATTAGCGAAGGATCGTTTTCCGTTTGCAGGGTGCGTACTGATAAGCGGACATCATCAAGCGCTTCACGGGCAAGCGTGTCACAGACACCGACTGTCTCATCCGCTTTTTGGCTGTCTCTTTTTTGCCATTCACGCAAAAGCTGCAGCTGAACGAGGAGCGCCGTCATTTTGTGTCCGACTGTATCATGGATTTCCCTTGCCATTCTGTTCCGCTCATAAATGGCGGTCAGCTCTTCAACCTGCTTCGCATATAAATGCAGCTCCTCGTGGGCAGCAGACAGCGCCAAGTGGGATTCCGTCAGTTCCCGGTACTGCTGTTTTGCCGTTTCCTGCGCATCCAACAGCTTGCGGATTAATTTGCCCACGACACCGCAGAAGACAACGAATGTCATGCTGGTCAAATGATCAATGACAAATTCATTGCCGAACATCGCATATGTACGGATGAGGACGATCAAAAACAAAATAGAACAAAGACATAAGACAGACCATGCTGTTCTTTTAGGAAACCCGCGCAGAAAAAAGGCGACCGCAACCGGACAAAGCATAATAATGAACAAACCTGTGCCTGGAAAGATAAAGCCGAACGAAAAGCCGATTGCAATATCAATCAGGCAGAACCAGATGGCACTTGTCTCTTTTGTCAGCAAAACATGATTGGCTGCATACATGGCAGCACCTGCTGCGATAAATACATATCCAAACCAGTTATCCTCTTTGACAATGGACAAATACATTAAACAACTCACCATCAAGGTGAACATTCTCGTAAAAAAAAGAGCCTTCACGCTCATCACTCCCGATACCCAATTCCCTTCTTATCATACCTGCCTCAGGGCATTTTTGACAGGAGTTTCTGGAAAATAAAAAATCCCCCTGCCGTTTTTTCGGCAAGGGGATTGCAGTCAATTCACAAATAGAATATGGGTCCCGGAAACAGGATCTTTCACGCGGAAGCTGTTTTCCATTTCTTCGATCGAATATCCGGCGCGTTTGACTCGGTCAGCCACTTGATCCAGCTCCTCTTGATGAGGTAGGACAACCGTGTAATAGTCTAGTCCGCTGGCATTTGTCGGTTTGGGCGGCGCGTTTCTTCCCGCCCAAATGTTTAAGCCGATATGATGGTGGTAGCCTCCGGCTGAAACGAAGAGAGCGGACATGCCCGCATAGTTTCCGACAATGTCAAAGCCCAGCACATCTGTATAAAACGCTTTTGCTTCATTCAAATCACTGACATGCAGATGAATGTGTCCGATGATTGTATCGTTGGGAAGCGCAGTTTTCCGCTCATCTCCTGCCTCTTCCAGAAGGCCTTCAATGTCAACAGCGGTTGTCGTCATGACGTAGTTCCCTTCCCGGTCACGCTGCCACGTGCTGCGGGGGCGGTCAGCGTACATTTCAATGCCGTTTCCGTCAGGATCAGACAGGTAGAGAGCTTCGCTGACAGCATGGTCTCCATGCCCGATGGCAATGCCGTGTTCAATCAGGCGGGCGAGCGCGATCCCAAGTTCCTTCCTGTCCGGAAGAAGAATCGCAAAGTGATAAAGGCCTGTTACAGACCGTTCAGGCAAGACGACGGCGCTTGGATTTTCTTCAAGAATAAGCAGGATGCGTTTCCCGTCAGCCGTTAATTCAGCTCGGTGATCCGTCTTTTTTAAGACTTGAAAACCGATGACGTTACAGTAGAACTGAAGGGAACGCTCCAAACTGCGGATTGTGAGTTTGGCATAGCCAATGTGTGTATCCTCATGAATGCTTGTCATGCTGTATGCCTCTTTTCTTATGCTGATACGTTTGTGTTCTTTTTTCCTTTAAACACTAATGGGTCCAGCGCCAGGAATCGGCTTCCCGTAAGCGCCAGGTGGATGGATGTCAAAAGCAGAAGGTAATCAAATTCTGCATTGCCCATGAATGGCGCTTTCAGCTTAACTGTGATGATGGCGCCGATCAGTGTAAGCGCGAATAGTACACCGACAATACGTGTAGCCAATCCGAAGAAGACAAGCACTCCGCCAATGAGTTCAATCGCTGCGATGACATACGCCATAAAGCTTGGAAGGCCTATGCTGCCGAAAAATTGGATGGTGCCCTCCATTCCCTGAAACTTAGACAAACCGTGGACAAAAAAGATAATACCTGTAATAACCCTTAAAAGTAATGTGCCAATTTCAAATGATTTATTCATTTGATCCTCCTTGATAAATGTTATCACTTACTTAATGTAAGCTAGTATATATACATAACTTGTTTACGTCAAGTAATTTTGTTACATTTTACGAAAATGACATAAAAGTACTATAAAACTGTAACAAAAAAGACCTCTGTGCAGGACAAAGGTCTATTTCTCAAATTGGCTTTCATATAAGTTGCTGTAAAATCCTTTTTGCCGGATCAGATCATCATGGCTGCCCTTTTCAATCATTTCGCCGTCTTTCAGCACCACAATCTGATCCGCTCTTTGAATGGTATTCAGCCTGTGGGCAATGATGACGCTTGTTCTTCCTTCCATTAAACGGGCAAGCGCTTCTTGAATGTTGACTTCCGTTACGGTATCAATGTTGCTTGTTGCTTCATCCAAAATGAGAAGAACCGGATCGGCAAGCACCGCCCGCGCTATAGAAATTAACTGTTTCTGTCCTTGACTGATGCCCGAGCCGTTTTGCGTCAGCACGGTGTCGTACCCTTTTGGCAGCCTTTCAATAAAACTATGGGCATTTGCTGTTTTTGCAGCTGTTTCTACTTCCTGATCAGAAGCATCAAGCCTGCCGTAGCGAATATTTTCTCTGATCGTTCCTTGAAACAAAAACGAATCCTGAAGAACAAATCCCATGTTTTTTCTCAGGCTTGCTCTAGTAAGGGTTTTAATATCTGTACCATCGATTAAAATTTTTCCTTCGTCAGGCTCGTAAAAACGGGCGAGTAGGTTGGTGACGGTCGTCTTTCCCGCTCCCGTCGGCCCGACAAACGCGATGGACTGCCCGGCAGGCACGGTAAACTGTAAATGCTTCAGTGTCTGTCGCCCTTTATCGTAACCGAAGGACACATCCCGAAATTCAATGCTTCCTGTTTGGATAGGCTGATGCACGGCGTTCTTTTCATCCTCGCGTTCTTCTTTTTCATCAAGCACGTCAAATACCCGTTCAGCGCCGGCAATTGCGGACAGCATCGTATTAAACTGGTTGGCCAGATCGTTTAAAGGACGTGTAAATTGTCTTGAATACTCGGCAAAGACGACGATTGAGCCGATCGAGATCCAGCCTTTCAGCGCGAACAGACCGCCAATTGCCGCAATCATTGTAAAGCTTAAGTTATTCAAAGAGTTCATGACTTTCGGGATAAACCCTGAAATCGTCTGCGCCCAAAAGCCCGACGTCTTGAGGGCAGCGTTTTTTTCGAGAAATTCAGCAGTAATCTGCTTCTCACGCGAATAGGCTTTAATGACCTTTGCGCCGGAAACAGATTCCTCAATATACCCATTCAGATCACCAAGATTTTTCTGCTGTTCTTTAAACAGCTTCCCCGTTCGGTTGGTGATCCATTTCAGACTCGCTGCCATCACCGGAATAATGGTCAGCGTAATCAATGTAAGGAGCGGGCTCATGTACAGCATCACCGCAACGGTCCCGACAAAGGTGATCACGCTTGACAAAATTTGAATGACTGACGTGTTTAAGGTAGAACTGACATTTTCGATGTCATTCGTCACCCGGCTCATCAGCTCGCCGTGCCGCTGTTTATCAAAAAACGGAATCGGCAGCTCATGCAGATGGGTGAACAATTCGCTTCTCATTCTGAAAACCGTGCCCTGCGAGATCGTAATCATCCAGTAGTTTTGAAACCAGAGCGACAGGGACTGAATGATATAGATAGCGAGCAGAAGAAGCAAAACAGGAATCAAGCCATTGACCGTTTTCCCAACGATAAAATGGTCAATGGCCTTTCCGATCACAAAGGGGCCAAGGAGCCCGAATATCGCGCTGATGACAACCATCAGCATGACAAGTACGAGAAGTCCTTTTCGTTCAGCCAAGTAAGACCAGATTCGTCTCAGTGTACCCTTTGTATCCTTTGCTTTCGCCCGCTTTTTCGCGCTTTCTTTTTTGTCAATTGGCAGTTTGGGATATTGGAAAGGCTTGCGGATGTCTTTTAACATGACTCGCCCCCCTCCCTTCCGAATTGTGACTCGTAAATGCGCTTGTATAACTGAGATTCAGAAAGCAGCTCACTGTGAGTGCCTTTTTCAATCAGTTCGCCGTCCTCAAGCAGCAAAATCTGTTCAGCTTTCATGGCTGTGGTCATTTTTTGCGTAATGATCAATGTTGTGCACTCGTATGTGCTGATTGCCTCAAGCAGCTTCGCCTCCGTTTGCAGGTCAAGCGCGCTTGTGCTGTCATCCAAAAGAAGGATGGCCGGCTTTCGGATCAGCGCCCTAGCAATGGAAATCCGCTGTTTCTGGCCGCCGGACAGATTGACGCCCCTTTGCCCCAAAACTGTGTCATATCCATTTGGGAGCTTCAAAATCGTTTCATGAATTTGCGCGTGTTTGGCCGCATCCATTATTTCATCTAGTGAAGCATTTTCTTTGCCCCACGCGATATTTTCTTTGATTGTGCCTGAAAACAAGAGAACCTCCTGCGGTACATATCCAATTTGCCTGCGCAGCCCTTCAGCCGGAAAATCTTGAACCGGCTTTTCATCTATGTAAATGCGGCCTGCATCCGGCTGGTAAAGCCTCGGAATGAGCTGAAAAAGCGTGGATTTGCCCGAGCCTGTCGCACCGAGAATCGCGATCGTTTCTCTTGGCTTTGTTGAAAATGACACATTTCTGAGCGCTTCCCTGTCCATTTCAGGATAGCGGAAAGATACTTGCTGAAACTCAATCCGTCCCGCCAAACGATCAGATATGATGCCCTCCTCCCGCTCGTCGCCTTCTGTTTCAAGCACCTCGCCGATTCTATCTCCTGAAGCCTTCGCCCTTGTGAAAATCATAATCAAAAACGGAAACATCGAAAGCGCGCCCGTAATTCGTGTGGCATAGTTAATAATCGCAACAACATCGCCGACCTGAGTGCTTCCGCTCGTGATACTGTAGGCCCCCGCCCACAAAATCAACAGGATGCAGAGATTCATCAAAAGCATCAATACAGGCATCGTGAATTCCACAAGCTGAAAGGCAGAAACCGTTTTTTCCATCAGTCTTGTGTTGGCTTTGATAAATTTTTTGACCTCGTGGCTGCCGCGAAGCAGCGCTTTGATCAGCTTGATTGCGGTTAAGTTTTCCTGCATGATGGTGTTCACTTGATCCAGCCGTTTCTGCACTGAACGGAACAGCGCCCCGCCTTTCTTTAATACCCATAGCAAAAACAAGATCAGGATCGGAATGGCCACAAGCAGAAAAAAGCCGAGCTTCACATTAACGGCAAGCGACAGCACAATGCCGCCTGCAATCATTAAAGGAGCCCGCAGCATAAACCGCAAACTCATAAAAATCATATTTTGAACCTGTGTGACGTCGTTTGTCAGCCTTGTAATATAAGAAGAGGATGAAAACTGTCCAAATGTGGAATAGGAGAAGGACTGGATTTTTTGAAAAAGCCCTTTTCTCGTATCATAGGAAAAGCTTTGGCTGACATGGGCGGCATAAAAGGAATTCAGCATCCCCGCCGCAAAGGATAGCACGGTCAGTCCGATCATGACCGCGCCCCATGTCCAAACATGCCGCAGATCTTGCTTCAATATCCCATCGTCGATGATTTTTGCAATCAATAAAGGCTGCATCAGTTCAACCGCAAGCTCCGTCAGCATAAGAATCAGCGCAATTCCCGCAAGCAATGAATATGGTTTTAAAAACGACAAAGCCTTTTGCATGTAAAAGCCTCCAAACCCCTTTTTACTCGATTGTCTCTTTCTTTACTTTACTATGGCGGTCTTTTTGACGGCAAACGAAAACCCTCCCGAAAAGGAGGGCTGTCTTTATTGATTCAATATTTTTTCCACACGCTCCCGCATCTGCGGCACGCTCAATCCGATAATCACCTGAAACGCCTTCCCGTTCCTGACGATGCCATGTGCGCCAAGCGCCCGGAATACACTGTCGGGTTCAACCTTTGTTTCGTCCTTAACACTGACTCTGAGACGGGTTGCGCAGTTTGTGACTTCAGTGACGTTGTCTTTTCCGCCCAGCGCTTCAATATATAGAAAAGCAGTGTCATCCGCCGTTTCTGCAGCGGAGGCCGCCGTTTCATCCTTGTTTTTTCGTTCTCTGTATTCCTTTTTGGAATACAGCTTTGTTTCCTGCTGTTCATCCTTTTCCCGTCCTGGTGTAGCGATATTGAATTTGAGGATTAAAAATCTGAAGACGAAAAAATAAATAGCTGTAAACGAGAGTCCGATCAAAATTTGATATACATATGTCATGCCGTGGCTGCCAAAGAGCGGAATCCAGTTCAAGGTCACCGCTTCGATCAGTCCGCCCCCCATGTTTCCGACGACGCCGGCCATATACATAACTGTCGACATTGTGGCGGCAAGCACGGCGTGAACCGCAAATAAGAATGGTGAAATGAATAAGAAAGTAAACTCAATCGGCTCTGTAATTCCCGCGACAATCGCTGTCAGTGTGACAGGAATCAGCAGCCCTGCAACGAGTTTTTTCTTTTCCTTTTTGGCTGTCACATAAAAAGCCAGGGCGATACCCGGAATACCGAAGATTTTCGAGTTCCCGTGAAGCGCGAATCCGCCTTGCGGGAAGAGTTCCTTCAGCGGTTTGGCGCTTTGCGAATATTCGCCGAGATGCTGTGCCCAATACGTGACGATCCCGCCTTCCGCTACAGCTGGGCCATAAATAAACGGCGTGTAAATAAAATGATGAAGGCCGGTCGGAATTAAAATCCGTTCCAGAAACGTGTATATCCAAACGCCCACCGCCCCGGAAGCAACCAGGAAGCTTTGAAGCGAGCCAATTCCAGATTGAACCATCGGCCATATATAAGACACTGCCAGGGCAATCGGGATCATAATAAAGAAGGAAATCATCACGATATACGTTGAACCCTGAAAGATGCCGAGAAAATCGGGCAGTTTTTTATCAAAATAGCGGTTATGCAAAAAGACGACAATCGAAGAAATAAAGATGGCTCCGATAATGTTGGTATCGAGCGTTTTTATGCCCGCAATCATCGTTAATCCGCTCGTTCCGCCGACCTCTTGATTCATGTCGACGCCAAATGCTCCTCCCCATACCGTCAATATCGAGCTGACAAAATAATTGAAGGTTAGGTAAACAGTAAGCGCTTCCAAACAAGCGCGTGCCTGAGCTTTCTTCGCCAAAGCAACCGGGATGCCGATGGCGAATAAGAGCGGCATTTGGTTAAAGACAGTCCAGCCGCCCTGCTCAATGATATACCAGCACTGATACCAAAAACCGTCAGGATCGGCGAGCGATCCCATGAGGGTTTTATTTTTAAAGAGCGTGCTGATACCGACGATAATGCCGGCGAACGCGAATAATAAAACAGGCACAAACATCGCGCTTCCAAAGCGCTGAATTTTTTGCATCATACCAAAACCCCCTGCTACTCATTGTCATTTTTTTCTGCCTCTTTGTAATCAACATATGCGCGGAACAATGCTTCGCCAACGAGAAAAAACGGTGCAAAAGCGACAATTTCCGTTTTATCGCTTAATGTCACAGGTTTGCTTGTCGCATAAAGATTATGCGGAGTCAGCTGGGCGAGGACATTGTTTTTTAAATTCGTAATGGAAATAAAGGGAATACCCTTTGCAGAAAGCATTCTTGCCTGAGGAATCAGCTCCGGTGTTTCTCCGGAAAGAGAAATGATGATAAACAGATCGTTCACTTTAAAATCCCCGCGCATCAGATTAAATTCATTCGTGTCTTCAATCAAAATAAGATAGCGATGGCGCGGAATAAACATTCTTTGCAGGTCGCGGGCGCATATCTTTTGCGCATTTCCAGAACCATAGACGAAAATGCGGTCCGCTTCATCAATCAGCTGGCACATGTCCGTCATGTCCTTTGTCCGTAAGAACTTCAAATTTGCTTCAATATCATCAAGCAGCTTTTCAAAACTCATACTCTCGCCTTCTTCCGGCTGATCTTCCCACTTTAAAAAGACGCGAAATTCACTGTAGCCGCTGAAACCGAGCTTTTGGGCAAGTCGCAAAATTGAGGAACGCGATACACTGCAAGCTTTGGCCAGCGCGTCGATTCCAAGGTGATAGCATGTGTGCTTATGATTCAATATATATTTTAAAATATGAAAATCGTTGTCATTCAATTTGCTGTAGTGCTGATTGATCAGTTCTTCGAGCTGCATATCAGATCCCCCCATTTTCTTTCTATTATATACAATTACAGATTCGAAAATGGGGGAATTTCATTTATGATATGCGGGTTGGGCTTTGATCAAGCTCAGGCCAGAAGTCTTTGTTGGCCTCCACTAAATCCTCAAGAATGAGTCTTGCCACACGCGCGTTCGGCACTGTTTTTGACAGGATCAGCGCCTGCCACAGCTTTTGGAACGATTTCTCCGCCCACGCTTCAACAGTCAGCTTCTCAACGGATACCTGCTGCTCCATGAGCCCTTTCTGGAATTGCGGAATGGTGCCGACGGTAATCGGTTCAGGTCCATTTGAGCCGACGATGCATGGCACCTCAACCATCGCAGTCGGGTCAAAGTTCGCAATTGCACCGTTATTTTCAACAATCAACAGCATTCTTTCACCTGTGTTGTAGGCAATCGCCCGGGCAAGATCAACGATATACGATGCGTGGTCATCGATTTTAATTTCGCTGTTTTCCGAGGACTGTTCACGTGTGATCATGTCACATTGGCTGAAAATAAAAGCTTCGCGCCCTTCCATGACTTCATTCGCCCGCGTATGATTCGGATTTGATTTTTTCACCATATCATCTGGGAACAAATAATATTGCAAATACGTATTCGGCAGTGTGTCAGGATCTGCAGCCTGCACGTCACGCGCTTTGGCGAACGTGTCATTCCAGCTTGCCTCCACAACTTCAGCCTCTGTTTTCGGAATATAACCGTATTGGGATACATGCTCCTTCAGCTTCGGCATTAAATCGTTGCCCTCTTGATCCTGAATCGATGTCCACCAGCCGAAATGATTCAATCCGTAATAGCGGACCTTCATCTCTTTTCTTGAGGACAAGCCAAGAATTTGCGCCATCCGGTCTTCGATTCCAACAGGCATATCACAGATATTGAGAATTTTAGAATTCGGTCTAAGGCGTCTCGTAGCTTCAGCTACAATTGCCGCCGGGTTGGAATAATTGAGCATCCACGCTTCAGGCGAGTATTTTTCCATGTAATCTAATATTTCAAGCACACCGCCGATCGAACGCATCCCGTACGCGATCCCGCCCGGCCCGCATGTCTCCTGGCCGACAACTCCGTACTTCAACGGAATTTGTTCATCCAGCGCGCGCATCGCGTATTTCCCTACCCGGATGTGCGCCATAACAAAATCGACATCTGTAAAAGCTTCTTCCGGGTCAGTCGTCGCTGCAAATTCAATATCCGGCGCTTTTTCTCTGATAAAAACGTCACAGGCGCCTGCAATGCGATCCTGTCTCTCTTTATCATTATCATACAGCTTCAACTTTCTGATCGGAAACTCCTCCAAATGGTCCAAGAGCATGAGTACGATCCCTGGAGTGAAAGTGCTTCCTCCGCCCGCTATTACAATTGAGAATGATTTTTTCTTCATATGACGACCTCCTTGATAACGTTTACAATTTCATTTATACCATGGGAGAGCCCGTCCCGTAACACGTTTGGCGCACTTAGGTCATTTGATCAATTTTAGTGTTTTTTCCCATAGAGCGGGAAATTTCTCATTTACCTTCCGTCCGTAAGATTTGGTTTTTTTTCCTTTTTTGTAATCTTAAAGTCTCATCAACTGTGAATTTTAAGTGAATATACGCCCTTCCAGTTCTTATGAAAAGGTTCTTTTGTACGATTCGGATACATGCCGAATTATTTATAATCATTTATATAAAACATCCAATTGTGCGTGAATTTAGAAAAGGCAGGGGACAAAAGTTGGACTCATATAAAGTCATTGAGCTGGCAAACAAGTACAGTGCGGCCGCAGAAGAGGTCAGAAGCTCCAAAATGCTGCTTGAATCCCGGTTATCTGCAATGGGAGATGCTTGGCAGGGAAAAGCAAGAGATTCGTTTGACCAGGATTTCGAGGAAACGAAAGCCGCCTACGACCAATTTGAACAGGAGCTGCTTGAAACTAGCCAGGAGCTGAAGGCAGCCGCTGTCAAAATAGAAGAACGAAAAGCTGAAATTGCCAGAATGGAAGAACTGGAACGTAAAGCAAGAGAGGAAAGACATAAACTCGGGAGGTGAACGGTATGTCAGGAAATATTGCAGTTGATCCGGATAAGCTCGAACAGCTTGCAAATGATGTAGTCAATGAATTGACTGATATGGAAAACAAATATAAGGATCTGCATGTGGAGCTGGGGCAGATGATTTTGCAATGCGATCCCCGCTACAGCAGCTGTTTTTCCGGAGTGGGCGATGCGTGGAGCTCAGGAAAAGCGCTCGTCACCAAGCTGAGTGACAATGAGATTTTCATCAGAAAAACGGGCGATAAATTTGTGGAGCAAGATGATATTTTGCGAAAGCTCTACAATGCCTACGACAAATACGGCACGATGACAAGCTTAACCGCCCTTATGCTGACACAGGGAAAATATTATGGATTAGGGCTTACGAAATTTGTGAAACAGCCAAGCGGCTTGCATACCGCCCAGCACTCAAAACTTCTATTGGATATTTCCAGGGCCGTTGACAGCTCCCGTTATCAAAAAGCGGCAAGAGTCCTTTTGAACCCTAAATATTTGTTAAAAAAGACAAACCGGCCATTTTCAGATTTGGTACATAAAAAGTTTACAAAATACTTCCCTCAGGACACGGTCGATTTTTCAAATAGCGTCAGAAGCTACACAAAAGGATTTCTTAATGAAGCCGGCGTACGCTCAACTTTGAAGGATGTCGGAAAAACGGGCTTAAAATTCGCGAAAGGAAATGCCATTACCGCCACACTGATTACCGGTGCGACCGAAACGTTCGGAGCGGGCTTGAAAATAGCTGAAAATTACGCGAAATACCAGGACAAACCGGAAGTTCTCAAGCGTGAAAACGCCAAGGCCGTCGGGAATGCTGTGAATAACACCATTTTTATAGCGGGCGGTGCGACAGCTGGTGCTGTTGTAGGCGGTGCCGTAGGAAGTGTGTTAGGCCCTGTCGGCACCGTAGTCGGAGGCACAATTGGTTCGGCGGTAGGCGGATTTGTTGGGGAAAAAATCGCAAAATTCACATCAGTCTATGCTGAAAAAGCAGCGATAAAGCTGAAAGAGCCGATCCATGCTGTCGTTGATACAGCCAAAAAAGGGCTGGAATCAGCCGGCAAAGTCGTCAAATCAGTGAATGATGGCATAGATGCGGCGAATAAATCGATACATAAAGGGATAGACAGCGCGAAAAAAGGAATAGAAAAAGCAAAGAAAACAGCGGATTCGCTTATACACGGCGCAACCCATTTCCTTAAAGGGAAATTTTCATTTGGATAGGAGAATAAACAATGAAGCAGTTTACAATTAGCATAGAAGAACTCTTGTTTTGTTTTTACAGCGAAGGGTTTTTTGAACAGGGAATGGCCTTAAAACAAGCTTATTTTCCCGAAATAGAAGATGAACAGCTCGGCTCCTTATTTGAAGCTGCGTGCCGCTCACTCTTAGCCAAGGAGGCGGCGGAATATCGGAATCATCAATATCGGTTAAAGGACGAATACTGTCCGTTTATCCATGTGTTAAACGATGCGGACTATACAGTGAAGCTATCCAAATTTGATGAACAAGCCAAAGAACAGAATATATCCTGCCATGTTTCGAAGTTTGGCACTTACTCTCATGAATTGCTGTTTGATGAACAGGTACATAGAATCAAAAAAATGGATTCAACTAATGGAGTACTCTCTAAAACATACGAGTTTTTAAATGTAATAGATGCAGAAGATCATAAAGAATCAATGATCACCCTGACGTCAACTGAATTCGAATGGCTTCTGGAGGGCGCTTCAGACACTCCCGCATATCTGAAGGAATTTCTAGATAAGCATGATCACCAAGAGGACGTGACCCGTTTTGTAAATGATCTGGCTTTGCGAAAAGGAAAAATGGATACGCTGATGCGGCTGGTTTATGACAAAGACAACTCGCCGGAAGTGGCTGATATGGCTTTCGTCCTGCCTGGCAGCCGTCATACTTGGCTGGTAACAGGCATTACTCAAAATGAATTTTCTATCGTAACAGCAAATAAAGATGTGATAAAAGGAATACTTTTTTGCTAAAGAGCGATAAAGGAGAATAGCAATTGAAAAACAATGAAGTAATTAAGGTCAAAAGCAGACTGTTTTTTAGAATATGGCTGTTCCTCGCTACAGGAGGCGCTTTTATTGCAGGAGTATGGCTGGTGTCTGAAGCTCTTACATTTGAATCTAAGTATGCCCTGCTTTATTTGGGCGGCGGATTAATGGCGATCGTTTATGGATTGATCACATTTTTTATGGCTTTTCCGGCGTTCACAAGCCGGGGAAATGTCATTTTCAGCGTAAAAACAGGGCCTGATGGCGAGATTTTCTCTAGAAAGCGCAGCGTGATGTTTTCTGAGGTAAAACGGATTTATATGGGACGGCATCATTACAGCTTGAAAGGGATCTTTTTTGAAGATATTATCATCGAGAAAACAGACGGAAAAGTCGTTCGCATCCCTACTTGGAACATTATCGCGAATCCATTGTTTTTTGAAGCGGTGGAACGCTATATCCTCCCTCATCTGAATGAAGAGGCGAAAAGCAACTGGATCAGCCAATTTACGGAGATTCAGCGCAGCGCGTATTTAAAGGAATTTGAAAATCATCCAAAGCTTTAACAGCTCTCCTCCTTTATAATGAAAGAGAAAAGCAACTTGAGGAGTGCACGTGATGCCGATTACCATTCTTTTATTTCTCACGGCGGGGCTTGCCGAAATAGGCGGCGGATATCTGATTTGGCTATGGCTGAGAGAGGCAAAGCCAGTCGGCTATGGGATCGCCGGAGCATTGATCTTGATTGTCTACGGCATTCTTCCGACATTCCAGTCCTTCCCTTCCTTCGGCCGTGTATACGCCGCTTATGGCGGGGTATTCATCGTGCTTGCGGTCCTGTGGGGATGGCTTGTTGACCGGAAAACACCTGATCTGTATGATTGGATCGGCGCATGCATTTGTCTCATCGGTGTCTGCGTCATCTTATTTGCGCCGCGCGGATAAACAAAATGGCCTGCTTATGAAGCGGGCCATTTTTGTTTAATCCTCTTTTAAGTTGGTCAGCTGCACTTCATGCTCATCTTGCGGTTCGTCAAGCGGATAAATTCTTGCTGTTCCGTTTTCTTCATTCACGTGCTGAATGTAAATAGGAACACCGTTGTACGTTACTTTTTTCATATCGGGAGATTCTACAATTTCTTTCGCCCTTTGTATATTCATCGTAACACCCTCCTTCAATACATAATGTTTCCATTTCCTGAAGGAAGTATGCTTTATGATTCAGCGGACAAATTGAATTTTTTCAGGCGTTTGTAGAAAGTGCTTCGCGGGATCCCGCTGATTTTGGCGGCTTGAGAGACGTTTCCTTTTGCGGATTCAAGCGCTTTGATCATTATATCCTTTTGGATTTGCTCACGAAGTTTGAGCACGCCGGCAGCAGCGGGCTGTTTTTCTGCAGTGCTGACCGGCAGTCCAGCGGCTTCCAGTAAAGCGGAAAGCGGCTCATCCCCAAGCCCGCCGTCCGGAAATCTGATGGAAAGACGTTCAAACACATTAAATAGCTCACGGATATTTCCCGGCCACTTCCAATGCTTCAGCACCTCGCAAAAATCAGAAGGAAGTTCGCCTGGCCAATGATTCTTCTGTTTGTAGTACTCGAAGAGGTCCGGAATATCCTCGGGGCGATCGCGCAATGGAGGAAGTTCAATTGGATAGACATGAAGGCGGTAAAACAAGTCCTCTCTGATTTTTCCGCTTTCGGCAAGCTCGCGTAAATCACAATGTGTGGCGGCAATGACTCTGATATCAACCGGAATTTCTTTCGCCCCGCCGATTGGCGTAATCTTGCGTTCCTGAAGCACGCGTAAAAGCGCAACCTGCATCGAGTGGGAGATTTCTCCGATCTCATCTAAAAATAAGGTGCCTTGATTCGCTTTTTGAAAGGCGCCTTTATAGCCATTTCGCTTCGCTCCCGTAAAAGCACCTTCCGCATAGCCGAACAGTTCGCTTTCAATCAAATCAGACGGAATCGCTCCGCAATTGACAGCAACAAACGGACCGTGCCGTCTCTCACTGTTCTCATGAAGCGCGCGAGCCGCGACCTCCTTTCCCGTACCCGTTTCACCCGACAAACAGACCGTTGCATCCGTCGCAGCTGCTCGTTCAAGGTGCATCAGCATCGCTTGCGATCGGCCGCTTTGCCCGATCACTCCATTGAATCGAAACGCCTTCTTTTTCTTTTGTTCCGAAAGATAAAAACAAGTGCCGCCACCTCCTATGGTGACAGCTTTTTCGATTGAATAGCCCCGTTCCTTCAACTCGTACAGATGCCGGCCCTGCCAATCCGGCATTGAGGTTCGAATCGGCATGCTCGCACTGATGATGTGCCGCTTGGTATTACAGAGCACCATCGGCACACTGGATGCAGCTCTCTCCCCAAAACGGCTGATCAGCTCCAGCTCTTTCTCACGGCTTTTAGCTGCGAGTTCCCGTTCAGCGGCATAGGCAATCGCCGTGGCAATACCAAGCATATGAGGATGCGCGCCTGCCGCCGGGCATGATATGTCAATTACACCCGCAAGGCTGCCATCCTCATGGTGAATCGGAGCGGCTGAACAGTTCCAAAGATGGGAAGCGATAGAGTAATGCTCTGATCCTTGTATTGCAACTGGCTCGCTGATGTGGAGCGCCGTGCCAATCGCATTTGTTCCGACAGCCGTTTCTGTCCAGCATGCCCCTTCGACGAAATTGATGCGTTTGGCTTCATAGAGCGCGCGGGGATGGCCGTCCAATGCCAGTACAACACCATCTGAATCAATTAACAGCGCCATCATTTCCATTTCTTTTATGGCAGGCAGCAGTTTTTCGAGGTAAGGCTTTGCGGTCGTCAGGAAGAATGAATGCTTTTTTGACTGCTGATCCAGCTCCGTTTGCTGTAAAACCCTCGGGCCTTTTTCTAAATAAGGATTGACCTCAGCTTTTTTGCAGCGATGCCATGACTCTGCGATCCGTTTTCTTATTCGCGCTTCGTCAAGCACACCGTCTTTCACAAAACGTTTCCAGGTTTGCAAATCGTTTGGGACCGAATTCATTTCCTTGATCGCTCCTCCCTTACACGCCGTTTTCATCTATTGTAGGGGAAAAATAAAGCGCTTTCAACAATAAAAAAGCAGGCGCTTTATATCCATTCGCCTGCTTTTCCTTTATTATGCATGAACCGCAAGCCCGATCGTGCTTAGCAGCGCCTCGTGCAATGTTTCCGATAAGGTCGGATGGGCGGCGATAAAATGCTCCGCCATATCTGCCGTCATCTCACCATTCATGATCGCTGCCGCCTGGCCGATGAGCTCGGTTACATCCGGACCAATCATCGAAACACCTACGATTTCGCCGAATTCCGGTTCAGCTATGATTTTGACCTTTCCTTCCGCTTGCTGTTTAATGAGCGCCTTGCCGTTTGCGGAAAAAGGAAATTCGCCAATCTTCACATCCCCGTATACGCTTCTTGCCTGTCGTTCTGTCATTCCGATACACGCGATTTCCGGGGACGTGTAGATGCAGCGCGGCACATGTTTCTCGTTGATTTTGACATCCCTTCCAGAAGCATGAGAAGCAGCGATGATACCCTCATGGAATGCGGCATGCGCCAGCTGAATGCCTCCTATTGCATCTCCGCACGCATAAATATGAGGCACGTTCGTCTGCATGTGCCCATTCACCGGAATGCCTTTTGGAGAAAAATCAACTCCCGCCTGCTCCAGCTGTAATCCGTCAACACGGGGTTTTCTGCCGATCGCCACCAGTATATAATCGGCCTTCGTTTTAAACTCACGCTGACCGCTTTTCCATATTGCCGTTTTCGCTGTTTGATCCACCCGCTCTAACCTGGATGAAATATGCACTTCAACACCGTCTTCCTCAAGCTTTTCTTGAAAGAGACGGGCGATATCTTCATCTTCAGCAGGGATCAGCTGTCCCGCTGTTTCAATGATGGTCACCTTCGATCCCAATCTGGCAAACAGCCCTGCATACTCACACCCAATGACACCGCCGCCGACAATGACAAGTGAAGACGGAATCTCGGAAAGAGAAAGCGCGTCTTTGCTGTCGATGATCCATTCGCCGTCAAAAGGAGCGAACGGCAGCTCGATCGGCTCTGATCCTGAGGCAATCAATACTTGGTCCGCCTCTCTGATTTCTTTTCCGTTTTGTCCTTCGATCAAGAGCTTTCTTTCAGAAAGGAAGGAGGCTGTTCCCTTTACAACCTGTATTTGATTTTTCTTCATTAGATACTGAACGCCTTGAACAAGCTGTCTGACAACCTGCTGTTTTCGGTTTTGCATTTTACTCCAATCGACTGATATCGCACCTGCGGGGAGTTCGATTCCAAAGCTGCCGGCATGCTTGATTTTATCAAGAACGTTTGCGCTTTCTAGCAAAGACTTCGTGGGGATGCAGCCTTCATTCAGACAGGTTCCCCCAAGCTGGCCTTTGTCAATGAGCAGCACGTTTCTGCCCTGCTGAGCCGCGGAGACCGCAGCCGCATAGCCTGCAGGTCCGCCGCCGATAATGGCTAGTGTCATGTCATAATCACCTGCTTTTTCTATAAAATTAATGCCGCGGGTTCTTCCAAATATGTTTTTATCGCCTTCAGGAATGCAGCGGCTGGGGCGCCGTCACACGCTCTGTGATCAAATGTCAGGCTGAGCGGCAGGATCGTGCTTCTGACGATCTCCTCCCCTCGGTACACCGGTGTGTCATAGCTTGCTCCGATACCGAGAATGCCTGCTTCCGGCGGATTTAATATCGGTGTGAAATGCTCAACTCCAAAAGCGCCAAGGTTTGTAATGGAGAAGGTTGAGCCTTGCAGTTCTTCGCTTCCCGCACGTCCCTCGCGTGCTTTTTTGGCATTTTCTGAGATGGATTGAGCCAGTTCAATCAGCGATTGCTTTTCAGCATGGCGGATGACAGGCACCACTAAGCCATTTTCCAAGGCTACAGCCATACCAAGGTGTACATGAGGATGTGTGATAATGCGCTCATTTTGATAAAAGCTGTTCAGCACAGGGTGAGCTTGCAGAGCGAGAACGGCGGCTCTTGAAACAAAATGAGTGATCGTCAGTTTTGTGCCGTATCTCTCTTCCGCAGTTGGTGAAAGCTGTTTTTGAAGAGTGGCAAGCTTGGTGATATCAGCTTTCAACGTGATCGTCAGCTGCGCGCTGTTTGCCAAGCTTTCCTGCATTCGGGCAGCAATGACCTTTCTCATGCCTGTCACCGGGGTTTCCTGCGCTTTCTGATCAGAAACAGGTTTTGCCTGAGCTTTTTTCTGTTCAGCCAGCGCCTTTGTCACGTCATCCTTCACGATTCTTCCGCCTGGTCCGGTGCCTTTCAGCTGTTTCAGGTCTAACCCCGCTTTTTCCGCTATTTTTCTCGCAACTGGAGATATTTTCAATCGATCTTTTTTGGAGGCTGCGGGTTTGTTTTCTTGTTTGACGGGCTGGACGGCTTGCGGCACGCTGTCTTCAGCAGCAGGCCTGCTTGCCTCTTCCTGCACCGACTCATTGGCGTCCCCGATGTAGCAGATTGCAGTGCCGGGCGGAACCTCTTCACCCTCTTTCACTTTGATGTCGATCAGCGTTCCTTTTTCAGGCGCTTCGATCTCCATTTCAATTTTCTCCGATTGAATGCTGGCAATGCTTTCTCCCTTTTCAACCGGGTCGCCTACTTTTTTATTCCATATCGATACTTCCCCTTGTTTCATCGCCATTCCTAATTTTGGCATCACTACTTTTACCGCCATTTGTGTCCCCCCTTTAGTTCATTGCCGGCTCGCCAAGCAATTCAAGCGTGACGCTGACAATTTTATCCGGTGTCGGCAAATATTGATCTTCAAGCACCGGTGAAAAAGGCACTGGTGTATGCGGTGCTGTAATCCGTTTAATCGGCGCATCAAGCAAATCAAAGCCTTTGTCTGCGACAATCGCTGCAATATCCGTGGCAATGCTGCATCGCGGATTTGCTTCATCAATGATGATCAGCCGGTTTGTTTTTTCCAACGATGTGAAAATCGCATCCTCATCCAGAGGAGACAGACTGCGGGGATCAAGCACCTCAGCTTCGATGCCTCTCTCTGAAAGCTGTGCAGCTGCTTCAAGCGCGGTATTGACCTGCTTGCCGACTGCAAATAGCGTGACATCATTGCCTTCGCGTTTGATGTCGGCCTTTCCGAGCGGAATTGTATAATAATCTTCCGGCACCTCGCCCTTCATGTTGTAGGACGTTTTGTCTTCAAAGAAGAACACCGGATCATCGTCTTCTATTGCTGCAAGCAGCAGACCTTTGGCATCATACGGGCTGGATGGAACAACCGTCTTCAGTCCCGGGATGCTCGTGAAAAGGCCATACAGCGCTTGTGAATGTTGGGCAGCGGCCCGAAATCCCGCTCCGTATGTGGTGCGGACGGTAATCGGCACTTGCGCTTTACCGCCGAACATATAGCGGAATTTCGCCCCTTGGTTGATCACCTGGTCAAAGCATGTGCCGATAAAGTCATTAAACATTAATTCTGCAATCGGTCTCAGCCCGGTTGATGCCGCAGCCATAGCCGCACCCATGTAGCCCGCTTCAGATATCGGTGTGTCCAGCACTCTTGTGCGCCCGAATTCCTGTACGAGCCCCTTTGTGACTCCTAATACACCGCCCCATGCTTCATCATCCTGCAAATGATCAACAGCCGCTCCGCCGGCAACATCCTCACCGATCAAAAGCACATTTTCATCTCTTCTCATCGCAAGCTTCATTGCTTCATTGATCGCGTCTGACATGCTTATGACTCTCGCCATTTCTTACATTCCTCCTTTTTCATATGACACGTACACATCTGTCAGCAGCTCCGAATCTTTTGGATATGGGCTGTCTTCGCTGAACGAGACGGCTTTTTCAATCGATTCGCTGACACGCTGTTCAATGTCTGACAGTTTATTAGCATCTGTTTCTTTTAAAAGGTAGTTTTTAAAGCCTTGAATGGCATCTTTTTCTTCAAGGTGCTCAACTCTTTCATCCTTCGTTTTATAGGTCTGGGCATCCCCTTCGAAATGGCCGTAGTTTCTGTAGGTCATACATTCAATCAAAGACGGGCCTCCGCCGTTTCTTGCTCTTTCTATCGCTTCCTCGGCTGCCTGATAAACTGCTAAAATATCTTTCCCGTCAACTGTAACCCCCGGCATGTTATAAGCAGCCGCCCGATCGGCGATTGAATCACAGGCTGATGCGTACTCAAATGGGGTAGCTTCCCCATAGCCGTTGTTTTCAGCAACAAACACGACAGGAAGGTTCCATACAGCCGCTAGATTCAGCCCTTCGTGGAAGGTGCCTTGGTTATTTGCCCCGTCTCCAAAAAAGCAAACGCTTACATTTTTAGTCTGTTTATATTTAGCCGTGAGCGCTGATCCGCACGCGAGCGTAAATCCGCCTCCCACGATTCCATTTGCCCCTAACATGCCTTTATTAAGATCCGCAATGTGCATAGAACCGCCCTTGCCTTTGCACAATCCGGTCGCTTTCCCGAAAATTTCCGCCATCATGCCATCCAGATCACAGCCTTTGGCGATACAATGTCCATGTCCCCTGTGTGTGCTTGTAATGCTGTCGCCATCATGTAAATGAGCGCACACCCCAACAGCCACGGCTTCCTCACCGGCATATAAATGAACGAATCCAGGAAGCACTCCCTGGGCGAACAGGTCATGCACTTTGTCTTCAAAGCCCCTGATCTCCAGCATCTTTTGGTACATCCACAGCGCTTTTTCCTCAGTTAATGACAAGCCTTCACGTTTTAACAATTCCATTTTGTGCGCCTCCTTCTATTTAGGGTTCACGATTATAAAAGCAAGAAGTGTGCCAGTATTTGAAGCCCGTCAAATCAACCTTTTTCATTTTTCACTGGAGACAGTTTGAGACGGGTGTCTCGTTTTGTCTCAAACTGATCCATTTGTCTCGTTTTACAGCATACAAAAAAGACCGGGCATCACCCGGTCTTTGACAATGATCGACGTATTTATTTCCTTGGAAATGATGTCAACTTCCTAGTTCCTCTGCATCGTTTGATTGAATAGCTGCTTTTGAAAGAAAATCAATCAGTTCATGCTTTTCTTCAACAGCCCGGTTCAACGCTTGAAGCATATAGCCAATGCCTTTGTATGATGACAGCGGCCAGCTGATATGCTGATGCTCACCGACGACGGAGTTGAGAACGTTTCGATATTTTTTCCCGCCAAGCATGACTAGCTCTTCAATATCAGAAAAGCCCTTTTCGTAAAATTGGCGGCCCAGCTCCTCCGCTGTCATGATTTCCGGATGACCGGTGCCAAAAGTGACATCGTAATTTTCCGATACGATATCATCAGGGCGAAGAAAGCCGTGCTTCGCCGACAAAATCACCCACTCATCGAAAAATGCTTTCGCATACCGCTCGCACGCCTGATGAAACGGGCTGAGATAAGCGTCATCCGCTCTTACCGGCCCGGCATCAGGCTGGACATCCCAGATTTTTTTCTTGCCGCAGGGGATGATGCATAGCCGTTTCATGTTTCTCTCCCCCTTTATGAGATATGTTCACTAAATGCACCATTATTTGCTTACAATAAATTGGAGAAAAGACAGGTTGAGTAAAAGCTGCTTACAAAAAGACCCGGAAATCGGAATTGTTTATTTTACCGAACATCCAGGTTTATTTTAGTCAAGAATGGTGTGAAAATCCCTTTATTTTGTTAGCCTTTTTTGAATCAAGCACTGCTGTTACTCTATCCCATCAAGATACTTTCTCTCAAAGTCGTCGAGCAATGCACGCACTTCATCTGTTGACTTTGTGTTCATGCATTGATTTCTTAATTCACTTGCTCCTCGGAACCCGCGAAGGTAAATCTTGAAAAAGCGAGGAAGAGGTTTGTACGGACGTGCTTCTAATGCTGAATACTTATCATGGAGATCCAGATGCAGCCTTAAGAGATCAAGCAATTCCTTGCTGCTATGCTCTTTCGGCTCCTTTTCAAAAGCGAAAGGATTCGTAAAAATACCGCGCCCTATCATAATTCCATCGACGCCATATTGTTCAGCAAGTTTCAAGCCAGTTTGACGGTCAGGAATATCCCCGTTTATTGTTAACAGTGTATCTGGTGCCACCTCGTCACGAAGTTTCTTAATCTCCGGGATGAGCTCCCAATGCGCATCCACTTTGCTCATTTCTGCTCTTGTACGCAGATGAATAGAAAGATTGGCAATATCCTGCTTCAAAATGTGTGTCAGCCATTCGCGCCATTCATCCACATCCGTGAAACCAAGTCTTGTCTTTACGCTTACAGGCAATCCCCCTGCTTTTGCTGCTTGTATTAACTCTGCTGCAACTTCCGGCCGGCGGATAAGACCGCTTCCCTTACCGTTCTGTGTCACATTAGGCACAGGACAGCCCATATTGATATCTAGGCCTTTAAATCCTAACTCTGCCATGCCAATACTCATTTTACGAAAGTTTTCAGGCTTATCTCCCCATATATGGGCTACCATTGGCTGTTCATCCTCTGTAAAAGTCAAACGGCCGCGTACGCTATCCTTCCCATCCGGGTGGCAATAGCTCTCTGAGTTTGTGAACTCTGTAAAAAATACATCCGGTCTGCCTGCTTCACTTACTACATGCCGGAAAACAACATCTGTCACATCTTCCATTGGTGCCAATACAAAAAATGGCCGTGGTAATTCACGCCAGAAATTATCTGTCATCATACATTCAAATCCTTTCATGATGGGATACAGTCAAACCTTTATCCCAAAATTAAAAACTGACCATGCTTCTTTTTACACTTATAGCATGCGAAAGCATTTCTTATCAAACTATAGGAAATGTTGAACATTTCACTTTTAATCGATAAAAAGTGAAACAAACTGAAATAGAATAGATAAGATAGAACACCTTAATTGGGTTAACGTAATGGAGTATCGCTTTAATTATCCCCATATAGTTCTTCAACTCCTGAACCTTATAATCGGTTCGAGAGAGAAAAAAGTGTGATGATTATCTACACTTATTTTTTATATCTATATTGTGGTTTATTAATATTACCGCTGACCTTCATCTTTCTTAGTGGCCTTACTTTTGAACTTTTTGGATAAAAAGTATTCCAACCTAAATAGAATATCATATGAGTTCTCCCTATTACAAAAGCAAAATAATTGTACTGTTATTGAAGATAAGATATTTAACGCTCCACCATATCCGTATCTCAATATCATTTGTGGAAAAACTAATCTCAAGAGATAACCTGATTAAGTAAATTGAGTTGGGGTGGCATATCTGAGTACTCGAGAGAATGAAAAAGCTTTAACTTACCGCTTGAGGGTGAGGACGGTAATCCTGATCCAGAACCAATAAAATAGACTGCTGACTAAGTGTCGCAGTCTTCACTCATAAGATTAATAAGAAAGTGTTCATTTCTTTCATCATTAATAAGGCATCAGAAGTTATTGCTTTAATTTCGAATATCCTTTGTTATCCCTGTGATTATTTGTATAATAGTGAAAACTCCCAAGAAAACAGTAATAATATTAAACCATGGATGATCATAGAATGAAAGATATGTTTGAAAGAAATCCAGTTCAACTATGTTTGCTGGGAACCCATTCATTTCTCTATAATTAGGACCCCATCCCGTTAATTCTACAACATTAAAATAAAGCTGCAAAACTAAAAATGCCAACAACGTTTGAAACCAACTTCTTTTATATAACGGTCGTTTTTTGTATACTTTATCCATTTAACGCCATACCTTTCCTTACATTTCTATAAACAATATTTCACACATACTAACTGCAAGTCAATATACGATTTTACAAATTATGAAAATACATCTTTTGTTTTACAATATTCTACTCATGTAATTCAATCATACTTAAGCTAATTTTTTCGGGATAATTACTGCTAATTAGAAAAATATATATTTAATGTTTTGCTTATATTTTATTTTTTAGAAGGGGGACAAATTATATACAATCTTATTATTTAATAAAATGCATAAAGGAAATAGAGTATAAAAAATGAAGAATTTCGATGGTTTTCATATTTGTAATTGTATCCAGTCAGCCTATAAGCTCTCACGCTGAAGAATCAAATTATGATGAAGATAAATACACAAGACTTTTATGGGCGTTGATATAATTAATTTAAGTTTATCTACTTTCTTATCAAAAAAAGATAAAGAAGATAGAGATCGCTAAGTAAGTCACTAGTGAATTGAGAAAGACAGTCAGAACTAGGGCTACACATGAAAAAGACCCGGAAATCGGCAATGTTCATTCTACCGAAATCCAGATCTGATTAGGACTTAATGAGACGATTTTAATACAAGCCTCGCCACTGCTTCAACATGAGCAGTCTGCGGGAACATATCGACAGGCTGAATATAGTCCACGCGATAGTCCTTCGACAGCGTCTGCAAATCCTTCGCAAGCGTGGATGGATTGCAGGAAACGTAGACGAAGCGTTTCGGTTTGACTTTTTTGATCGTGTCCAGGAACGTGCTGTCACAGCCGGTTCTTGGCGGGTCTACGATGACGACGTCCGGGCGGAAGCCTTCTTTCGTCCATTTCGGGAGCCAGTGCTCGGCTGTTCCTGTTACGTATGTGGCATTTGCCATGCCGTGTTTTTTGGCATTTTTCTTGGCATCGTCAATTGATTCCTTGATGACGTCCATGCCGCGGACTTCCTTCGCTCCGTCCGCCACCCACATGCCGATAGTGCCGACGCCGCAATACGCGTCAACGACTTTTTCTTTTCCGGTCAGCTGCGCCGCTTTTTTCACTTCGTCATACAGCTTGACGGTCTGTTCGGGATTGAGCTGGAAGAAAGCGCGGGCGCTCAATTCAAAAGATACATCGCCGAGCACCTCTTGGATCACTGTTTTTCCGGCGAGCGGTTTTGTTTTCTCACCGAAAATCACTGAGGTTTTCTCCCCGTTTACATTCTGAATAATGGATTTGACCTCTGGCAATCGCTTTTGAATGGCTTTGACGATTTCTTCCTTGTGCGGAAGCATTTCTTTTGCGGTTACAAGCACGACCTGCACTTCGCCTGTTTCAAAGCCGACTCTCGTCACGATCGTGCGAACGTCGCCTTTTCGTTTTCTTTCATTATAAACAGACACATTGAAGTCCTCTAAAATGCGGCGGACGATGCCTGTTGTTTTGTTGGTTGCCGGATGCTGAACGATACAATCTTTAATCGGCACGATGTCATGAGAATCAAGGCCGTATAAGCCGGCGATGATGCTGCCGCTTTGCGAGCGCCCGATCTGGAATTGGCTTTTGTTGCGGTAATTCCACGGATTGTCCATACCAATCGTTTCTTTGATTTCCATGTTCTCTACTTTAAACTTCGTATGGCGTTCAAGAGACTGAATGACGATGTCGCGTTTTTCCCGAAGCTGCTGACTGTATGCAAGGTGCTGGAGCTGACAACCGCCGCATTGTTCGTACACGGGGCAAGGCGGTGCCACCCGGTGCTCAGACGCTTTGCGGATTTTCTTAATGCGGCCCTCCGAAAACTTAGGCTGGACCTTTGTGGCCTGCACAACAACCTCTTCACCAGGAAGCGCGCCGGGCACGAAGACGACTTTTTTCTTAAAATAGCCGACACCTTCTCCGTTAATGCCGAGACGCTTAATCGTCAGCGGAAAGGTTTGTCCGACCTTCAGTTCGACGGGCGCCTGTTTCTTTTGTTGGTTCACGTTTTTCTCTCCGTTTCTATATGAAGCTTTCTGCGGATGGCAGAAAGTGAAATGTTTTTTCACATCTAACTAGTATAACACGTTTGCAGGTTTTCCTTCATTGTCAGATGAATTATTCAATACTCCTCCATAAATATAAAGACGCATAGCTTAAATAAGGCTCCCACTCCTTGCTCATCGCCAGCATGACATCCTTTGCCGGCTTATCGTCCAGCTGAAAATGGCGTTTGATGGCATTCTGGAGGCCGATATCGGCAAGCGGGAATAAATTGGGACGGCCAAGTCCGAACATGAGGACGTTTTGCACGGTCCACGGGCCGATGCCCCTGATTTTGATCAGTTTTTTCATAATGTCTTCATCCGCCATATGCGTTAGTTCTGACAAGCTGAGTGTGCCTTCTGCGATCATCCTTGATGTATCAATGGTGTATTCCGCTTTTCTCATGCTGAATTGCAGATCACGCAGATCCTGATAATCGAGTTTTGCAATCGTTTCCGGCTTTGGATAGCACCACACGCCATTCTTCTGCTCGCCAAATGCATGAACAAACCGTTCTGTTAGCGTGTAAGCGAAGGACAGATTGAGCTGCTGGTGGATGATGCATTTCATCATGCAGTTGTACACACTGTAGTCCAGAACAAGCGGTGTCCCGGCATGCTCTTCAAAAATGGCGGACAGACTCGTTTTTGAGAAATGATCCAGAACGTGCTGCAAATGATGTTCCCATTGAAAAATCCGCTTGATTTCCTTCATCATCTCATCCTGATCCGTTTCCCCGCTAACGAGAAACTCAGGCTTGTCAGCATGGCCTAACGCCTGTACTTTTACAATACATACGTCTCCCGCATGATTTCTGATCGGCACGCGGACTTCTCTCGCCTCTCGATCGACAGCATTGAGGGGGTCTAAAGACAGCCTGTCCAATACGCGGTCAAAATGATACGGCGGCGTGACAGATACTTTTTCCTTCCACATGTGATCCACCCTTTTTCCGTTTTTGTTCAGTATAACATGCCGCTGGAAACAGGCAGAGAGTACCGTATACTTTTCTCATAAAGACCGCATGATATAATGGCAGGTGGAGGGTTGTTTATGATCAACATTACCGCAATCACAACAGAGCATCAGCTGCTGAAAAATATACCGATTGAACGAGTGGAACAGCCTGATATTGCATGGTACTGGGTTGATTTTTACGGCCCGGAGGATACGGAAACGGCGTTATTGAGAGATTTTTTTCATTTTCATCCGCTTGCCATTGAGGATTGCTTCCAGCACATGCAGCGGCCGAAGCTTGACCATTATGATGGCTATCGTTTTTACGTGATTCATGCGCTGAATAAGGAAACACTAGAGACGGAGGAAGTCGATATTTTTCAGGGCGAACAATTTATCGTTACCTTTCATTTACACGAAACGCCCGGTATCGCCAAAGTCCGGGAGCGTTTGTATGCTTCACCGGACATATCTAAAAAAGGGCCTGGGCATATTTCTTATATGATCATGGATCAGCTTGTCGATGAATATTTTCCTCTCGTGTATAAAATTGAGGACCGGCTGAATGAAATCGAAGAAAGCCGCTCCCACAAAACGTATGGAACGCTGATGAACGAGGTGTTTGAACTCAGAACAGACCTATTGCATTTAAGACGGACAATTATCCCGATGCGTGATTTGCTCTATCGGATTTTAAGCCTTGACCATGTGAAAGAGCAGCGGGAAACGAAAGCCTACTTCAGTGACATATACGATCATTTGTTAAAGTTGTCTGAAATTGTGGAATCCAACCGGGACATGACGTCCGATTTGCGTGACAGCTACGTGACGCTAAACTCAAACCGGATGAATGCGATTATGATGACACTGACGATCGTGTCGACCATTTTCATCCCGCTCACCTTTATTGCCGGTGTATACGGTATGAACTTCGACTTCATGCCGGAGCTGCATTGGAAATACGGATATTTTGCTGTACTTGGCCTGATGGCCGCGCTTGTGATCGGGATGCTGATTTGGTTTGTACATAAAGGATGGTTCAATATTTTTAAATGAGGGCAGCGGGAAGCTGTTCTTTTTTGTTGTAAGCCGATTGCTATGCATATTCTGTTTATATTGTTTATAATGGAAAAAATATTCAGGGAGTGATCAGATTGAAAATTGCTGTCATCGGACTCGGCAATATGGGACAGCCCATTGCCCGAAATGTTCTTCAAGCAGGCTACGAATTGACTGTATATAACCGGACGAAACAAAAGACGGAAGAACTTGTCACAGCAGGCGCACAGGCAGCTGATACGCCGCGGCTGGCGGCAAAGTCCGCTGATATTGTCATGACAATGCTTGCAGATGATGATTCTGTCAGCGCCGTGACATTTGGAGAAGACGGGCTGCTTGAAGGATTAGCAGAGGATGGCATTCACATCTCGATGAGCACGATCAGTGTTGAATTCTCAGAGAAGCTCGCAGCGGCTCATGCAGAGAAAGGACAATCCTTTCTCGCCGCTCCCGTCCTTGGCAGACCGGATGCCGCAGCCAAAGCCGCGCTTCGCATCATAACAGCAGGACCGGCGGAAGCGAAGCAAACCGCCAAGCCTCTGCTCAATAGCCTCAGCCAGCAGGTATTTGACGTCGGCGAAGAAAGCAAGATAGCAAATGCAGCGAAAATCAGCATCAATTTCTTACTCGTGTCTATGCTGGAGGCGTTATCTGAATCTTTCTTAATGATGGAGAAGTACGGCTTAGAACAAAAACAATTTTTAGAAATTGCCAGCGCGCTTTTCGGCTCCCCCGTCTACCAAAATTACGGAACCATCATGGCCGAGCAGAAATTTGAGCCGGCCGGTTTCAAAATGTCATTAGGGCTGAAGGATACCAACCTGGCACTCGCCGCCGCAAAACAGGTTTCTGCAAATCTTCCTCTTGCCGAGCTGGCCAAGAGCCATTTTGAAAGCGGGATTGAACAAGGCTTCGGAGATCTGGATTGGGCCGCACTGATTAAATGTATAAAATAAAGAAAAGCCTCTCCGTTTCAGGAGAGGCTTTTCTCATTACAAGGACGGCATCTTCATTTCTTTCTCAAACATCAGATCATCAATGCTTTTAAAAGTGTAGCCTTGTTTTTTCAGGTCTGTGATCGCATCATCCAGTGCTTCAGCATTGTCTCTTGATACAGTGTGAAGCAGGTAAATAGCTCCTGGGTGCGCCTGCTTGATCATATGATCGTAAGCATATTTCTTCCCCTTCTGGTTATTGATTTTCCAATCAACAAAAGCGACTGACCAGAAAACGGTTTGATAGCCGAGGCGTTTCGTTTCTTTCAGTACGTACTCACTAAACACGCCGCGCGGCGGGCGCAAGTACAGGTTGTCCTGCTTTCCCGTAATTTTATAAACCTCTTCGTTGACTGAATCAAGCTCATCCTGAATCTGATCAGCTGTTTTTGTCGTTAAATCCGGATGGTGAAAGGAATGGTTGCCGATAATATGGCCCTCATCTGACATTCGTTTAATCAGCTGAGGCTGGTCCTTTACGAAATGCCCGGTGACAAAAAACGTTCCTGTTACGCGATGTTTTTTTAAGACATCAAGCACTTTTGGCGTATAGCCATTTTCATACCCATTATCAAACGTTAAGTAAATCGTTTTTTCCTTTGTATTCCCTAAATAAAACGCATCATATTTTTCAATTAAGCGGTTCAGCTGCTTCCCGGCATCTGGCGGCTGATGATTGACACTTCGTTTAAAGCCCCAATTAATCGGCTCATTCGGCACCGCTTCCGCCTGTGCTGCACTTCCGGCAAGCAATACGGCGGCGCAGCATATTGAACACATCCACTTCATGGCCAGCGCTCCTTCTGCATTTTTTCTTATTTTACAGATAGGGGCTTTGTTTTATACTGTTGCTTTATGCCAATAGAAAAAACCGCGCCGACGCGCGGTTTTATTCCCAATCTTTTTTAAAACGTTCGTATTTGGCTTCCAAGTCATCAAGCATGCTGATGAGCCTGTCTATATCTTCAACGTCGGTTGCTTCAGGGTCTAATGAATCGATGACGTTCATAAACATGTCAAGTCTGTTCTTTAAATAATCAATCTGCTGGTCTTTATTGTTTACGGCGTTCCCCATGCTGTTCCTCCATTCATTTTTTATTATGGTAGCTCATTTTTTGCGGTTTTTCAATTGCCGCGCTACTTGCGATCTTGGCAAATCAGGTCTAAAATTAACTGTTGGCAGCGTTAGTATGCCCATTTATAAAGGAGTTAGATAGTCATGACACAAAACACGAAGCTGCGTCCGATTACGCCTGAGTTTGATCCTTGGGAAGCCTATATGGATGTTGACCAATACGGAGACATGCAGCTGACAAACGTTGAATTCACAACGACGACACTTTGCAATATGAGATGCGAGCATTGTGCTGTAGGCTATACATTGCAGCCTAAAGACCCGAATGCTCTGCCAATAGATCTTCTGTTAAAACGGCTGGAGGAAATCCCTCGCCTGCGCTCCATCAGCATTACAGGCGGAGAGCCGATGCTATCGTTGAAATCAGTAAAAGAATATGTCGTTCCTTTATTGAAATACGCCCATGAACGGGGTGTGCGGACGCAAATTAATTCAAACCTGACCCTCGACATCGAGCGGTACGAATGGATCATTCCGTATCTCGATGTGCTACATATTTCTCATAACTGGGGTACAGTTGAAGATTTTGCTGAAATCGGCTTTGCCATGATGGACAGAAAACCGACCTTCGAACAGCGCGCGCGCTATTTTGAAAAAATGATCGAAAACAGCCGCACGCTCGTGGATGCCGGAGTAATGGTATCTGCGGAAACGATGCTGAACAAACGAACTCTTCCGCATATTGAGCATATTCACCGCCAAATCACAGAAGATATGAAATGTCAGCGTCATGAGGTCCACCCAATGTATCCAAGCGATTTCGCAAGCGCTCTTGAATCCCTCAGCCTGAAAGAGATGAGACAGGCCATTCACCGCTTGCTGGATATTCGTGATGAAAATACGTGGATGCTGTTCGGAACGCTGCCGTTTTATGCCTGCAGTCCGGACGAAGACGACCAAAAGCTGCTTCGCCGGCTTCGCTCGGCAAAAAACGTTACCGTGCGAAATGACCCTGACGGCCGTTCTCGCCTGAATGTAAACATTTTCGACGGAAACATTATCGTGACCGATTTCGGCGATACTCCGCCGCTTGGCAATATTCAGACGGACAGCCTCCCTTCCGCCTATGAAAAATGGAGAGAGACCAAGCTTGCAAAAGAACTGAGTTGCCACTGCCCGAATGTCCGGTGCCTCGGACCGAATGTTCTTGTCAAAAACACTTATTATCAGGATACAGATTTCACAAAACGTCAAGCCAGGAGTTAGATGCGGATGGAAGAAACACTTACAGAGATTTTCCAGAATAAAATCGTCGATATTCTCCTCGTTGCCGTTATCCTTTGGATTGGTGTCTTTATCATCAACCGGCTGGTACAGCTGTTTTTTAAACGGACGGACTTTATTGAAGAAAAAAAGGAAAAAACGATTGAAAGCCTTGTCCGTTCTGTCACCCAATATACGGCGACGATTGGATTTATCTTTTACGTTATTTCTTTATTTGTGCATGATTTCGGCAAGATATTAGCCGGAGCGGGCGTTGCAGGTATCGTGATCGGTTTTGGCGCCCAATCTCTGATCAAAGATGTGCTGGCCGGCGTCTTCTTAATATATGAACGCCAGCTGCACAAAGGCGATTATGTCACCGTCAACAACTTGTTTAACGGGACAGTGGAGGAGATCGGCCTTCGCTCGCTGCAAATCCGGGAATGGAGCGGCAAACTGCTCACCATCAGCAACGGCGAGGTCAGGCAGATAGAGAACTATAATATCCATTTTATGCGGATTATCGAATCCTTTCTCATCAGCTTTAAAGAAGATCCAGACCGCGTGTACAGCGTGTTGGAAGAGGCATGTGACATGCTGAATGAAGAGCTTCGTGATTCATTGAAGCGAGATGAATTCGGCAATCCGGCAGAACCGTTTCAAGTCCACGGCATCACCGCTTTGAATAAAATCAATCGCGGCGTCGAATTTACGGTGAAAGGCATGGTGAAGGATGATGATTATTTCAGCGCCAGCCTTGCAGCAAGACGAATACTCGTTCGCCAGCTGTACCAAAACAATGTGCAAATGCTTGAGGAAGCGGTCCGAATTGAGAGAACCCAATAAACAAAAAAACTGATTCCGAGTCGGAATCAGTTTTTTATTTATCTGAGCAGTGAGGAAAGCTGAAAGCCAAACGTGACATGATCTTGAACCGGAATCCATGCGCCGATTCCCTGTGACGTGACATTTTTCACGACGAGTTTTCGTTTATTTCCTTTCAGCACTAAGTACACTTCTCCATAAGTCACTTTTCCTTTTTCATTCACAGCCGGTGCATATGCATGTAGATAACCGATTTTTTTAGGAGCGACTTTATAAATCTGATCCCGTTTTGTGCCAGCCCCGATGACCGTCTCAAATGCTAGCGGAAGGTTCGTTTTCTTCATCGCTTTTTGCATCATCATGCTTTTGACATCTTCAGCATTCGGAACTTTAGCTGTCAGGCCGCCCTTTACTTTGTACTGCTGTTCCTGGGCATAATGCATTTCAGCCGTTTCTTTCTCGCCGCGGTTATCTGCACGGTTTGTATTGATTTTTTTATATTCCCAGTTTGCGACCGTTTCATTTGATTCATAGCCGAGCGCCCATTTCCCGAGAAATATTGTCGCACGGTACCCTACTGCAAGCGGTGTTCCGGATATGTTGGATTCATTCAGCATTTTGATGAGATGCGGGTTTTCAATCTCCACCTCAGAATGATCGAGCAATTCCTTTGCCAGCTTGCTCGGCTGAAGCATTGGCTGATCCTGTGAAGCGTTCGGATACGTGTTTTCCTTGGAAATGCTTGCGACAGAATTAGGAACCTTAAACTGCTTTTTCGCGTGGATGGGCTGAACGCCGAAAAAACTAAAGAATAACAACACGATAAGTGTGGAATGAAATAGCTTTTTCATCATATCACTCTTTCTATGGCATTTTCCCTTAGTCTTTTCATCCCGCTTTGTTGTTATCCAACATTTTTTCAGGTTAAAGAAGGAAAAAGCCGATCGCCATAATGACATATGCGGCAAGCAGTGTTGCCCCTTCAAACCAGTTGGAATCCCCGTCGTTCGAAATAGCGATCATCAAGAGAACCGCTGATACCATCGCGACGAGCTCCGGCAATGTAAAGACAAGCGGCATGCTTGTCGGGAAAAAGATAGAACAGATGACGAGCACCGGTGCGACAAACATAGCGATCTGCAGCGTAGAGCCGACTGCGATTTCAACCGCAACGTCCATTTTATTTTTGAAGGCCATAATAATCGCTGACGCGTGCTCCGCCGCATTTCCTACAATCGCCACGATGATGACCCCGATAAACAGCTCGCTCCAGCCGAACTGCTCAGCCACCGAGTGGAATGTGTGGACCAGGTTTTCGGATATGTATGCCACGACAATCGTTGCCGCAAACAACACAATCGTCGCAACCTTCCCTGACCATTCCGGCTGTTCATCCTCTTCATGCTGGGCGGCATTGTTTGGCTGATAAACTCCGCGGTGCGTGACGAGTTTAAAATACAGCGCCGCGACATATAACAGAATCATGATAATGCTGATGCCAATGCTTAAATTGAGCTTGCTCGCGTCTCCCATTCCAATAGAAAATACTTCGGGAATCACGAAGGCGACAATGACGGCAAAAATCAAAAGCCCCGAATTATGGCGCGCATCATGAATATTAAACTCTTGGCGCTTATACTTTAAACCGCCGACAAAAAACGATAGGCCCGCGACCAGCAGCAGGTTTCCCAGCACTGAACCGGTTAAAGAGGCAAGCACGATTCCTGTCAGGCCTTCCTTTAATGCAAAAAGGGAAATAATCAGTTCAACCGCATTCCCGAAGGTGGCGTTCAACAAACCGCCTATCCGGGGTCCTGCAATAATGGACAGTGATTCTGTCGCCCTTCCCATATAGCTTGCAAGCGCGATAATTGTCACGCAGTAAACGGCAAAAAGAACCGCGGAAGGCCAATGCATCAAACTGCCAATCACAGAAAGCGGAACACCGGCCGCCACTAAAATAAAAAAGATACGATTCATGGTGAAATGGCTCCTTTATTATGACTTGTTTTATCTTTATTCTTCTCAAAAACCTTCATGATTACACGAAGGCAAATGTTTAGCGTGATATAGGCTTTTTTCAGGTTGCCTGCTTTTGGAAAACGTTGTACGATCAACATAGATTCCACATAAGGAGAACGACACGATGTCACGATTTCATTTCTTTATCCTTGTCTTGCTCGTTTCCATTTCCGGGTTTTCACAAGGCATGCTGCTGCCTGTCATTTCAATCATTTTTGAAACAAATGGAGAATCCGCTGCTGTCAACGGCCTGCATGCGACCGGACTGTATATCGGCGTGCTTTTGGCTTCGCCGTTTATGGAAGCGCCGCTTAGAAAACTCGGATTCAAGCCGCTGATCGTCATGGGCGGAAGCATTGTCATTTTAAGCTTATTCGGATTTATTTGGCTTCAGTCAGTTTGGGTCTGGTTCCTGCTTCGCCTGTTTATTGGAATCGGCGACCATATGCTTCACTTTTCTACGCAAACGTGGGTAACCTCCATGTCATCAAAACAAAATCGCGGAAAAAACCTGTCTATTTACGGGCTTTCCTTTGGCCTTGGATTTGCCGCGGGCCCGTTCATGGTGCCGCTTGTCAAGCTGAGCCCGTCGCTTCCTTTTATCGTGTCCGGCTGCATCAGTCTGTTTGCGTGGCTTTTTGTTTTCTTTCTACAAAATGCATACCCGCAAACCAGTCCTCATGAAACCAAATCTGACAATAGTTTCAGGCGGTTTTATCAGGCCATGCTGTTTGGATGGGTTGCCTTTATGCCTACATTTGGCTACGGGTTTCTGGAGACGGCGCTGAACGGAAGCTTTCCCGTTTACGCGCTCCGTTTGGGGATATCAGTAGACGCAGTAGCGATCATCCTTCCCGCATTTGCGATTGGAAGCATTATCTTTCAGTTTCCGCTCGGCATCCTCAGCGATAAATACGGCAGGCGGAATGTGCTGCTGGTGATTTTACTGACTGGGGCTCTTTGCTTTTTGATCGCCGGTGTATTCCCTTTGCCTTACGTGATCGGCTGCTGCTTTTTTATTGCGGGAATGGCTGTCGGATCAACCTTTACACTTGGCATCAGCTATATGACAGATCTTCTCCCGCCTCATCTCCTGCCGGCGGGTAACCTGCTTTGCGGCATTACATTCAGTCTTGGCAGCATTCTCGGCCCAATTGCCGGCGGCTGGTATATGCAGACATTTGAAAACGCAAACTTGTTCTACTTCATTACTCTTACGCTTAGCGCTGTATGGCTGGCCCTTGTGCTGGGCAAACCGAAAAGCTGGTCACCGGCTGAAACCTATTCTTCATCTTCCTAATCAAAAAGCCTCCCGACATGATGTCAGGAGGCTTTGATGCTAATGGTAGCCGTTTTGTCCGTTGGCGCTTCCGCTTGTTTTATGGCTCGATTTGCTTTTCGAGTTTTGTTTGTTATGGCTTCCGCCTTTTTTCGTATGCTTGGTCATCACGATATCCCCCCGACTTCTTTTTGAACCGAAGTTCGTTTATAGGATGCACTAATGGTAGGGGTTTTCATCAGGAAGCTTTTTACGTTTATGTAAAAGAGCGTTGATTTCTCCGCCTAGGATAATTAAAATACCGCTCAAGTAAAACCAAATCATCAGAACGATGATTCCCCCGATGCTCCCGTAAGTGGCGCTATAGTTCGCAAACGTGCTGACGTAAAACGAAAACAATGTGCTGACAATGATCCAGCCGAGGGTCGCAAAGACCGCACCCGGCATGACAAACCGGAGAGACAGCTTTTTGTTCGGTGCAATCACATACAGCGCGGAAAAAACAATCAGAAGCACAAGAGGGCTTACACCCCAGCGAATGGCGGCCCAGACGGATAAAAACAGATCCGACGCCCCGACAAAGTCAGAAGCGAGCCTTCCAATCTCCCGGCCAAATACCGGCAGAAGCAAAGCCACTAAAATCGTAAATACCATGGCAATCGTCAAAAAAATCGAGGTTAGACGAACAATGATAAAAGAACGGTTTTCTTCCACATCATACGCGTGGTTTAACGACCGGACGATCGCGTTCATTCCATTAGACGCTGACCATAATGCGGCGATAATCCCGAAGGACAGCAAACCGCCATTTCGATTATTTAAGGTTTGATGGGTAATGGATTCAACGAGAGACATCGCACTGGCGGGAGCATATTGTTCTATGACTCCTAAAACATCATCGGTAGAAAGCGGAAGATACGCGGTGAGCGTCAGCATAAAAATCAAAAACGGAAACAGTGACAATAGAAAAAAATACGCCAGCTCCGCTGATTTGCTTTGTCCTTCGTGAAGGGTGTACCTGCTGAAAAGCTCTTTCAAAAAACTCATGTCGCCTCACCTCGCATGTTTAATCATTTTTTTGAAAAATGCTCTTTCGTTTCTTGCACAAGTTCCATCACTTGCGGTGTTGTTTTCTTCAGCTCTTTCACCTGCTGATTCACAAAGTCGACTTCCTTTGAAAGCGTTTGGGCGAGCTTTTTGGCCTCATCCACTTTTGTGATGACAGTGTTTCTTAACAGCTCCGGATTGCTTTTATACAGTGAAAGTTTATGCTTGCATGTCAGCCATCTCATGCCGCACGCCTGTCTTGTCGGCTTATGGAGCAGTGATAACGCCGCGCCTGCCGCAGCTCCGAGAAATATCCCTTTCAGCATTAAACGTTCGTTGTTCATGCAAATTCTCCTTTCACTCACAATTGTTTTTCTTTTTGAATCGACGCAAGCAGATGCTCACAGCCCGATTTGATTAATTGGCAAACCTCTTCAAAATTCCCCGTGTAGTAAGGATCGGGAACATCGGCTAGATCTGAATCTTCAACATAGTCCAAAAGCCTTTTGATATGCGGGGTGTTTTTAAATCCCGCCATGCTTCTGAGACTTCCGATATTTTCTGCATCCATTGCAATGATGTAATCAAAATCGGCCAGATCCTGTTCGCTGACTTGACGCGCCAGCATGCCATCAAAGCTGATTCCTTCTCTTCGCAATATCTCCTGCGTTCCCTCATGCGGGGGATTGCCGATGTGCCAGCCGCCAATACCGGCTGAGTCCGTCTTGATTTTCCCCGCTAATCCTTTTTTGGCTGCCAAGTCCCGAAAAATCGCTTCCGCCATCGGAGACCGGCAAATGTTTCCTAAACAAACAAATAACACGCTTATCATGTTGTGCAACCTCCCTATTCTTTGCCCCTATTTCTCTAAAAAGAAACCTTCATGAATATCTTAGTAGGATGTTCATTTCCTTTTCAACTGATGTCTTCACTTTTTTGGAATAAACAGCCTGCTTTTAGAATAGGGTTTTTTTCTGAAGGAATTCTGTTAGAATAAAACATACCTATATTGCGTAAAGAAAGGATGGAATCATTTGTCCAGCCCAAATACAGAAACATTAACTCAAATGATTGAAGAGATTTCCCAAAAGCTGAACATGCTGAACGTCGGCGTGATCAAAGCGGAGGATTTCAGTGATGAGAAGATCGAAGACCTCACGTACCTTCACCGCATGGTGATGAAAAAAGAATCATTCAGCCCAAGTGAAATGCAGGCAATTGCTCAAGAACTAGCCTCGCTTCGCAAATAATGGAGACTGGCCGGAAACTCGGCGAGTCTTTTTTATCATTGCCTCAAAACCAATTTTCCTTAACAGGCGCCATTTATATCTGCTTAATTTTTGCATTCGAAGAAACAGGCTGCCAAACATGATACTCATGACAGTGTTCGAATAAGTTGTGAAGGAGTACAAGCATGAAAACGTCACATATCAAAACAGCATCCGGAATGTATATCAACTACTTCTTTCTGGGGATGGTCAATATCATTCTCGCATCCAATATGCCCTCTTTAACAAAACAATGGAATACCGATCCGACCGGCATCAGTTATGTCATTGCCGCTATCGGGTTCGGCAAACTGCTGACATACGGCATTTCCGGGGTTTTATCTGATAGAATCGGCAGAAAGCCGCTTGTTGTCGCTTCTGCGGGAATTATGGCCGTCTTTTTAGTCGGTATTCCTTTATCACCGAGCTATGAGCTGGCGTTTGTGTTCGCCTTATTAGCGGGAGTTGCAAATTCAGCGATGGACGCAGGAACATATCCCGCCCTGACCGAACTCTTCCCGGCTGCTTCCGGTTCGGCGAATGTCTTGGTCAAAGCCTTTATGTCTGTCGGGGCAGCCCTTTTGCCGCTTTTGATCACATTTTTAGCAGACCACAGCATGTTTTACGGATTTGCTTTTTATCTGCCGGCAGCGGTCTACCTCCTGAATATTATTTATTTATCAACGCTTTCGTTTCCTAAAAAACATAAGAAACCAACTGATAGCGGCCAACAGGAATCTTCCGTTTTCTTGTCTGAACCTGTTTTTCAGAAAGAAGGCACCGCACTGATTATCATTGGTTTTACATCCACGGCTTTATTTACGGTTTCTCAAATCTGGCTCCCGAGCTACGCGCAAAAGGCAGCCGGGTTAGCTGAATCAGCATCCGTACAATTGCTGAGCTATTATAGTATAGGGTCTCTGGCATCTGTTTTATTATTAGCCGTTTTGCTGAACAGATGGGTCAAACCTGTCTTCATAACGCTCTTATATCCTATTATTACTTTATGTACGCTCGCAGTTATGCTGACGGTTCATACCCCAGTCGTGCTGGACATCACGGCCTTTTTCTTAGGCTTTTCTACTGCAGGTGTGTTTCAAATGACCATTACGTTAATGACAGAGCTGTTCTGGAAGCGAAAAGGAACCGTTACCGGAATTGTAGCGACCGCTTCAAGCCTTGCATCGATTCTGCTGCCAATTGCAACAGGCCTTATCGCAAAAGCGGGAGGCATCGCCCATATTTTCATGTTCGACTTCGGCATTGCGGTCATCGGAACGGCTGCAGCGGCTTTCTTGTATTACAGGTACAAGAAGCTGACAGGCGCTCAAGCCTAAGCAACAAAAAAACGGACGCCCGGGAGCGTCCGTTTTTCTTATTTCTCAAGCAGTGCCAATGATTCGCGGTTAAATGCCGGAATGTCGTCCGGTGTGCGGCTAGTGACCAATTGATCTTGGCAAACAACCACTTCCTTGTCCACAACGTCGGCACCGGCGTTTTCCATGTCAACACGAATGGACGTATAGCCTGTCGCTTTTCGGCCGTCGAGCGCTTTCGCATTGATTAAAAGCTGCGGGCCGTGGCAAATGGCGAATACCGGTTTTTTGTCAGTCATAAACGCTTTTGTAAATTGGACGAAACGATCGTCAGCGCGAAGCTGGTCTGGTGAAAATCCTCCAGGAATCAAAAGCGCATCAAAGTCTGAAGGGTTTACGTCGTCAATGGAAGCGTCAACTGTCACTTCCGCTTTCCCCTGCTTGCCTTTTACTGTTTTTCCTTTTTCAGTTTCGATGACAGTCAGTTCATGTCCCGCTTCTTTAAAAGCTTTCGCAGGCTCAGTGTACTCGCTGTCCTCAAAGTAATCTGTCAAAACAACTGCAATTTTTTTCCCCATGGTTCATAACCTCCCGCTTTAGATGTCTACATAAAACACTCTACCCCAGCCACACTAAAATAAACATTTTGCGAATATGGACAAGAGATAAGCATAAATACCCAGCATTTGTCGTTTGAAGCTGCTACATAGTACTCATTTTTCTCCCTTTTACAATAATCATAAAGAAACACCTACAAATAGTTACAAAATATTCTTACAATAGGAGCTGTAACACAAATTTCGTTGAAAGGTGGAGAACTGGTGAGAATACAGAAAAGACGAACACACGTCGGAAACATTCTCCGTATTCTTTTGCCCCCAATTATGATACTTAGCCTAATCCTCCCAACACCACCCATTCATGCAGAAGAAAGCGCGGCTCCTCAGGTGCATCTGAGTATTTTGGCCACGACTGATATTCATGCCAATATGATGGATTATGATTACTACAGCGACAAAGAAACGACGGATTTCGGGCTGGCAAGAACGGCGCAGCTGATCCAAAAGCACCGCGAGCAAAACCCTAACACCCTGCTTGTGGATAACGGCGACTTGATTCAAGGGAACCCGCTGGGTGAATACGCGGTGAAATATCAAAAAGACGACATTATCTCCGGCGCGAAAACCCATCCGATTATCAGCGTCATGAATGCGCTGAAATACGACGCCGGGACGCTTGGCAATCACGAATTCAACTACGGACTCGACTTTCTCGACGGCACAATCAAAGGAGCCGATTTCCCGATTGTCAATGCCAACGTCAAAACAACTAGCGGCGAAAACCGTTATACGCCGTATGTGATAAAAGAGAAAACGGTCACTGATGAAAACGGCAAGGAGCAGAAAATAAAAGTCGGCTACATAGGCTTTGTCCCCCCGCAAATCATGACATGGGACAAAAAGAATCTTGAGGGGCAGGTTCAGGTGCAGGATATCGTAGAATCCGCCAATGAAACAATCCCGAAAATGAAGGCGGAAGGCGCAGATGTCATTATTGCCCTCGCCCACACCGGCATTGAAAAGCAGGCGCAATCATCAGGCGCAGAAAACGCCGTGTTTGACCTTGCCACTAAAACGAAAGGCATTGATGCGATTATCTCGGGCCATCAGCACGGGCTCTTTCCTTCCGCGGAGTATGCAGGTGCTGCTCAATTCGATGTGGAAAAAGGAACGATTAACGGCATTCCTGTCGTCATGCCAAGCAGCTGGGGCAAATACTTAGGCGTGATTGACCTCAAACTTGAAAAGGCGGACGGCTCATGGAAGGTTGCAGATTCCAAAGGCAGTATTGAATCTATTGCCGGCACCGTCACATCCAGAAACGAAACCGTTACAAACACCATTCAGCAAACACACCAAAACACACTGGAGTATGTTCGAAAGCCAGTCGGCAAAACCGAAGCAGAAATTAACAGCTTCTTTGCCCAGGTCAAAGATGATCCTTCCATTCAAATCGTTACTGATGCGCAAAAATGGTACGCCGAAAAAGAAATGAAGGATACCGAGTACAAGGACCTGCCGATTTTATCAGCCGGAGCGCCGTTTAAAGCAGGCGGCAGAAACGGAGCCAATTACTACACAAACATTCCGGCCGGAGATCTTGCGATTAAAAATGTCGGTGACTTGTATCTTTACGATAATACTGTCCAAATCGTCAAACTGACAGGCAGCGAAGTGAAGGACTGGCTGGAGATGTCAGCAGGCCAATTCAATCAAATTGATCCATCTAAAGGCGGCGATCAGGCCTTGCTGAACGAGAATTTCCGCTCCTATAATTTTGACGTGATTGACGGCGTCACATATCAAGTCGATGTGACAAAACCGGCTAAATACAATGAGAACGGAAAAGTGGTTCATGCGGATTCATCCCGGATCATCAACCTTTCCTATGAAGGCAAGCCGATCAGCCCAAGCCAGGAATTTCTTGTGGTCACCAATAATTATCGTGCGTCCGGAGGCGGCGGGTTCCCTCATCTGACGAGCGATAAAATTGTCCACGGCTCTGCGGTTGAAAACAGGCAAGTGCTGATGGATTACATTATTGAACAAAAAACAGTCAATCCAAAAGCAGACAACAACTGGTCAATCGCGCCTGTTTCCGGTGCGAATGTGACGTTTGAATCCTCGCTTTTGGCCAAGCCATTTGCTGATAAAGCAGACGACGTCGCTTATGTAGGCAAGTCTGCGAATGAAGGCTATGGTGTGTATAAGCTGCAATTCGATGATGATTCAAATCCAGATCCACCTAAAGACGGACTGTGGGATCTGACTGTCATGCACACGAATGACACGCACGCCCATCTCGATGACGCAGCGAGACGAATGACGAAAATTAACGAAGTGCGCAGCGAAACAAACCACAACATTCTCCTTGATGCGGGAGATGTGTTTTCCGGTGATCTGTATTTCACAAAATGGAACGGTTTGGCCGATTTGAAAATGATGAATATGATGGGCTATGACGCCATGACCTTCGGAAACCATGAATTTGACAAAGGCCCGACAGTGCTTTCTGATTTTCTAAGCGGAAACAGCGCGACCGTTGATCCAGCGAACCGCTATCACTTTGAAGCGCCGGAATTTCCGATTGTCAGTGCAAACGTAGATGTGTCAAATGAGCCCAAACTGAAATCATTTGTCAAAAAGCCGCAAACCTTTACGGCAGGTGAAAAGAAAGAGGCCGGCATCCACCCTTACATTTTGTTAGACGTTGACGGGGAGAAAGTCGCCGTATTCGGACTGACAACGGAAGATACGGCCACCACCTCAAGTCCGGGCAAAAGCATCGTATTCAATGATGCCTTTGAAACAGCACAAAACACCGTCAAAGCGATTCAGGAAGAAGAAAAGGTAAATAAAATTATTGCTTTAACCCACATTGGTCATAACCGTGACCTTGAGCTCGCCAAAAAAGTAAAAGGCATTGACTTGATCATCGGCGGACACACTCACACCCTCGTTGACAAAATGGAGGTCGTAAACAACGAAGAACCGACGATCGTGGCGCAGGCAAAAGAATACGGCAAATTTTTGGGGCGCGTTGATGTCGCGTTTGATAAAAACGGCGTTGTGCAAACCAACAAATCAAATCTGAGCGTGCTGCCAATTGATGAACATACAGAAGAAAACGCAGAAGCAAAACAAGAGCTCGATCAGTTCAAGAGTGAATTAGAAGACGTCAAAAATGAAAAAGTCGGCTATACGGATGTGGCGCTTGACGGCCAGCGTGAGCATGTGCGTACGAAAGAAACGAATCTCGGAAACTTCATCGCGGATGGTATGCTGGCAAAAGCGAAAGAAGCAGCCGGCGCCAGAATAGCGATAACAAATGGCGGCGGCATCAGAGCCGGCATTGACAAAGGGGATATCACACTCGGCGAGGTGCTCAACGTAATGCCGTTCGGCAATACGCTTTACGTGGCCGATTTAACCGGAAAACAAATTAAAGAAGCCCTTGAACAAGGCCTAAGCAATGTGGAAAACGGCGGCGGCGCTTTCCCTCAGGTAGCCGGAATCGAATATACCTTTACATTAAACAACGAACCTGGACACCGTGTGTTAGACGTGAAAATTGAATCGCCTAACGGAGACAAAGTTGCTATAAATACGGATGATACCTACCGCGTGGCAACAAATAATTTTGTCGGCGCCGGAGGAGACGGATATTCTGTCTTTACACAAGCCTCCCATGGTGAAGACCTTGGCTACGTTGATTATGAGATTTTCACCGAACAGCTGAAAAAACTAGGAAACAAGGTATCTCCTAAAATTGAAGGACGGATCAAAGAAGTATTCCTGCCGACAAAGCAGAAGGACGGCAGCTGGACACTTGATGAAGACAAATTTGCGATTTACGCTAAAAATGCCAACACGCCGCTTGTCTATTATGGAACACATGAAGGATCACAAGAGAAGCCTATCAATCTTAAAGTGAAGAAAGATCAGGTCCAACTTTTGAAAGAAAGAGAGTCAGATCCTTCATTGACGGTGTTCAACTACTGGTACAGCATGAAGATGCCAATGGCGAACCTTAAAACCGCAGACACTGCAATCGGAATCAAGTCGACGGGAGAGTTGGATGTGTCATTGGCAGATGTATATGACTTTACAGTAAAGCAAAAAGGAAAAGAGATAAAATCCTTCAAGGAGCCCGTTCAGCTTTCGCTTCGCATGTTTGATATTGAAGAAGCCCATAACCCTGCCATTTATCACGTCGACAGAAAAAAGAAAGCTTTCACAAAGACAGATCACGGATCAGTTGACGATGATATGGTGACAGGATATACAAACCACTTCAGCGAATACACGATCTTAAATTCCGGAGAGAACAACAAACCGCCGGCATTCCCGTCAGATCAACCGACAGGCGGGGATGACGGCAATCATGGCGGCGGCTCCGACAAACCTGGCGGAAAACAGCCGACTGACGGGAACGGAGGAAATGATACGCCTCCTGGCACTCAACCGACTAACGGTTCGGGCGGGTCAGGAACAGACGGTCCGGCTGGCGGTCTGCTTCCGGACACAGCCACATCCATGTACTCGATCCTGTTGGCTGGATTTCTGATTAGCGCACTCGGCACGGCATTGTACTTACATCAAAGGAGAAAACAGAATAGAGCGAATCAGGCATAAAAAAGAGCTGCTCGCTATGCGAGCAGCTTTCTTTATTTAAACCCACTTCACAACATCTTCAACAGCAGATCTTGTTTTCGGACGAGGGTCTCTCACTCGGTAGCCGAATGCCACCATCACAGAAATATCAAAGCTTCCGTTTTCCAGAAGCCCTTCTTCTTCAAGAATGCGGTGAATGTGATCATACTGGAAGCCTTCGATCGGGCAGGAATCAACACCAATTTGCGCAGCGGCAGTCATCATGTTGCCAAGCGCGATATAGGTTTGTTTTGATGCCCAGTCAAACAATGTTCTGTCACTTTCAAGCAAATGCAAATCGTTTTTCTGGAATTCTTCTGTTTTGCTTAGATAGCCTTCGTACACGTCTTGAGGCATTTGTTTTACTTCTTTTAAATGACGTTTGATGTAGTCCGCATTATATTTCATATCCTTCGCTGTACGTGCGAGAATCAGGACGAAATGGCTTGCGGTCGGCAGCTGCTTTTGCGCGCCCCATGTGTATTCGCGAAGCTTCTCGCGGAATTCCGGATTTTGGACGACGACAAATTTCCAAGGCTCAAGGCCGAGTGAGCTTGGAGACAGTCTTCCTGTTTCTAAAATAAATTCAAAATCGCTGTCTGACACTTTTTTATTCGGATCAAATTCCTTTGTCGCATGTCTGAAATGGTATGCATCCAAAATTTGTTTCTTTAGATCTGCCATGTTAAACACCTCTCCTTTAGGTTACTCTCATCTCTATTGTAGCCATTATGATAAAAAGTAAAAGTACGCACATTTTTGTTGGATAGTATCAATTTTGATACCAAACAAAAAAGCGCGCTGCCAAAGGCAGGCGCCTCTTTCACTTTCCCCGCCGCGCAAAATCGACAAACCGGAATTTGTCGAGACGGTGTCTGCTTTCCGTATATTGAAACATACTGGTATCCTCCAAAAAGACGTAGTTTCTCACCACAACCATATGGTCATAGCCGCGTAAATCGAGCAGCTCTCTATCCTCGTCCGTACACGGCTCGGCGACAATTTCTTTTTGGGCGTAACTGATCGAAAGACCGAGTTCTCCTTCTATATATTCATATATGGAGTTTTCACAAATTTCTTTCGTCAGGTAAGGGACATGCTTTCTGAAAAAATAATCCTTGTCCAAAATCACATGTTCCCCGTCAATCTTCCTAGACCTGATGACTTCCCAGATGTCGTCATCCGAATTGGCCCGGAGCTGCTTCTGGATCAGCTCTGACGGAGGCTCCAGCCCGAATTTGTGTACAGTTGTTTTCGTTTCTTTGCCGAGCGTTTGCGCGAGCTCCTTGAAGCTGACAAGACCCGAAACGGGAAACTGCATTTTTTCACGGTTGAGAACGATGGAGCCTTTCCCTCTGATTTTCTGAATATAGCCGTTTTGCGCGAGCATATGAAGCGCCTTTCGGACCGTTTCTCTTGATGTATCATACTGTGCGGTCAACTCATGTTCTGACGGAAGAATCTCCTCCGCTTTCCATCGGCCGCCTTCGATTTGCTGTGCGATGTCTTTATAAATTGTGATGAATTTATTCACCTTCATTATGGACCACCCAGCTTAGTTTAACACGGTTTCGTTAAACGATAAACAATGGACTCATACGGGCGGAGCGTCATGTTCTGAAGCCCTTCCCTTGCTTCATCGTTCGTCAACAGCACCTCTGCCTTCCATTCGTCAGGCGCTAAAGAGTCCGGCACTGTAAAGGAAGCCTCTTTCCCGTAAAAATTATTGATCACGAGCAGCTTTTCATTGCGGCCGTGTCTGAGATACGCAAAAATGCTCGGGTCATCCTTTGCGATTAACTCATACGTCCCCTCTGTCACGATGTCATACATTTTGCGAATCTGAATTAATTTTTGATAATGGTAAAACACCGAATTTTGATCCCTCAGCGCCGCTTCAGCATTGATTTCCCGATAGTTGCCGGCAACCGGTATCCATGGTGTGCCCGTTGTAAAACCGCCATTCTCCGTAGCATCCCACTGAACGGGGGTTCTGGAATTGTCACGGGATTTCGCCTGTAAAATCGCTGTGGTCTCTTGATCAGCCATTCCTTTGTCCTTCAAGGCGTGATACATGTTCAGCGATTCAACATCCCGATAGGAGCTGATGTCAGTAAACTTCGGATTCGTCATCCCCAGCTCCTCACCCTGATAAATATAAGGCGTGCCCTGCATCATATGAATGGCCGTAGCAAGCATTTTCGCCGATTTCACCCTATACGCGCCATCATCTCCATATCTTGATACAACGCGCGGCTGATCATGATTGCACCAGAACAGAGCGTTCCATCCCCCTCCTGCGTGCATCCCCGTTTGCCAATCGGATAGGATCTCCTTCAGCTTTAAAAAGTCAAACGGCGCCAAGGCCCATTTTTCGCCGTTTGGATAGTCAACCTTGAGATGATGGAAGCTGAACGTCATGTCTAGTTCCTTATTGGCAGGATTCGTGTATCGGATGCAATGGTCTACCGTCGTTGAAGACATCTCACCGACCGTCATGCTGTCATAATGTGAAAACACCTTTTCGTTCATTTCATGCAGATATTCGTGCACCCGCGGCCCGTCAGTGTAATAGGCACGGCCGTCTTCTCCGGCTTGCGCATCCGGAAAGCGCTGGTCTTTAGAAATCAGGTTAATGACATCAAGCCTGAAGCCGTCTATCCCCTTTTCAAACCAAAAATGCATCATGTCATAGACATGCTTTCTGACCTCTTCATTTTCCCAATTCAAATCAGCCTGCGTCACATCAAACAGATGCAAATAGTATTGTCCCGATGCTTCATCAAACTCCCATGCCGGGCCGCCGAATTTCGATTCCCAGTTCGTCGGAAGAGAACCGTTTTCCCGCGGGCTTTTCCATATATAAAAATCACGGTATGGGCTGTCGATTGAAGAAATCGCCTCGCAAAACCATTTGTGCTCTGTTGACGTATGATTGACGACAAGATCCATGACGACTTTCAAGTCTCTTTTATGCGCTTCGGATAGTAATCTTTCAAAATCCTCCATCGTTCCATATTCAGGATAAATCGAGTAATAATCACGAATATCATACCCATTATCCTGCTGCGGAGAATCATAAATCGGCGTCAGCCAAAGCACATCCACCTGAAGTGTTTTTAAGTAATCGAGCTTTTCGATGATGCCGTTTAGATCACCTACTCCGTTTCCTGTCGTATCGTTAAAGCTTTTCGGATAAATTTGATAAACCACAGCTTTTTTCCACCATGGCGTTTGTTCTGTTTTCATCTGTTTCCACCACCGATTTTTAAATGATAAACGGGAAAAGGGAACGCTAAACACGTCCCGCTCCCCATTGGTTATTTATGTTTGAATCTAGCATACGCGTATGTTCCGGCAAACGGTACGATTAATACAATGGCCATCCCGATAGCAAACGCGCCCCAGTACTGGCTCATGATTGAGAAAATCCCCGGCACGCCGCCGACACCGACGGAGCTGGCCAGCACACCTTGAGAAGAAATATACATTCCGGCCAGCCCAGAGCTGATCATTGCGATGATAAATGGGAATCTGTATCGCAGATTCACCCCAAAGATGGCAGGCTCTGTAATGCCAAGATAAGCAGAAATCCCTGACGTGAGGGAGAGGCCTTTTTGTTTCTCATCCTTCACGATAAACATCATGGCCAGCGCGGCCGAACCTTGGGCGATATTAGAAAGCGCCAGCATCGGCCATAAAAAGGTGCCGCCGAGCTTTGATCCGATGAGCTGCAGGTCAACGGCAAGAAACGTGTGATGCATACCGGTAATCACGAGCGCTGAGTAGAAGCCGCCATATAACAAACCGCCAAGTGCGGCAAAAGAACCGAACACCGAGATAAGTCCTGAAGTCAGCACATTCCCGATCGCAAATGTAACCGGGCCGATCAAAATAAAAGAGGCAAATCCTGTTACGAGAAGCGTAATCGGCGCGACAACGAGAAGCTGTATGCCCTCAGGTGTGCGTTTTGTTAAAAACATCTCAATTTTCGCCAGCATATAAGAAGCAAGCAAAATGGGGAGCACCTGGCCCTGATAGCCGACTTTCTGCACCTCTAGGCCGAATAAATTCCATACCGGGATCTTTCCGCTTTGTTCTGCGGCGCCATACCCCCACGCATTCAGCAAATCAGGATGCACGAGCATAACCCCGAGCACAATGCCAAGAAGCGGATTGCCGCCGAATCGTTTGACGGCAGACCATCCGATTAACGCAGGCAGGAACGTAAAGGCCGTGCCTGCAATCAGGTTAATCATATTAGCAAGATCTGCCCACTGCGGATAGACCTGCACAATCGATTTTGTGCTGAAGAAAATGCCTTCCGCCGTTAAAATGTTATTGATCCCCATTAAAAGACCCGCCGTGACAATCGCAGGCAATATTGGAATGAAGATATCTGCAAGCGTTTTCACAGCACGCTGCAAAGGATTCATATTTTTTTCTGAAGCCTTCTTCACTTCATCCTTAGTTGACTCGCCAATCCCCGTTTCCTTGACCAATTCAGCATATACTTTGTTGACAGTTCCCTGGCCGATGACGACCTGAAACTGTCCGTTTGTCGAGAATGATCCCTTTACCACATCAATTTGATCAAGCGCCTGTTGGTCAACCTTGCTTTCATCTATTAATGCAAAACGCAAACGTGTAACACAATGAGTTGCCGCTGCAATATTTTCAGCACCGCCGACTGCTTCGACAATCTGACGTGCCGATTTGTTCAGTTCCCCCATGCCAACCCCTCCGTATCCGCTTTTATAACTTGTATATACAACTTATGATTATATTGTATTCCTGTATATACATGTAGTCAACACTTTTTTATAGCGCTTTCATCCTAGTTCGGAATATATGAAACAGACAAGGTTACCCTAAAAGTCACAAGCACTTATTGTGACATTAAAAAGCAGGGTAAGCTTCTATGAATAAACGCGACAAAGCGCTTCAGCTCATCAAAGAGCTTGAAGACAATCAGGACAGACCGAACTCTCCCGATTTGAAGGAAAGACATCATATTTAGACAATTTGACTTTGGAAATGGGCTGTGCGGATTTATTGTTTATGAAGAAACATTGAAGAGTTTATAACAGAATCGACCATCAGAGGATCAAGAGGGGGCTTCACTGAAAGCCTCAGGGTATAATGTTCAGCGCGGCGTCTGCCCGCTAGCGATTTCTTTCCCGCCATAAAGCTGAGGCTCTCCGTGAAGAGGGAGTGCGCCTGCCGAAAACCGTTGGCCAGACGGTCAGCATTCTCGGGCGCTTTTGTTATTGGGACAGCTACTGAAGCGAAAATTGTTTCTGCCCCATGGTGATATCGTATCTTAGATCGTTCAGGCCTGAGCATCGCGGCCTTTTGGACTCCGGTCATTACGGTGAAGATCGCCGGTTTACTTTATATTGTGGTGTACGGCCTTTCGTTCTTACACTCAACAATCGACCCGAAAGCCATGTATACATCAACCGGCATGTTCTCAGTCGTATGCAGCTTTTGGTTCTTCTTAACATACAAATCAGCTAATCGACTTTAACAGAATCAAGCCGATCATGAATACAGTGATTTCTCTTTTGCTGCCTTTTCATTTATTGATCGTGAAAAGCAAAGCATTGTTCGGCGCCAAAGCAAAACACTAGGAATTTTTAGCTTCTTTTGTTGGATAAACAGGCTTCTTTTTCGTTTTTCTTATATCTTTCAGGTAGTACTGTTCAGATGTAAAGAATTCGGTGTACAGCGCTTTTACCTTTCTGCTCAATAACAAGAGCGCAATCACATTCGGGACAACAATAAAAACCAATGCTAAGTCCAATACGCCCCAAATGGCTTTTGCTCCGCCTGCGGCACCTATGATAATAGCCGCTAAATAAACGAATTTAATCACATGTCCTGCCAGCCGCCCGAACAAAAATTCAGCTTGCTTTACGCCGTAGAAAATGACAACCATGATGGTCGATACAACAAAGAAGACGAGAGAAACCGAGACGAAATACCCTCCTCCAGAACCGAAATAGTGCTGAAATGCGGCCGTTGTCAGTGCTGCCGGGTCATGTGAGGCGTTCTTCCCCGTCCAGACACCGGATGCAAGGACGATAAAAGCGGTAGTCGTACAGATGATCAAGGTGTCAATGACAATGCCGATCACAGACCAAAACCCTTGCCGCACTGGGTGATCAGTCATAGCTGCCGCGTGTGCAATCGGGGCTGTGCCCATTCCGGCTTCATTAGAATACAGCCCGCGGGCAAATCCCCAGCGAACGGTTTCAGCCAGAGCAGCACCAGCGAATCCTCCAACTGCTGAAGAAGAAGTAAACGCATTTGAAAAGATAAGAGAGAAAAACGCCGGCACTGATGATAGATTCATGAGAACAATCAGGAGACCGGCTCCCGCGTATGCCCCTGCCATAAGAGGCACGACAAACTCTGTTACTTTTCCGATCCGCTTTACTCCTCCGATCACCACTAACCCGATCAAAAACGCTATGCCGATTCCTGCGTATATTTTATTGAAAGAAAACGTCTCGGCAAGCGATACTGAAACCGAATTTCCCTGAACCATAATGCTCGGGATCAGCTCCACAATCAGCGCAACAGAGAAGAATACGCCGAGCCATTTCATGCGCAGCCCTTTTGTTATGTAATACATCGGTCCCCCGACGAATTCACCCTGCTCATTTTTTTCTCTGTAATGAACAGCAAGAACACTCTCAGAAAACTTAATCGCCATAGCAAATAAGGCAATAAGCCACATCCAAAAAACCGCTCCGGGCCCTCCAAACATAATAGCGGCAGGCACACCGACAATGTTCGCCGCACCGATCGTTGAACTGAGGGCCGAGGTCAATGCCTGGAGCGGTGTGACCGTCCCCTCTCCCTTCGGCTTTTTTCCTACGCTGCCGATTGTCTGTTTGAAAATGTATAAAGGATAGCGAAATTGAAAACCTTTCAGCAAAATAGTGAAATACACCCCCGTCCCCGTCAGCAGAATGATTAGCGGCGGCCCCCACAGCCAATCAGATATATGCTCTATCCACTCTAATAGTCGTTCCATCCCATCACCCTTTTTCGTTTATGAGTCATTTCCCATAGATGGAAAAACATAAACCTTTAGACATAGAACTTGGAATATAAAAAGGATGGCTTCTCTCAATCGCCATCCTGCAGACAAGACAAATCAGCTGGAAGAAGGTCTGTTTCGTCCAAGCCGGTCATATACTTTATTCTTATAAAAAGCGGATGCTGGCTTTGAAAACATGTCTTTTTTGTCAACAAGCTTATCAAGCAGCAATTGCTTTTCAGATTTTGTTCTGATTAATTGCTCTCGTTCTTTTTCGTCATAGCACTTTTCGATTAAATGGTCGATGGTCATAAGCTCTTTTTTGAGCGCGCCCTCGTCCTCAGCCATTCCCGCATTTTTCATAATACGGTAGCCCATGCGCAGCGATTCCGGCAAGTGTGCCGCGTCATCTTTCGGCAGCGGCTTTCCCATTCCCGGGAGGTTTTGAAAGTCTCCGTCTTTGATGGCGCGCTTAATTTTATCTTCAGACACAATATGGGAAAAATCCATCCTTCCACCTCTTTTCATCTATTCCGTTTATTTTATCATATAATGATCATTGCACCATTTTATTCCTTTATTTCTAGAAAGATACCTTGTTTTACATTTGGTCATTTCAAAGCGAAACGTTGATTCGACGGCGTTTTTCGCCACTTTCTCCATCATACGATTTTCACTTTTCTAATCTGCTGATTCGTGTTATATTGGATACGTTCGTTTTTTCTATCGTTTCGCTCGAACTGGATCGGAAAAAAGGAGTGTAACAATGAAAACATTTATAAAAGAAAGAGGACTGGCCTTCTTCTTCATCGCGGTCGTCCTGTTATGGATCAAAACGTATGTCGGTTATGTCCTGAACTTCAACTTAGGAATAGACAACACGATACAAAAAATATTGCTTTTTGTGAATCCTCTTAGCTCAAGCTTGTTCTTTCTTGGCTTTGGACTCTTGTTCAAGAAAAAATTACAGCGGACAGCCATTATAGTGATTCATTTTTTAATGTCTTTTTTACTGTACGCAAACATTGTGTACTACAGATTTTTCAATGATTTTATTACAATTCCGGTCATTATGCAGGCTAAAACAAACGGCGGCCAACTCGGTGACAGCGCATTTTCGCTGATGAGACCGACTGACGCCTTTTACTTTATCGATACGATCATCCTGATCATCTTGGCGATCAAAGTGAACAAGCCTGCCGAAACGTCAAGCAAAAAATCGTTCCGAATTATTTTAGCGTCTTCGATTCTTGTGTTCTTGATCAACCTGGCAGTTGCGGAATCAGACCGTCCTGAATTGCTGACAAGATCATTCGACCGGAACTATCTTGTGAAATACTTGGGAACATACAATTTCACAATTTATGACGCTGTACAGAATATCAAGTCCAACAGCCAGCGCGCGCTTGCCGATTCCAGCGACGTGACGGACGTAGAAAACTATATGAAAGCCAATTACGATGTGCCGAATAACGTGTATTTCGGCAAAGCGGAAGGAAAAAACGTCATTTACGTTTCACTTGAATCTTTGCAGTCATTTATCATCGACTATAAAATTGACGGCAAAGAAGTGACACCGTTCTTAAATAAACTGGCACATGATAACGAAACGTTCTACTTTGATAACTTTTTCCACCAAACGGGACAAGGTAAAACATCTGATGCTGAATTTATGATGGAAAACTCTCTGTACCCGCTGGCTCAAGGTTCAGTTTTCGTAAACAAAGCGCAAAACACGCTGCAATCCGTTCCGGCGATTCTGAAGTCTAAGAATTACACATCTGCTACTTTCCACGGGAACACGCAGACGTTCTGGAACCGTAACGAAATGTACAAAGCGGAAGGCATTGATAAATTCTTTGATTCTGCCTACTATGACATGAACGAAGAAAACACGAAAAACTACGGCATGAAAGACAAACCGTTCTTCAAAGAATCAATGCCGCTGCTGGAAAGCCTGCCGCAGCCGTTCTATACGAAGTTCATTACCCTGTCCAACCACTTCCCATTCGGAATGGATGAGGGGGATACAGACTTCCCGGCTGGAGACTTTGGTGACTCTGTCGTCGATAACTACTTCCAGTCAGCCCATTACCTTGATCAGTCCATTGAACAATTCTTCAATGATCTGAAAAAAGACGGGTTATATGATAAATCGGTTATTGTGATGTACGGAGACCACTACGGCATCTCTGAAAACCACAATAAAGCGATGGCGAAAGTGCTTGGCAAAGATGAAATCACTGATTACGACAATGCCCAGCTTCAACGGGTGCCGCTCTTTATCCACGCTGCCGGCGTGAAGGGCGAGAAGGTTCATAAATATGCCGGAGACGTCGACGTGGCTCCTACCATTCTGCATCTGCTCGGAGTGGATACGAAAGACTATCTGATGTCCGGGTCTGATATTTTATCAAAAGAACACCGTGAAGTGATTCCGTTCCGAAACGGAGACTTTATTTCACCGAAGTACACGAAAATATCCGGTAAGTATTACGATACGAAAACCGGCAAAGAACTCGATGAATCCGAAGTCGACAAGTCAGAAGACTCACTCGTCAAGAAGGAACTTGAAATGTCCGATAAAATCATAAACGGAGACCTGCTGCGGTTCTACGAGCCGAAAGGTTTTAAGAAGGTAAACCCTTCTGATTATGATTACACAAAACATGACGAAGATTCTTCCGAAACGTCAAAGGATAACGAAGATAAATAAGAAAAAGCGGAGAGGTTGCCCTCTCCGCTTTTTTATTTGACGGCAGCTCTCAATTCCTCAGCTGCAAATTCCACATTCGGCCCAATAATGACTTGAACCGATTGCCCGCCAGATTTGACAACCCCTTTTGCGCCTGCTTTCTTCAAAAGCGCTTCATCCACCAAAGCGGTATCCTTCACAGTCAATCGCAGCCTTGTGGCGCAATGATCAATGGTTTGAAGATTTTCTTTTCCGCCGAGCCCTTTCAGCATGATGTTTTCATTTACATCCTGAACCGTATTTTCATCCAGCACTTCATCCACATCATCATCTTCCCGTCCCGGCGTTTTTAAATTCAAAGCCTTAATCAGTACATAAAACACGATAAAGTATACTGCCGCATAGCATATACCTACAAAAAGCAGAAGCAGCGGTTTTTCTGCGATTCCGTAGCTGAGCACATAATCGATAGCTCCGGCTGAAAAAGAGAAGCCTGAGCGGATGCCGAGCCAGTTGACGATAAATAAAGATAACCCTGTTAAGATCGCGTGAACAGCGTATAAAAGCGGAGATAAAAACATAAATGCAAACTCAATCGGCTCCGTAATCCCTGTGATAAACGCCGTTAAAGCAAACCCAATCATCATTCCAGCCGTCGCTTTCCGTTTAGACGGCTTCGCAGTCACAACCATAGCCAGACACGCCGCCGGAAGACCGAACATCATGATTGGGAAGAATCCGGTCATATAAGTGCCCGCTGTCGGATCTTTCGCGAAAAAGCGCGCCAGATCCCCTGTCACTCCGTTATATTCTCCGAATTGGAACCAGAAAATATTGTTCAGTACGTGGTGAAGGCCAAGCGGAATTAACAGCCTGTTGAAAAGGCCGAATATGCCTGCCCCGATGCCGCCGAGCCCGAGCATCCACTCTCCAAATGAGTTTATACACGATTGAATCGGCGGCCAGACGACTCCGAATATGCCGGCTAAAATGATCGTAATGATGGCAGTTATAATCGGCACAAGCCGTCTACCGCTGAAAAATCCGAGATATTCTGGCAGCTTTGTATCCTTGAAGCGGTTATAGGTGTAACCAGCAATTAAACCGGCAATAATTCCCCCAAACACCGCCATGTTATTTGTTTTGTCAATTGTCTTTGTCGCCGCGTCAAGCATCAGATACGATATCGCCCCTGATAAACCCGCGGCCCCATTGCTGTCCTTCGAAATGCCAATGGCAATTCCGATCGCGAAAATAAGCGGCAGATGATCAAAAACCGCCGTCCCCGCCTGATAGACAAACGGGATATTAAATACATCCTCTCTGCCAAGCGCAAGGATAATTCCAACCGCAGGCAGAACCGCAATCGGGAGCATAAATGACTTCCCGAGTTTTTGTAAAAATGAAAGCATACCCATCCCCCTCATACCCTTTTTTTTCAAATATACCATATAAGATATCTAGTGATCTATACCAATTTTCCCAAGGTATTTCTTTTTTCCCAGGTCCGTGTGTTTCCTATTTTTAAGATAGTTGTGGTAAGCTTAATCTAGATTATTTAAAAAGAAAGCGGGAATGACAGATGATTGTAACAAACGATCAAGAATTAGAAGGCCTGAAAAAAATCGGAAGAATCGTTGCGCTTGCGCGTGAAGAAATGAAGCGAAAAGCAGAGCCCGGCATGAGCACAAAAGACCTTGACCTTATCGGAAAAGCTGTGCTTGATGAGCATGGCGCCGTTTCAGCTCCTGAGAAGGAATACGATTTTCCAGGTGTGACATGCATCAGCGTAAATGATGAAGTGGCTCACGGCATACCAAGCACTTCCAAGATTTTAAAAGCAGGGGACCTTGTCAACATCGACATCTCTGCTGAATTTGGCGGGTTCTATTCCGACACAGGCATCTCATTTGTACTCGGTGATGGAGAAGAACGCCTTCATAAGCTTTGCCAATGCGCGGAAGACGCTTTTCAAAAGGGCCTTCAGCAGGCAAAAGCAGGCAAGCGCCAAAACCAGATCGGAAGAGCCGTTTATCATGAAGCACGCTCTCAAGGCTTTACCGTCATCAAAACACTGACCGGCCACGGAATCGGCCGCAGCCTGCATGAAGCGCCGAACCACATCATGAACTATTATGACCCGTTTGATAACGCGCTTTTCAAAAACGGCACAGTGATCGCGCTTGAACCGTTTATTTCTACGAAAGCGGAAACGATTGTTGAAGCTGGAGACGGCTGGACGTTCAAGACGCCGGATAAAAGCATGGTTGCCCAAGTTGAACACACGATCGTTATTACAAAAGACGAACCGATTATCCTGACGAAGCTGTAAAACACATTCCGGACTTCCGGCAGGTTTAGCCTCCTCGAATTGCAGGTAAAACAACATTATTCTGCACGAGGAGGACTTGCAATGAACAGAGATCAAGAAAAAATCCAAATTGAAAACGAAATGAACGCGATGCACGGCACAACAAAAGAAGACATTTTAAAAGACTTTGAGGAATTTAAAGACTACTTGAAAAAACAAGTCAATCGAGGCAAAAAGCTGGGATTGGATGACGGCAAGCTGGTGAAAAGCGCCGCGATCCTGGGAGACTACCTCGCAAAGCATGAAGAGCCGCAAAACGGTGAAGAAATGCTGCTGCAAGAGCTTTGGAGCATTGCGGACGAAAATGAGAAAACACATTTGGCACAGCTTCTGGTCAAATTGGTTGATAAACAATAAAACATGAGCCGGGCGATATATGCGCCCGGCTTTCTTGATATTGTCACAGCCCGGCTCTTCCAGATATGCTACACTACTATTATGTCTGTGAAAGGAGCCTCTATCTGCATGTGGTTTATCATTTTTGGCATCATTTTTTTCATTGAAGGCATCTTAATAACCGTTTACGGCGTAAAGAAAAAAAACGGGATGCTCACATATATCGGCATTGTTTTCGCCATTATGACATTTGGCGTTGTTATGCTCAAATTGACCGGCCATTAAATCATATTCGGCTTTTACTCCGCATATACATACAGAAGAACATTCGCATATCTAGTGCGAAAGGCTCAGTTTTCCCCACATCTCTTTTCAGCATCTTTTTATAGATGTTACAATGCCAATCGTTTCGAAATCAGATAGGGAAAGGAGTTTTCTGACATGCATTACGGCAGTAAAGGCTGGTATGTGGCAGAACTAAAAAAGCAGGGGATCACGCACCATGAGGGAAGAAAGCTTCAAAGCTATAAAACCTATTTTCTTGCCAACCTGCTTGAAACAAAGAAAAAACAATCTTAAAGATGTCAAAGCCGCGCACGTTGATGTGCGCGGCTTTTTTTTATTCAACCGGCAGCAGCCTGGCCTTTTTTTTCATAAAGGACGCTCTCCAGCTTTTCGATAGGGCATCCTCACTTAAAATCCGGTCAATGGCAGTGAGATTTTTTGCATCATGGTAGTTGATGCGGTTGGCGAACTGGACGGAGATGCCTTTCTCTCCTCTGGACAGCAATTCAAGCTTGGCGCCTGGTGACACCCTGCCCTCCTCCAGCACGCGAAAATAATACCCTGTATAGCCTGTTTGCTGAACCTTCAGCACCATTTCTTTTACGCCAAACTTTTTCGCCAGCTTTACACACGGCTGGCGCGGCTGGCTGACCTGAACAACAGCTTTATCAAGCTTGAACACATCCCCTATGCAAACTGTCTCCTCAGTCAGGCCCGCGACCGTCAAATTTTCTCCAAATGCGGCGCTTGGCAGCGGTCTTGAGAGGAACTCTTCCCAAAACGGATAATGCTCCGCCGGGTAGACGCAAACAGCCTTATCAGGTCCGCCGTGGTTGACGATGTCCGCCTGTCCGTCTCCTTCAAAATTCTCGCAGTGCAGCATAACGGCGGAATCAGCCGGCCGCTTCATGATGCCGGTTTCGATCTTCTTTCCGTCATATTCAAGCGTCTGCGGTTTTCCCAGATTAAGAGAAAGAACTGTATAGCGCTCTGGTTTCATGCGAACACATCCCCTTTACAGGCTGTAAAATAATTGATTATCATAAAAAGAAAAGGTGGTTTTTACATGCTTCAATACCGAATCATTGTAGACGGCCGGGTTCAGGGTGTGGGCTTTCGCTATTTTGTTCAAATGGAAGCTGATAAGCGAAAACTGGCCGGCTGGGTCAAAAACCGTGATGACGGGCGTGTTGAGATGTTGGCAGAGGGGCCGGAAAACGCCCTGCAATCGTTTCTTGAGGCTGTAAAGAAAGGAAGCCCTTTCTCAAAGGTTACCGACATCTCTGTCACTGAATCCCGCAGACTCGAAGGCCATCATCGATTTTCCATTGTTTACTCATAAGGCTTTTCCTGATAAAAGTAATTCGGCTTAACGATTGAGTTGTCATAGGATCGGTGGAAGATATGAGTGGCGGCGGGTGAGATCGGCGGAATCAGCCACGTCCAATCCCCCGTCAGCTTTCTGCCCGCTTCTTCCTCCTGTTCTTCAAACCGTTTAAACTGGCTTGCGGCTGTATGATGGTCAACGATGCTGACCCCCTGCTTTTTATACGAATGCAGCACAGCCTTATTCAATTCAACAAGCGCTTGATCCTTCCATAAATCCGTATTGTAATCAGCGGCGATGCCGATCACGGACGCTACTTTTTTGAGCTTGTCGTACCGCTTTTCATCTGCGAGGTTTCTCGCTCCGATCTCCGTGCCCATATACCAGCCGTTAAACGGCGCGGCATTATAATGAATGCCGCCAACCTCAAGCTTCATATCAGAAATGATAGGCACGCCGTACCACTTCAGCTCCAAGTCAGAAAACGCATCGATGTCAGGATGTGTGATTGGAACCTCGATCACAAGTGAACGCGGCAGCTCATACCAGACCGGCTGCTCGTCGCCTTTCATGCGAAAAATGAGCGGCAGCAGGTCAAAATCCGTTCGCTCTCCGCGCCAGCCGAGCTCTTCGCAGGCTGCTGTCAGGGAACGGGAAGCCGGGTCGCCGATTCTTTCTCCGTCTGACTCATATCCGGCATACCGGACCAGCTGATGATTCCAGATCTCGACTTGCTTTTCACCCTTCTCTTCCGGAGGGAAAATCGTAATGGTCGGCCTGATTTTCCCGTTATTGGTGGCGGTTTCAATATGGTGAAAGAGGGCGTCACGCACTTCCTCCTTCGTCCGGACGTCTCGTCTGTCGATGACATTCAGCGAATTCCAGAACAACCTGCCGATGCAGCGGTTGCTGTTTCTCCAAGCCATTTTCGCTCCGTGCTCCAGCTCTTCCTTCGTATGTATATAGCTTCCGGTCCGGTCAATTTCACTTTTAATGTCAGCAAGACGGTCTTTCACTTCCTCCTCCTTTCCCAATTCCTGATAGCATGCGGCAATAAACGCTTTCGCTTCATTCCAGAGTATTTCTTTTTCTTCCAACAAACTCTCTCCTTCACTTCACTTCATGCTTTTCATTGTATCGTTTTTAAGCGGCAAGACAATGATTTTTCTGCAACTTCTTGGAAAACAATAAAAAACACCCGCGTAGTGCGGGTGTCAAATAGACGATAAACGGTTTGCCAATTCAGTTAAGTCACGACGAAAGTTTTTGCCGGTCATCGGTATGCCGTGCCCGGTCAATAACGCTTCCGGTTCAAGAGCGGCCAGCTTTAGAATGGACTCCGCGGCCGTCTCTGTGTCAGGCGTAAAATAGGCCGGCGGCCCGTGAAGCTCCTGTTTTTGAATCAAGACGTCAGCCATTTTCTCCTGCTCCACCGTAATAACAGCATCACCTGCCACAAGCACGCGGCCGTCATCGCGGAATAACGAAATATGGCCCGGCGTGTGTCCCGGTGTCGCGATCCACATCCACTCGTCAAGAAATGGAACTGAGCCGTCTTCCGGCAGTTCATGCACATGTGAGGAAATATCGATGGAATGCCGCGGAAACAGCGGCGACAGCTTGGCGACCAGCCCGCTCTTGCTGTCAGGACGAGCTGGAGGATACCCCTCTTTGCCTGTTACATAAGGCATTTCCCTCGAATGGACATAAACAGGTACATCCCAATGCTCAAGAATCTCTTCGATTGCTCCGATATGGTCAAAGTGTCCGTGTGTAAGGATAACCGCCTTCAGCTGAAAACCTTCACCGAATCTTTGCTTGGCTTCATTGACAATCATGCCGGCTGATTGGGGCATGCCGGCATCAATTAAAACAAATGAGTGAGGTTCAGAAGGCAGCTGAATAAAATAGACATTCGCAATTTGCACAGTCAGGCCGTGCACCCCTTTTGCCGCTTCGAACCCCGTTCCGCTTCTGACTGAAGTCAGCGGCATATAAGGATCACCCATAATGACACCTCCGGAATGTTGTATGCCGTTAGTGTGTGTCATTACGCCTGAATTATCATACGGAAATAGAGATCGCACCAATCAATAGAGCGATAGCCGTCATGACGATCACTGCGAGAACCGCCCATTTTAATGCGAATTTTTGGTGGTCGTCAATAGAAACCCCGACAAGCCCGACAAGCAAATGAGTGGATGGCACAAGCGGACTCAGCATATGAATCGGCTGGCCGATAATAGAGGCTCTGGCAATTTCAACTTTATCCACACCATATGCGACAGCTGTTTCTGATAAAATTGGCAGCACCCCGTAGAAATACGCGTCATTCGGCATCAAGAATGTAAAAATGCCGCTTGTTAAGGCCACAATCGCCGGGATCAATCCGCCCATTTGTTCCGGTATCATGGACACGAGCGAGATCGCCATTTCATCAACCATTTTCGTGCCTGTCAAAATCCCCGTGAATACCCCGGCCGCAAAAATCATTGAACCAATAGCCAGCACGTTGCTGGAATGCGCCGCGATGCGCTGTCTCTGATGCTCGAGATTGGGATAATTCACAATCAGTGCAATACAGAACGCAATGACAAACAGAACGGTTAAACTGATTTTACCCGATACTAAACATCCTATTAAAGAAAGCGTCAACAATAAATTGAACCACCAAAGCTTCGGCCGTTTCCACTCATCTTCAACCGCAGCCGCCGGTTCATTGGCATTTGCCGGCTGTTTCAGTTCAATTACACCAAGGCGCTTTCGTTCCGCTTTTCCAAGCACATACGCAACCGCCACCATACAAAGCATCCCGCTTGCAATGACAGGAATCATCGGCCCTGTAAGCTCAGCCGGATCAACCCCCAGCGCGCTCGCCGCCCGCGGCGTCGCGCCACCCCATGGAATCGTGTTCATGATTCCCATGCCGACGCCCGCGATTCCGGCCAGGATAATTGGCCGGATGCCAAGCAGCAAATAGAGCGGAAGCATGGCGCTTGTCGTAATCATATACGTTGTCGAACCGTCGCCGTCCAATGCGACGAGCATCGTCAGAACCGCTGTCCCGACAACAATTTTTAAAGGGTCCCCTTTGACCATGCTTAAAATTTTGCCAACCATTGGATCAAACAGGCCTGCATCAATCATAATTCCAAAATATAAGATCGCAAACATAATCATGACAGCTGTCGGCGCGACTTGCTGAATCCCCGAAATCATCATGTCCCCAACTTCAGTAAATCCAAATCCGGCGATCAGCGCAAACACAATCGGCGTTAAAACCAATGCTGTTAAAACAGAAAGCCGTTTTGTCATGATCAATGCCATAAACACAAGCATCATGAGAAAGCCTAAGATTGCTAACACATCCATTCCCCCTTAAATGAATCCGCTTACATTTTTATCCCTTACTCCCCTTTTGTCTTGCCTTTTTGCCATCGTATGGGAAAACCAACCGCAAGTAAATAATTTGGTTTTTTTGTATTTTTAATTTTTTAAAACCGTTTTGTTCTTTTTGATCATTTTCCGGCATGAAAAAGATCCCGGATGCCGGGATCTTAATTTCCTGTCATTATGCTTTGATAAAAAGCGGATTGCTGTTCAAGAAACCGCTTCGTTTCCCTGCTGTTCAAATAAAAGCTTTCCCAGTCCTGTTCGTTTATTTTCCGCTTCCATTCAGGTGAAGAGGTGACCTTCTTTAGCGCTTGATCCCAGTAAGAAATCTCTTCCTCAGACATATTTTTCGGGCCCAAAATCCCTCTCCAATGAGAAAAAACAAACGGGATTCCCTGCTCCTTCCACGTCGGTACATTTGGAAAACCGGGAAGTCTTTTATCAGATGTTACAGCGGCTAACGTGATATCGCCGTTTCGTTCATATGGTTTCGCTTCAGAAAGGGTCATGGAAGCTGCTTCTATCTCATGTCTGATCAGCGCCTGAATGAGCTGTTCACTGCTGTCATACTGTGAGAATTGAATGTCAAACGGGTCAATGCCGTACATATCTGCCGCTCTGACGAACGAGAGCTGATCATCATTGCCAAACCCCGGGGCAAAGCCGATTCTCACCTTGCCGGGATGCATGTTGATCTCATTCAGCACATCCTTGCCATTTGTTAACGCTGATCCTTTTGGCAATGCAACCGTCTGCCATTCCTTGGAGAGAATGGCGAGCGGCGTAAAATCGGACATTTTTAATTTGCTTTGCCCGAGAAGATCATTGCTCAATATTAGGCTGGACGTCATGCTGATGGTTTGTTTGCTGCTTTTGTTGACATATTTCCAGCCTTTCTCTCCCCCGCCGCCGGATTTATAGACGATATGAACATCATCCTTCACGATCTGCTTCTGCCTCAAAACTGATTGGATCGCCTGCGCTGTGACATCCCAGCCGCCAGAAGGTTCGGCAGGGACGACAATTTCTATCGGCCCGTCCGGCAGGCGCGGCGCAGCCGCCTGCCTGATATCACCCTGCATAAAGATCAATAGAATAATCAATAGGATTATAGATTTTTTCATATCTAATCCGCCGCCAAATAATATTTTCTCTCCGGCCTGCCGATAATCCCGTATTCAAGCTCGGCTCTTGCTTCTTCCTTTGACACAAGGTACTCGGCATAACGGCGGGCAGTTGTTCGTGACGCCCCCATTTTTTCCCCAAGTTCCTCCGCTGTCAATCCTTCTGGCGCAGTCTGAAGCGCTTCCTTAATTTTTCGCAGTGTAATCGAATTAATGCCAGTCGGCAAATCCTCTGCCGGCAAAGCTGTCTTCACACTGTTCCCAAAAATATGGTCGATCATGGATTGGCTGACCTCCGGCTGAGACATGAGCAGCTTCCTTTTTTCTTTATACTGAAGCAACACCTGCCTGAACTTGTCAGCCGTTACGGGTTTGATCAAATAGTGGGCAATTCCCGCCCTTAGCGCTTCCTGCAAATGACGGGTTTCTGTTGCCGCTGTGATAATCATAATGTCCACTTCAGGAAATCGGCTTCGTATATCAGGAATCAACGCGGTCCCAAGCTCGTCCGGCATATAAATATCCAGCAGAAGCAAATCAGCCTTGTGTCCCTTCAAAAGCGCCAATGTCTCTTTTGCGTTAGCCGCCTTGCCGATAATCTTGAATCCATCAAGCTGTTTGATCAATCTCTCATGGATTTGCGCAACTCGAAAATCATCCTCCGCAATCGCGATGTGAATCAAATGGATTCCCCCTTTGTTTCTCCTTTGGTATAAACACAGTGAATACCGCCCCGCCAGTTTTTTGATTCGCCAGTTCGATCCAGCCGCCCAGTTCACGCACTGAGTCTTTCACATTGGCCAGACCGTAGCCTCTCTTCATCCCCTTTGAAGAATAGCCTCTCTCAAACACAGCTTCTATTTTCTCTGGCGGCACACCGGGCCCTGTGTCTGATACTTCAATGACAATGTCATGGCCCATATCCGTGATAAAAAACAAAACTTCCTTCACGCTTTGCTCCGCTACAGCTTCGAAAGCGTTATCAATTAAATTGCCAATAATCGTAATAAGATGGGACAAGCCGATATGCGCAGGAAGAGGCGCGAGTGAGCTGTTCTCATCAATCACCAGCTTGACCTTCTTTTCCGATGCCTTGCTTATTTTCCCTAACAAAATGGCCTGCACCTGCTGCGAATGGATATTATGGAATAAAAGATCATGCTGTTCATTTTGTATCGCATATTCCTCTTTTATCAGATCAATGGCTTCATCATACTCCCCAAGTTCAAGCAGCCCTAAAATCGCATAAAGCTTATTTGAAAATTCATGAGTCTGCGCCCTGAGATCCTCAGAATATTTGCGAACCTCTGTCAATGTGTCGATCAGCTTCTTCAGCTCTGTTTTCTCCCTGAAGCTGACGACAATCCCATATGCCTGCCCGCCTTGATTCATCACTTTCGTATTGATAATAAACACTTGATCGTTGACGCTTACTTCCTGGTTCGGCAGCATTTCTCCTTTTTCAAGCACAGACATCAGCCCTGCTCCCGGCATGACGTCATCTATAGGAAGATGGGTCACAGGCTCGGGCAGCTTCAGCATCTCGGCCGCCGATACGTTCATCATGGTGACGACGCCTTCACGATTGGTGGCAATAATCCCTTCTCGAATCGCGAAAAGCATTGCGTTCCTCTCACGATATAGAGCCGCGATCTCATGCGGTTCAAGCCCAAGCGTATCCTTTCTGATGCTTTTCGCCAGCACGGCGGCGCCAATAAATCCGAGCAGCAGTACAAGCACAGCAATCACACTCAAATTTCTCAAATGCTTTTTGATGCTTTGCTCTGTCTCCGTTTGCAGAAAATCAACAGATACGCTGCCGATCACTTGGCTGTATCCCTTTTGTTCTTTTATAATCGGCGCGCTCCCTCTGATCACTCTTCGTCCATCCGCTTTTGTTTCAGAAACATGCGAACCGCCAAACAAAATTTCTCTGCTGCGCTCCAGTTTCTTTAATCTGCTTTTTCCAGAGGCGCTGCGAATGTCTCCTTTTTCGTCCAAAACATAAATGGCAAACGCGCCGGTCTGTTCTTTCATTTGTTCAATGACCTCTTGCGTCTGAGCCGCATGTCCGTCTTTTCTCTCAATGAGCTCTTTAACCGGCGGCATATAGGAAATGGTTCTCGCCGTTTGAACCGCCAGCTGCTCTGCCTGTCTCCGTTCTCCCTGTGTATGCTGAACGGCTAACGTAATGGTCAGCACACCAATGACAAAGACCAGCAGAGCCGCAATCAGCCCCATTATTTTTGTTTGCAGGGAAAAATGGAACCGCTTTTTCACCACAGCACCAGCCGTCCTTTCTACCTAGATCATACCATTTTTCACAGGGAATTTTCTCATTTTTCAAAATCCGTTTTCTTGCGAAGGAGTGAAAATAAAAAAAAGGCAGACCGCGTCTGCCTTTTTCTTTCTACCATATTCCTAGTACTTTCCACCATAATCCGCCGATCACAAGCCATACGATGATATGAACAATCGACAGGATAAATCCGATGGACCACCATTTGCCTTGCGGGATGTAGCCTGCTCCGAAGAAGACCGGAGCCGCTCCAGAACCGTAGTGAGTCGTTGACCCGAACAGGTTACTGATGAACGCGAGGCTCAGCGCTGCTAAAAGCGGCGGTGCGCCCGCTGCCACGACGACAGCCAAAAATGCTGAATACATCGCACTGATGTGGGCTGTCGCACTTGCAAAGAAATAGTGAGAGTAATAATACACAACAATTAAAATGATAAATGCCACAATCCAAGAGAACCCTGATACGGATGATTTCATGGCATTACTGAACCAAGATACCATGCCTAATTCATTCAAGAAGTTGGCGAGCATGACAAGCGCCGCAAACCAAGTGAGCGTATCCCAAGCGCCCTGTTCTTTCTTGATATCATCCCAAGTCAGAACTTGTGATAATAAGAGAACGGCCAAACCGATCAATGCAGTTGTGGTTGCGTCGATGTTGAAGCTGCCGCCAAAAATCCACAGCACAAGCACCAAAAGAAACACGATAACCATGGAAAGCTCTGATTTTTTGAACGGTCCCATTTCTTTCAGTTTTTCTGTTGCGATTTTCGCCGCATCCGGTGTTTCTTTGATTTCCGGCGGATACAGCTTGTAAATCACAAGCGGCGTGATGATTAAGCTTACAAGTCCCGGCACAATCGCGGCAATTGCCCAGCTTGTCCATGTTAAGTCCACCCCTGCGACATCATGGGCCAGCTTGGCAATCAGCGGGTTCGCCGCCATCGCTGTCAGGAACATAGCAGATGTGATCAGATTCCCCTGAAAACCGGTTTTTAATAAGAATGCACCGATTTTTCTCTCTGTTCCATTTGCCGGGCTTGATCCGAATGTTTCGGATAATGATCTGATAATAGGAAATATAATGCCTCCTGCACGCGCCGTATTACTTGGAATAGCAGGTGAAAGTATTAAATCACTGAACAGCAGTGAATAAGAAAGTCCAAGGGTTTTTTTCCCGAATTTCTGAACGAATACATACGAAATTCTCGCACCGAGCCCGGTTTTGATAAATCCCCGGGAAATAAAGAATGCGATAACGATAAGCCAAATGGTCTTATTCCCGAATCCGCTTAATGTATCCTCAATTGATAGTGTTCCAGTTAGTGCAGTAACCGCCAATGCAAAAATTGCAATTGCACCCATTGGCAAGGGCTTGGAGATAAAGCCGATAATTGTTGCGACAAAAATCGCAAACAAATGCCAAGCTTTAGGTTCAAGTCCGGACGGAGCGGGAATAAACCAGATGATTAGTCCCACAGCGACAGTAATAAGCAATGGAACAAGCTTTACTGCTGACTGTTTTCCTGCGTCTTTTTCTGAAGCCATAAATAGGTCTCCTCCTATATACTTGTTTTCCGATCCCCTTTTCCATTCTACTCCTTAACTAAGTTAATAAACATTTTAATTAATTAAAAAACACAAAGGTTAGCACCCTTTGTGTTTTTCACTTTCTTAATTTAATTTACCCGCACCCGCTTGATTTATAACATTTGATTTCACATTAGCAGAAGCATCAATCGACCCATGCAGAGACGGCGTCCAGCCGACAGAAGAGCTCAGCCCGTTTGCAGCCGATGCGTTGATCTGTGTGCTGTTCAGCAACGTGCCGGAGTCATATAAAGCCGTTCCCCCGCTGAATACGCTGATCGTTTTAGCAGCTGACAGTCCCGGTACGTCAATGACATTGTTTTGGGCATAGATTTTAGATGACTTTCCGATTCCCCATGCATAGCTGAAAGGATAACTTGAAGAGCTTGTGCTTCCTTCATAATAGTTGTTGTATACGTGCACTTGCCCGAAGCGGACTCTCGGCGCGCGCTGGACAATATTTTTATAGCGGTTATGATGGAGCGTAATTTTTAATTTGCCGTCATCGGAGGTTTTGCTGTCACTTGATCCGAAAATGGAGCTTTTATCATGATCGTGATAATAGTTGTAAGACATCGTGATATAGTTAGCGCCGTTGGAAGCATCCGTTTGGCCGTCATGGTGCTGATATTTTCTTCCATAATATTTCGGTGATGTGCTGTCCGGACGCGAACCGTCATTAAATGTACAGTGATCAATCCAGATGTGTGTGCCGCCGTTTATCGTGATGTTGTCGTATTGTGAGTTCCAGTTCCCTGAGCTTCCGTCAGTCGGATCCCATTGCGGAAAATAGTCATAGGCATCCTGGAATTCAATGTTGCGAATAATGACGTTATCACTCTTGATTTGGAAGTTTCCGCCCACGACTTTAGCGTTAGTCCCTGAACCGACGATCGTCGTGTTTGCAGGGATATCCACCATGACCCGTGCTTTTTGGTTTTTCTGAGAGCGTGCTCTCGCTTCTTCTTGTGTTCCCGACGGCTCTTTTTTGCCCCATGTGCTAGGATCATAGGCTTTCAAATATTTGTCCAAATCATACTCCGGATCTTTATAGTCATTTAGGCCAAGCGGCTTCAGATTATCATCCACGTTCATGTCAATCGTTCCCTTGATATAAATGATTTTTGGCGTTGTGTTCGTTTCCTTCCCTAATGCCGAGACAAGCTGGTTTCTGTTGCTGACGGTATACACATTTGAGGACGATGCTTTTGATCCGCCTGTCGTGCCGGTCGAGTACGCGCCCCAGCCATCATTGGATCCCAACGTCTGGTGGCCTAAATCAGCTGCGTTCGCGCCAGCTGGAGTCAATCCTAAAAACAGAGCCGTAGCTAACATCACTTTTTTCATCCACTATGTACCCCCATTTTCTATTTTGTGAGATTTTATTCCAATTTATCACAAAAATATAATAGCAAATTGAGGGACATTCAGAACCGAAAATGTTCCGCTATCCTATTGCGGCATTCTGCAAAATCCCACCGCAAAGACCGCAAAAAAACCAAAAGGCCGACATTGGCCTTTTGGTTTTTTCCTTGCTTTATGCCCAAGCTTTCACTTTTTCGTTATCTGTCACAAAGAGAAGCACTTTTCCTTCATCTAAGCGTTTTTCAAATTGAGCGGCTTCATCTTCAGAAAAACCGATTTCGTGAATTTTATTGCGGAGCTCGTCTCCTTTTTTATTGAAGATATTTCCCACCGCGTGCTTGAAACCTGTTTCTTTGGCTCCGATCGTATTGGCATTCGTGTTGTCTGCCAGGCGTTCCGTTCTGTCATCGTCGTGAGCTAAGACGTATACATCCTCTTTCGCAACACCCATTTTCTGCAATTCCTCTACATCCTTCATGAGCTGTTCGTCATTTGTATACTCTTTTACAACTGGTTTCATGTCGATATTCCTCCTTCTTGTTTTCTATATTTCTTTCATACCCGTTCGTCTGTACCTGAAACAGATTCCAGAACATTGAAGAGAAAAACAGGAAGAATGGTAGTAGCTATTTATTTTCCGTCCATGGTAAAGTGATAGGAACGGGACTTATTTTCAGAAAAGTCAAAATTAAAGTAAAGCCGCTGCACGGAGCACACGACCATGAATTGCTGCCTATATCCGTACGAGCAGGAGGTATGTCTAATGCAATACTTTTCACCAGAACAGCAATACAATGCTTGGATTGTAAGTGATTTAGTCAAACAGGTTTTCCATAAGCGTGCCGGATGTTCACCAGGAATTCACGAGCTTGCGGTTTTTGCCGAGGAGCATTTTGATATCGATATCGACTTTGTTTTCTCGATTATTATGAATATCGGCGATATTGAGTTTGCGCTTGCGGACGAAATCGAAAAGAAATTGTCCGGTTATCTCAACACTCTCCTCCCATATGTCACCGCTGATATGTTCGAAACCTCTAAAGCCAACGCCTATGCGTTTTTGTCTCGAAGACACGGTAACGCTGCATACCACTTATTCGTGTCTGATGATGCTTTCATGAGAAAGCAGTGAAAAAACGGATTTCTTTACAAAAAAATATTGACATGATAAGCCATGCTATTATAGTGTTACATGTGATAATGATTCTCATTACTAAAACTAAAAAAAGGAAGAATGACATGCGCACCTATTCTAACAAGTTGATTGCCATCATGAGTGTTTTATTGCTCGCCTGCCTCATTGTATCCGGCTGTTCATCAAGCCAGAATAACAACGGAAGCAGCGGAAGCAAGTCTAAGGATTCCAGAGTGATCCATGACGAAGAAGGAAAAACGACAATAAGCGGCACACCTAAGCGGATGGTTGTGCTTGAGCTTTCATTCTTGGATGCCGTTCACAATCTCGGCATTACGCCGGTGGGCATCGCCGATGACAACAAAAAAGATATGATTAAAAAGCTTGTCGGCAGCTCCATTGATTACACATCTGTAGGCACACGCAGCGAACCGAATCTTGAGGTCATCAGTTCCTTAAAGCCTGATTTAATCATCGCTGACGCTGAGCGCCATAAAAACATTTATAAACAGCTGAAACAAATCGCCCCGACGATTGAATTAAAAAGCCGTGAAGCGACATATGACGAAACCATCGACAGCTTTACAACCATTGCAAAAGCATTAAATAAAGAAGATGAAGGAAAAGAAAAGCTTTCCGATCACAAAAAAGTCATCAACGGCCTGAAAGCCGAACTTCCGAAAGATGAAAACCGCAACATCGTTCTCGGCGTTGCAAGAGCGGATTCCTTCCAGCTTCATACATCATCATCCTATGACGGAGAAATCTTTAAAATGCTCGGCTTTACACACGCTGTGAAGTCAGATAACGCCTATCAAGAGGTCAGCCTCGAGCAATTGAGCAAAATCGATCCTGATATTTTGTTCATCTCAGCCAACGAAGGCAAGACCATTGTAGACGAGTGGAAAACGAACCCGCTCTGGAAAAATCTCAAAGCGGTGAAAAATGGACAAGTCTATGATGCGGACCGTGACACTTGGACAAGATTCAGAGGCATCAAGTCTAGTGAAACAAGCGCCAAAGATGTGCTTAAAAAAGTGTATAATAAATAGGACAAATGAGAAGCGAGGGGAAATCCTTGCTTCTTCGTTTTTGCAACCAGACGCAGTAAGGAAGTGAGACTGTTGTATCATTCAGCCAAACGGCGCTCATCATCAAGACTGATGATGTTCATCATTGCACTGATCATTTTTATATTTGGGCTTGGGCTGAATCTTTCAGTAGGAGCCTCAGACATCGGCATCATAGATTCATTGAAATATCTTTTTGTATGGGACGGTTCAAAGGAACAGCTCATCATCTCTACTCTTCGCCTTCCCCGCACATTAATCGGCGTTTTTGTCGGCGCCAGCCTAGCTGTAGCAGGGGCGCTAATGCAGGCTATGACGAGAAACCCTCTGGCTTCACCCCAAATTTTCGGTGTGAATGCGGGTGCATCGCTTTTTGTCGTTGCTTCTCTCGTCATTCTGCCGGCATCGCCCTATTCTTCTGTTCTTTTCGCTTTTGCGGGTGCGGCGGCAGGCGGTGCGATTGTGTATATGATTGCCTCATCCGGCGGCATGACACCTGTCAAACTGGCGCTGTCAGGAATGGCCGTGCACTTATTCCTCTCCTCCATGACACAGGCCATCATTATTTTAAATGAGTCAGGTGAGGATGTTCTGTACTGGATGACAGGCGCAATCGACGGCAGCAACTGGCAGGACGTCTTGACCATCGCTCCGTTTTCTGTCATTGGCATCGGGCTTGCTCTCGTATTTTCCGGTTCTATTTCTGTTCTCGGCCTCGGAGACGAAACAGCAAAAGGGCTTGGACAAAATATGAACGGCATCCGGATTCTGATCAGTTTGATTATTTTAATCCTTTCCGGCGCTTCCGTAGCCGTCGCCGGGCCGATTGGCTTTGTCGGGCTGCTCGTCCCGCATATTGTCCGCAAGCTGATCGGAGAACATTATCAATACGTGCTTCCGTTTTCTGCACTGTTCGGTGCCATTTTGCTGGTGTACGCAGATGTTCTGGCCAGATGGATTGCATTTCCTTATGAATCACCGGTCGGCATTGTCACCGCGATTATCGGAACGCCGTTTTTCTTATATTTGGCAAGGAAAGGGCGACACCTGAAATGAAGAAAACAACCAGAAAACAAAAACGCCCCTTGCTGGCGATACTCATATTGGCCGTGATTTTGATCGTTCTGTCCGTCATCAGCATCGGAATCGGTGCATTATACATTTCACCTGAGGCGGTGGTGACGAATTTGCTGGGTCTGGATCATTCCTTTGAATTTATCATTCAGCAATATCGGCTTCCCCGCATTATCTTAGCGATTTTGGCCGGTGCAGGTCTTGCCGCTGCCGGAGCGATTTTACAGGGCGTGATCCGAAATCCGCTCGCTTCCCCGGACGTTGTCGGCATTTCAAAAGGGTCCGGACTTGCGGCGATGGCTGTGATTCTCATCTTTCCTGAGTCGCCGGTATACGTGCTTCCGTTCTCCGCATTTGCCGGAGCAGCCATTATTGCTGTACTATTGTTAATGATAGCCCGAAAAAAGAGCATTCAGCCCTCTTCACTGGCTTTATCAGGCATTGCCTTAGGCGCGGTCTGCCACGCCGGAATGCAATATATGATGGTCAAGTTTCCGGGCGACGTGAATGCTGCACTCATTTGGCTGACAGGCAGCCTCTGGGGAAGAAACTGGGAAGAAGTCAAGCTGCTTGCGCCATGGCTTTTGATTCTTTTTCCGATCGTCTGCATTCTCATACCGAAGCTGGATCTTATGTCACTCGGTGATGAGCTTGCACAGGGTCTCGGAGAAAACGCAAACCGGCTGAGATTCATCCTGATTTTCACCGCGGTTGCGCTGGCGGGAAGCTGTGTAGCCGTCGTCGGCTCAATCGGTTTTATCGGCTTGCTTGCACCGCATATTGCCAGACGGCTTGCCGGAGAAAAAGCTAAATATTTACTGCCTGCATCGGCATTGATTGGTGCTATTATATTATTAATTGCAGATACTCTAGGGCGCGGCCTCATGCCCCCGGTTGAAATACCTGCCGGAATACTGACAGCCGTGATCGGCGCGCCTTATTTCTTATATTTATTGAAATTCGAAGCGAGGAAACAGTAGGGAGAGGATACCATGGGAAAACTGGCTGCAGACCAGCTCACTCTTTCATATGACAGTACAGTGATTATTGACGGAGTCGACTTAAAGATAGAAGAAGGAAAAATCACTGCGCTCATCGGCGCCAATGGCTGCGGTAAATCAACAATCCTCAAATCGCTCGCCAGGCTGATGGCCCCGAAAAGCGGTACAGTGCTATTAGAAGGAAAAGACATCCACCGCCAGCCGTCAAAAGAAGTCGCAAAAAAACTGGCCATTCTTCCACAATCTCCTCAGGCTCCTGAAGGATTAACGGTAGAGGAATTATGCTATTTTGGCAGACATCCTCACAAAAAGCTGTTATCCAAGCATACCCAAGAGGATCACGACATGGTAGAGTGGGCGCTGAACGCAACGGGAATGATCGAGCTGAAGGAGCGGACGCTGGACGCCCTCTCTGGCGGCCAAAGACAAAGAGCTTGGATTTCCATGGCACTTGCGCAAGGAACCGATTTGCTTTTGCTTGATGAGCCGACCACGTACTTAGACATTTCACATCAAATTGAAGTGCTTGAGCTGCTGAAAAAGCTGAACCGCGATCATGGCCGCACCATTGTCATGGTGCTCCATGATTTAAACCAAGCCGCTCAATATGCTGACTATCTGATCAGTGTGCTGGATGGAAAAATATATAATGCCGGAACGCCGGAAGATGTATTTACCCAGCCATTTTTCCGTGAAGTCTTCGGCTTGGAATGCTGCATCATGAGAAGCCCGATCGACCAGAAGCCAATGTGCCTGCCGACGGGACTGTGCCCGAAATTACGGGCGAAATGAAAAGGAGAGGTAGATCCTCTCCTTTTTATTTTGCCAGCTTACCTTTTGTATTTCCTCTCCTGTCCATGTTACAGTGGTGTCAACCAAGTGATAGGAGGATGAAAATGACAGCATCTCAGCAGCAAATTCAATTAGCAAGACGTCCGCAAGGTGTTCCTGTTCATGAAGACTTTCGCTTTGAAACCGTTCCGGTTCCTGAACCGAAGCAAGGGGAAGTGCTTGTCAAAACGCTATATATATCGGTTGACCCCTATATGCGCGGCCGTATGCAGGATACGAAGTCATATGTTGAGCCATTCGCTTTAAATGAAGCGCTTTCTGGCGGGGTTATCGCTGAAGTTGTGTCAGACGGGAATCATCTGAAAAAAGGCGATATCGTCATCGGAAACCTTAGCTGGCAGGAATGTTCCGCGGTAAGCGAGTCTGCCTTGCGAAAAATTGATACAAGCCTTGCTCCCGCTTCTGCCTATCTCGGCATTTTGGGGATGACCGGCTTGACGGCATACTTCGGATTGCTGGACATCGGGCGCCCGAAGGAAGGCGAAACCGTGGTTGTCTCCGGAGCTGCGGGAGCCGTCGGTTCAACAGTCGGGCAAATTGCCAAAATCAAAGGCACACGAGTTGTCGGTATCGCGGGCTCTGATGAAAAAATCGACTATTTAAAACAGAAGCTTCAGTTTGACGAAGCCATCAATTACAAAACAGCGGATGATATCCAAAAAGCGCTTGAAGACGCTTGTCCTGATGGTGTCGACGTGTATTTTGACAATGTCGGCGGACCGATTTCAGACGCGGTTATGAATCTGCTCAATGAATTTGCCCGCATTCCGGTGTGCGGCGCCATTTCTTCCTACAATGCAGAAAGCGAAGCAGATGACATGGGCCCGCGTGTGCAATCAAAGCTGATTAAAACCAAGTCACTGATGCAAGGCTTTATTGTCAGCGACTACTCCGATCGTTTTCCTGAGGGAGCAAAACAGCTGGCCGAATGGCTGAAGGCTGGTAAACTCCATTACGAGGAAACCATCATAGAAGGCTTCGAAAATATTCCTGACGCGTTTCTCGGCTTATTTAAGGGAGAAAATAAAGGGAAACAGCTGATCAAGGTCAGCGACCCGAGCTGAAGATAAAAACGGGAGGGCTTTTTGCCCTCCTTTTGTGTTTATTGAGGTCAGCTGCGAAAAATCAGCGTAAGAAAACCATCTTCATCTGGTTTCGTATCCTCCAAAATGAACCCTGCTGCCTGAAAGCAGGCTAAACTGATTCGATTGTCTTCTTCGATGCATGCCACCCATTCCCGCACTTTAGTAAAATCAGGTTCGGTCAGCAGCTTTTGTAATATCCGTTTTCCGTACCCTTGAAGCCGGTACAAAGGATTGACGATCAATCCAATATACGTCCGCTCCTCCCCGAACTCAATAACGGCCATTCCTGCCGGCAGCTGCCCATCATACGCCATGATGATGGTATCGTGTTCATCTTTATTTACTCGTGCATACCACTCATCTAATGGCAGCATCCCATCCATTCTCCGCCTGGTATCCTCATTTTCAAACCAGTGTTCAAGGATTTTAAGCTCTGGCTCTTTCACTGCTTGAAACCTGTCTATTGAAGCCATCTTCCCACCTCCGCGCGAAACCTTTTCTATTATTTTACAACAAAAAAGAAGGGCTTTTCGCCCTCCTTTTTATTTCGTCTTCAGTTTTCCGCCTGCATACACAGCTTCACTCAGCTCAACACCAAGCTTCTTCGCCGTTTTTTTCAGCTTTGATTCCTCCAATTTTGTCACAAGGCTCAGCACGTTGCCTTCTTTTCCGGCCCGGCCTGTTCGTCCTGATCTGTGTACATAGCCATCTTCATCAGGAATATCAGCATGAATCACGTATGGCAGGTTTTCAATGTCTAAGCCGCGTGCGGCAATGTCAGTCGCCAATAAAAGCGGGAACTCTCCGTCTTCGAATGCGGCAATGATTTTAGCCCGCTCCATTTTTTTCGCTTCGCTGTGCAAAACGCCGAGTTCAACGTGGTGATATGCCAGCTTTTCCGCATATACACTCAGGTTGCCGATGTCTCTCACAAATACGAGCGCCTGCATGCCTTCAAGCCTTGACAGCTTTTGCAGCAGCTTTACTTTGTCACGCTGATCGCAAATGAGATATTGATGCTTCACTTTCCCAGCTTCCGTCTTGCTTCGCTGCACCTTCAACACCTCAGGCTCTTGCGCCAATTCGCGGAGCACATCCTCTGTTTCCTTTTTGAGGGTGGCTGAGAAACAAAGAAGCTGGCGCTCTCTCAATGTTGTCTTAATGATTTGCTTAATCGTTTCGCGATGCTCCGGCAGGACGAGCTGATCCGTTTCATCAAGCACGATCGTTTTCACTTCATGCATTTTGAGTTTTTTTGCTTTAATCAGTTCAAATACCCTGCCCGGCGTGCCGACGATGATATGCGGGTGTTTTTTCAGCTTTTCAACCTGCTTCTTCACATTCGCCCCGCCGATTAAGGAAGCGGCGCGCAGCTCTGAGCCCGCTTTCCAATCCTGAATCACTTGAAAAATCTGCATGACCAGCTCACGCGAAGGCGCTAAAATGACTGCCTGCGGATGCTTCTGGTCCGGCTTGATCCGCTCCAAGACCGGCAGCGCATACGCCAGCGTCTTCCCTGTGCCTGTCGGCGATTCCGCGATGACATCCTTTCCGTCCATGATCAGCTGGGCAGCCTGCTCCTGTACAGGAGTTGGCTTTTGAAAGCCGGAAGCCTTCCAATTCTCTTGTATAAATGATTGTGCATTATGTAAAAATGGCCAAGTTTGCGTCATTTTTGTTCTCCTCAATTCCTGAAATCTATTCCATAGTATCTCAAAACCTCGCCCGGAACGCAATTTTTCTTTTTCTTTCCTATACCTTTCAACATTCCGAATCCTCCTTTATAATCAAAAGGGTGAATATTACACGCCGATTGAGCGTGTTTGATAAACGATAGAGGTGTAAACATGAGTATTTTATCTGTAAAGGATTTAAGCCACGGCTTCGGTGACCGGGCCATTTTTAATAACGTCTCCTTCCGCCTGTTAAAAGGCGAGCACGTGGGGCTGATCGGCGCAAACGGTGAAGGAAAATCAACCTTCATGAATATTATTACCGGAAAGCTTGAACCTGATGAGGGAAAAGTCGAGTGGTCAAAAAATGTCCGTGTCGGCTATCTTGACCAGCATACCGTGCTTGAAAAAGGAAAATCCATTCGTGACGTCCTGAAAGACGCGTTCCATTATTTATTTGCGATGGAAGAGGAAATGAACGAGATTTACAACAAAATGGGTGAAGCTGATCCCGACGAACTCGAGAAGCTGCTTGAAGAAGTCGGCGTGATTCAAGACGCGCTGACGAACAATGATTTTTATGTTATTGATTCCAAAGTGGAAGAAATCGCCCGCGGCCTCGGCTTGAGCGATATCGGTTTAGAGCGTGATGTCACTGATCTAAGCGGCGGACAGCGCACAAAGGTCCTTCTCGCTAAGCTTCTTCTTGAAAAGCCGGAAATTCTGCTTCTCGATGAGCCGACCAACTATCTTGATGAACAGCATATTGAATGGCTGAAACGCTACTTGCAGGAATACGAGAACGCGTTCATCCTGATTTCCCACGATATTCCCTTCTTAAATAGCGTCATCAACCTGATTTATCACGTTGAAAATCAAGAGCTGACTCGCTATGTCGGCGACTACCATCAGTTTATGGAAGTCTACGAGGTGAAGAAACAGCAGCTTGAAGCGGCCTACAAAAAGCAGCAGCAGGAAGTCGCAGAGCTGAAGGATTTCGTTGCCCGCAACAAAGCGCGTGTCAGCACGAGAAACATGGCGATGTCCCGCCAAAAGAAACTCGATAAGATGGATATGATCGAGCTTGCGGCAGAAAAGCCAAAGCCGGAATTCCACTTCAAGCCGGCGAGAACGTCAGGCAAGCTGATTTTCGAAACGAAGGATCTCGTGATCGGTTACGATTCCCCGCTGTCCCGTCCGCTGAACCTCCGCATGGAGCGCGGCCAAAAAATCGCCCTATACGGCGCAAACGGAATCGGAAAAACGACATTGCTAAAAAGTTTGCTTGGCGAGATCCAGCCGCTCGAAGGTTCGGTTGAACGCGGCGAGCACATCTATACCGGCTATTTCGAGCAAGAGGTCAAGGAAACAAATAACAATACGTGCATCGAAGAGGTATGGAGCGAATTCCCTTCTTATACGCAGTATGAAATCCGTGCCGCACTGGCAAAATGCGGACTGACGACAAAGCATATCGAAAGCCGCGTCTCCGTATTAAGCGGAGGCGAAAAAGCGAAAGTCAGATTGTGCAAGCTAATCAATTCGGAAACAAACCTGTTAGTGCTCGATGAGCCGACAAATCACTTGGATGTCGATGCCAAGGAAGAGCTCAAGCGCGCCCTCAAAGAATACAAAGGCTCGATTCTGCTTATTTCCCACGAGCCAGAGTTTTATATGGATATCGCGACAGAGACATGGAACTGCGAGTCTTGGACGACGAAAGTGCTTTAAACCGAAGAAAACCCGCCTGCTGCAGGGCGGGTTTTTTACTGCCATTTTTTCTGAACGATTCTCAAAAGCTCTCTGTCTTTTAAAATGAGCTGCAATGGCGATGTGAATTCATCAAGTGTCAGTTCTCTTTTGGCAGACAATTCAAAGTCTTCCTCATCAGCCCAAGCGGTGAACCACTCTACAGAAAAGCTGTTTTTCATGACGCTGTGAATGTATTGATAGAGCGTTTCTAAACATTTCTGATCATATTCGTCAGGCTTTGCCTTCATGGCAAACGTCCCCTCTACAGCATGAACCATCACTTGAAATGGCAATCGTAAATAAACGGACACATTCTCAGCTTCTACAAGATAAATCCCAGCCGCATCAATGCCTGACCGAAGTGGATGCCCTTTCCGCGAACGCCGTTCTTGCTGACCGAAAAAACCGGTTTCTAAAGGGGTTTTAGCTGTTAAGTAGTAAAATTGTGTCATAAAGACTTTCCTTTCCTGCACCAATTCGATTATGATGCCATTATAACGAATAAAAAGACACTGCATATGCGCAGTGTCTTTCTTTATTAATGCCCCGCCTTAATCCCGGCAAGATGTTTACGTCCCATGAGAAGGACAAGCATGCCGACAAAAACGACGATACCGCCGACTGTATATGGTGTGCTTGCGGTGAAGTGTTCTGACAGCATTCCCGCAATCCACGGAGCGAGTGCGCCGCCGATGAAGCGGACTGAGCTGTAGGCTGAAGACGCGATTGAGCGTTCAACCGGCGCAGAACCCATCACAGCGGTTGTCATGATCGTATTCACCATACCAAGGACAGCACCAGCGACAACGATACATGTAATAATCAAAGTCTGATGGTCTGTCCAGATCCCCATAATAACGAGAATGGCCGCAAAGGCGATAAAGAGAACGACGAGCGAACGCACTGTGCCCAGCGCTTTGTGCACGAGCGGCGCCGTAAAGACTGACGTAATCGCCAGCAGAAGGCCCCAGCCGAAGAAGACATACCCAAGACCATGTTCATCTAAATCCAGTACGAACGGAGAATAAGCAAGCAAAATAAAAAATCCAAAGTTGTATAAGAACGCAGATACCGCCATCGTCAGCAGCCCTTTATATTTGAGCGCCTTCATCGCATCAAACACACCGACGCGTTTCGCCGGTTTCGGCAATTTCGGCAGCATGAAAGAAATCGCGATTAACGCAATAAACATCAGGACAGATACCCCGAAAAACGGTGCCCGCCATGAAATGCTTCCAAGCTCTCCGCCTGCAAGCGGTCCGACAGAAATCCCAAGACCGAGCGCAGCCTCATACAAAATAATCGCTTGGGCGCTTCCACCGACTGACACGCCGACGATAACCGCAAGCGCTGTGGAGATAAACAAAGCATTACCTAATCCCCAGCCGCCGCGATAGCCGACTAACTGAGCAATTGAACTTGAGCTGCCGCCAAGCCCCGCAAACACAATAATAAAAATAAGTCCGAGAATTAATGTCCATTTCGCGCCGATGCGGCTGGAAATGGCTCCTGAGAAAAACATCATAAATCCGGTAACAAGCAAATAACTTGTAAACAAGAGTGATACTTCACTAGGTGAAGCATGTAATTGTGCGGCAATTGCCGGAAGAATTGGATCGACCAGCCCGATTCCCATAAAAGAAATCACACAGGCAAACGCGACAGCCCATACCGCTTTCGGCTGGCTGAGCAAGCCTGTTTTCTGATTCACTTGTTTTGTTTTATCCATTTGACCTGACCTCCATTTTTATTCCATTAAAAGAAACGCTACAAAAATAGCGTTTAACAAACTTTTCATTCGATTGATTGAATGCCACGTTCCGCTTTTTCTTTCATGCCCTGCAGATGTTCTTTAAAGCTTTGGAATGTGCGGATTTTCTCATCAATCAAACCCAGCTGGTGATTCAGGGTTTCCTGAATTTCCTCCAGTTTTTCTTTCCGTTCCTTAGGATCCAGTGACAACAAATACCCCTCTTTGTTTAACTCTAGCTGACGGCTGGTTTCCATGAAATGCTGAAGCTCCTGAAGGGAAAAACCGAGCACCTCTTTTGTGCTGATGACTTTCTCAAGCTCCTCCATATCATCCTCTGAATAAAGCCTTACACCGCCGTCTGTCCGTTTCGGCGCCGGAATCAAACCGATTTCTTCATAAAACCGGATAGTCCGCTTTGTCAGCCCGCTTCTTTTGGCCACTTGATCAATCTTCATCCATTCCAAGGTAAATCCCCCTTCGCCGTTTCTGTTACCATTATACACCTTTTGAACCTTAACGTAAACGTTAACTTTTAAAAAGCAATAAAAAAGACGAGCAGCATAAAGCACCCGTCTTTCACTTTCCTGTTTAAGCTAAACTTCCCGCCAGTGACAGAGACTCTTTTTGAAGGCTTTCTGAAAGCACTCGATACGCGATCACTTTCTTCTTGTACTGTTTTACGACGTCGATATGGTCGTCGTAGCGGTATACAAACAGCCTCACATCATGTTTGCCTTTTTTCGTATCTATCACCAGCGGCGTGCCGCCGTTTTCCGGATATAAATAACGCTCTTCGTCACCTGGGTAAATATAATATTTCTCCAGGAAGACAGCTTCGTTAAATTGATCAATCACTTTCTGCTTCTCTGTACCCTCGAGACGTTTTCCGTCTAGAGAGAGGCTCGCATTTTCATCACTAAGCTTGGCGTGCACTTCAAATTTGCTGAGCAGCCATTCTATGACGCCTGTAGGAAGACAGGTTAATACGATTTTCACCAGACTCATGAGAATTAACATCACGATCGCCCATGTCATACTTCATCATCTCCGTTAGTTTTCCATGTGCCGCTGACACACAATTCCATCCTATCATAAGCAGGCCGATTCGTTTTTGTACATTATGTGAAAAAAAGCGCGGCCTGCTGAGGCCACGCTTTTTAGCTTTCCAGTTCTTCGATCATGAGGGACAATTCTGTCCAGCGGTCCATCGCAGCCTCAAGCTCTTCCGCCGTTTTCGCCTGCTCGGCCATCAGCTCTTGGATTTTGCCAAAATCACTGCCTGCTGCGGCGATGTCAGCTTCGAGCTGTTCATGTTTTTCTTCCAGCTGAGCAATTTTATCTTCGATGCCGTCCCATTCCAGCTGGTCTTTGTAAGAAAGCTTTTTCCGTTTTTTCTTTGGCTCGGCTTCAGCCGGTTTTGCTTCAGCAGCCGATTTTTCAGTTGTTTTTTTCGCTTTTGACTCTTCCATATAATCGCTGTAGGAGCCTTGGAAGCGGGAAATGACACCATTTCCTTCAAACACAATCAAACGGTCGACGACGCGGTCAAGGAAATAGCGGTCATGGGATACGGTAATGACGACGCCAGGGAATTGGTCGATGTAATCCTCAAGAACGCTTAATGTTTCAGTATCCAAATCGTTCGTCGGCTCATCGAGAAACAGGACATTCGGCTCCTGCATGAGAACCTGTAGCAAGTATAAACGGCGTTTTTCCCCGCCGGACAGCTTGCGGATATACGTCTGCTGCATTGAACGCGGGAAGAGGAAACGCTCCAGCATTTGTTCAGCTGTAATGATATCGCCATCTACTGTTTTTACGACCTCCGCCGTTTCTTTTATATAGTCAATGACCTTTAACTCACCATTCATTTCACTATGATCCTGGGTATAGTAGCCGATTCTGACCGTCTGTCCGATCGTAATATCGCCTCCGTCCGGCGTATGACGGCCGGCAAGGGTGTTTAACAGCGTTGTTTTCCCGATGCCGTTCGGCCCGATGATTCCGATCCGTTCACCCGGTATGACAAGTTCATTAAAGCGGTCGACGAGCATGCGGCCGTCATAAGCGATCATGACGTTCTCCGCTTCAATGACCTGTTTGCCGAGACGGTGCGAGCCAATCGCAAAATCGAGTGAACCCGATGACTGAGGGCCTTTCTGCTCTTTAAGCGCTTCTACCCGGTCAATTCTCGCCTTTTGTTTTGTGGATCGGGCTTTCGCTCCTCGTCTGAGCCAAGCCAGTTCACGGCGCAGCAGGTTTTGCCGCTTCGTTTCCTTTTGCTCAGCCTGCGCTTCCCGTTCCGCTCGTTTTTCTAAAAACACTTCATAGTTGCCTTTATACGTGTAGAGGCTGCCTCGTTCTAGCTCATAAATGCGGTTCGTGACACGGTTTAAGAAATATCTATCGTGCGTGACCAGCATAACAGAGCCGGGATATTGGCTTAAATATCCTTCAAGCCACTCAATCGTTTCATTATCCAAATGGTTTGTCGGCTCGTCCAAAATGAGCAGATCAGCGGGCTGAATTAAGTTTTTGGCAATGGCTACCCGTTTTTTCTGGCCCCCTGAGAGCTCGTTGACCGGCTTTGTTACATCGCTGACACCCAGCTTAGTCAGTACGGTTTTTGCCAGGGTGTTTGCATCCCATGCGTTGTTCGCGTCCATTTTCGCCTGCGCTGCCAGCAGGTGTTTCTGGCGCTGTTCATTTTCGGGATCTTTCCCCAATTCATGCAACGCTTTTTCATATTCACGCAAGGTTTTCATCACAGCCGATTCACCGGAATAGATATGCTCCAGTACTGTTTGCCCCGCGGGCAGCTCAGGGTCTTGATGAAGAAATTCCACGTGCACGCTTCCGGATTTCGTGATTTCTCCTTCTTCGATAGATTCCAGGCCGGCAATCACTTTCAGCAGCGTTGATTTTCCTGTTCCGTTCGGCCCGATTAATCCGATTCTCTCATTCTCTTCAATATGAAAGGAGATATGGTCGAATAATGTTTTATCTCCGTATGTTTTATAAAGATTTTCCGCTTTTAATATGCTCATGGTTCCTATCAATCCTCACGTAAGTTCATGTGTACATTTTAAATCAGCCGCTGGAATAAAACTAGTAAAACGTCAGACGAATTTCATGGAAATGCGGGATAAGAAAAAGACCGGGGACGTTTGTCCCCGGTCTCTTACTCTTCCTCAAGCGCTTTTTCTGCCATTTTTGCAAGATGCTGCGCGCTTCCTGAAATCTCCTGCATCGTGGCGGAAATTTGTTCAACGGCAGCGGCTTGTCCGTCTGTATGCTGATTAATTGACTCAATGGATTCCTCCAGCCCTTTTAGCAGGCTGTGGATTTTTTTCGTAATCTGGTCAATTTGGCCGACATTTTCTTTTGAATGCGTCGCCAGCTTTCTGATCTCATCTGCAACGACAGAGAAGCCTTTTCCGGACTCCCCTGCTCTTGCCGCTTCGATCGCGGCGTTCAAGCCAAGCAGATTGCTTTGGTCAGAGATGCCTTTAACAGTGACTGAAATATCGGCGATTTCACCGGCGCTTTCGCTTACTTTTTTCGCCTGAGAGGAAATGCCTGACATTTGAGTTGAAAACCCGTTAATTGATTCAGAAATGTCGGAAATGGCCGCGGCCGTTTGTTCAACAACAGCCGATAAGCTTTCTGCCACATCATGCAGCTTTGATGACTCCTCAAGGCTCGTACCGAGGCCAACGCCTCCAATGACTCTTCCATTCTCGTCGTGGAGCGGGATGGCACGGGCGATCAACGGGAAGCCGAACAATTCTTTCGGAACCATGCTCGTTTTCTTCTGATTGCTGCGGATGGCATCTGTGATGATATCCCCTTCCTGCAGTGGATCACCGGCTTTTACGTTCAGCGAAAAGGTTTTGGCCGGTATGTTCACGAGCAGCTTTTCCGTATCATAAATGCCGATTGTAATATCATCCTGAACCAGGCTGTTTAAATAAGGGGCTACTTTGATAAATGCGTCCAGAATATCTGCCTTTTCTTTTTCCGTTTTTATGCTCAATTCCATTCACTCCTATTCATTAATAAGGGAAGCTGCGTTTTTCGTGCTGAACCGAGATCCATTTCAGCGTTGTAAATTCTTCAAGGCTCCACTCACCGTTCAAACGGCCGAGGCCTGATTGCTTTTCACCGCCGAAGGCTACATTCGGTTCATCATTAATGGTCGTGTCATTAACGTGAATCATGCCTGTTTCAATGCGTTTCGCAAAAGCTACGCCGCGCTCAAGATTTGACGTATGTACGGCACCGCTCAATCCAAACGGCGTTTCGTTTGCGATATCCACCGCTTCGTCTTCTGAATCAAACTTCATAAAGGAGACGACCGGCCCGAACAGCTCTTCCTTGGCAATGCTCATGAACGGTTTGACGTCTTTTAAGATCGTCGGTTCCACAATCGTCCCGTTAAATCCGCCAAGCTTCACCGGTACAGCGCCTTCTTCAATTGCTTGCTCAACAGACTTCATCAGCCCGTCCGTCTGTCTGCTGTTGATTAATGGCCCGATAATCGTATCAGGGTCCATTGGGTCGCCGACTTTCAGCGATTCCACTTTTGCCTGATAGAGCTCAAGGAACTTATCATAAATAGATGAATGGACAAGCACGCGATTGGCTGACATGCAAATTTGTCCTTGATGTGTAAATCGGCTGAACACCGCCGCGTTGACCGCATATCCTATATCTGCATCCTCAAGCACGATGAAGGCGCTATTCCCGCCAAGCTCAAGAAGCGGCTTTTTAAAATGCTTCATCGCAAGCTGCCCGATGTAGCTGCCGACTTTCGTAGAACCGGTAAATGAGATAATCCGCGGCACTGGATGCTCAACGAAGCTGTCTCCGATTTCAGCAATGTCTGTGACAACAACATTCAGCAGACCCTCTGGGATTCCCGCGTTCTCAAAAATTTTCGCAATCAGCGTTCCGCCGCATATCGGCGTTTCCTCATGCGGCTTTAACACAACGCCATTGCCGGCTCCGAGTGCAGGCGCCACTGATTTCATAGATAAAAAGAATGGGAAGTTAAATGGACTGATGACACCGACAACACCTGCCGGCACGCGATATAATCTGTTTTCCTTTCCGTCTATTGTGGACGGAAGAATTTTACCTTCCATGCGGACAGGGAACGTTGCCGCTTCTTTTATGATGTTTTTGACAAGACCGATTTCAAAGGCTGCTTTGAGTCTTGTTCCCCCAAGCTCTTCCATAATCAAATAAATAATGGCTTCTTCGTTTTCTTCGATATACGTGACGGCTTTTTCTAAAATGGATCTTTTTTCGAACGGATTGACCGCATCCCATTTTTTCTTCGCCAGCGCCGCTGCCCGGTACGCTTCATCTACATCGTCAGCAGTCGCTTTACGGAATGTTGTGAATGTTTTTTGAGTATAAGGATTTTTGTTTTCCAATACATTTGGGCTGCTGCCCTCCTGCCATTTCCCGCCGATATACTGTTTATTCAACTCTTCATATTGAAACATGGTCAGCATCTCCTTTATAACCGCAAATCAAAATATGGGCGAATCTATTTTTTCTATCGGTTCATCCTGCATAAAATTGAATATTAGATTAGTAAAAATTGCTATCCTATGATACGACAACGCTGTTTCGCTTCTATCGTTTAAAGCAGAAAAATATTTTATTGACTGCGTCAAATTTCGACAATATAATACAACAAGAACTGTATATAATGATTAGAATATTTTGAATATTCCCAGGAGGAACTTTTGATGAGTTCATTATTTAGAAAAAAACCGCTTGAAACATTGAGTGCGCAGAGCAAGTCAAAAAGCCTTGCCCGTACGTTAAGCGCATTTGATTTAACCTTGCTCGGTATAGGTTGTGTCATCGGTACAGGGATTTTTGTCATTACAGGAACAGTGGCAGCGACCGGTGCAGGTCCCGCCCTCATCATATCGTTTATTTTAGCAGGGCTCGCCTGTGCGCTGGCTGCATTCTGTTATGCTGAGTTTTCGTCTTCCATTCCGATTTCGGGGAGCGTGTACTCATACTCATACGTGACACTTGGAGAGCTGCTCGCCTTTTTGATCGGATGGGATCTCATGCTTGAATATGTCATTGCACTGTCGGCGGTTGCCACCGGCTGGTCTTCCTACTTTCAATCGCTGCTTGCCGGCTTTAATCTCCATCTTCCGGCTGCACTGACAGGAGCGCCGGGAAGCACGCCGGATGCCGTATTTAATCTTCCGGCTGCAGTGATCATTCTCCTCATCACTGCGATTGTCAGCAGAGGCGTCAAGGAAAGCACACGCTTTAACAACGTCATCGTACTGATGAAAATCGCGATCATTTTATTGTTCATTATTGTCGGCATCTTTTATGTGAAACCGGACAACTGGTCACCTTTTATGCCATTTGGGATGAAAGGCGTCATTCTGAGCGCTGCCACTGTTTTCTTCGCGTACCTTGGGTTTGACGCGGTTTCTAACGCTTCAGAGGAAGTGAAAAATCCACAAAAAAACATGCCCGTCGGCATTATTTCAGCTCTAGCCGTCTGTACGGTTCTGTACATCGCGGTATCGCTTGTGCTGACAGGCATGATGCCTTATGCCAAATTGAATGTCGGAGATCCGGTGTCCTTCGCGCTGAAATTCGTCGGACAGGACACTGTCGCCGGAATTATTTCTGTTGGTGCGATTATCGGGATTACGACGGTGATGCTCGCTTTGCTGTACGCTCAGGTCCGCTTGACATTTGCCATGAGCAGAGACGGCCTTCTGCCTGGCTTGTTCGCAAAGGTGCATCCGTCATTTAAAACGCCGTTTCGCAATACATGGCTCACAGGGATCGTTGCAGCGGGAATCGCCGGGTTTATTAACCTCGGAACGCTGGCTCATCTGGTGAACATGGGAACACTTGCCGCGTTTACGGTCATTTCCATTGCTGTCATTGTGTTAAGAAAGAAACATCCTGAAATCAAAGCGTCCTTCAGAGTGCCATTCGTTCCGGTTGTGCCGATTATCAGCGCAGGCATCTGCCTCTGGTTCATGTACAGCCTTCCCGGCGTCACATGGCTTTCATTTGTCATCTGGATCGCTGTCGGAACGCTGGTTTACTTCCTATATTCGAGAAAACACAGTTTATTAAACAAATAATCTCTTTTCAGCCGGCGGTGCCTCACTCATCCGCCGGCTTTTTCCTTTTTTTATGTGCTATACTTTGAGTACATATGAGAAGGGGAGACACACAGATGAAACAATACCGCACTTTATTATTTGATGTAGATGATACCATCCTTGATTTTAAAGCGGCAGAAGCTTTAGCCCTCCGTTTGCTGTTTGAAGATCAAAACATTCCTTTAACAAATGACATGAAGACGCAGTATAAAGCCATCAATCAAGGTCTCTGGAGAGCCTTTGAAGAAGGAAAGATAACACGGGATGAAGTCGTGAATACGCGTTTTTCCGCTTTGCTCAAGGAGTACGGTTACGAGGCGGACGGCGCTTTGCTTGAGCAAAAATACCGCAGCTTTCTTGAAGAAGGACATCAGCTCATTGACGGTGCTTTTGCTCTCATCTCAAATCTGCAGCATCAGTTCGATTTGTACATCGTGACAAACGGCGTGTCTAACACACAATACAAGCGTCTCCGTGACTCAGGATTATTTCCGTTCTTCAAGGACATTTTCGTTTCTGAAGACACAGGCTTCCAAAAGCCGATGAAAGAATATTTCGATTACGTGTTTGAACGGATTCCCCAATTTTCAGCAGAGCACACATTAATCATTGGGGATTCGTTGACTGCTGACATTAAAGGCGGCCAGCTCGCCGGGCTTGATACTTGCTGGATGAACCCTGAGATGAAGCCGAATATGCCAGAGATCATCCCAACCTATGAGATTCGTAACCTTGAAGAGCTATATCACATTTTGAATATCGAAAATACCGTCAGCTGCTAATCGGCTGACGGCGTTTCTTTCATAAAAGTCTTTTTTCCTCTTGATAAATTCTTCACCTTATGAATAATATGATGGTATGCTTTGGCTATATATGTAAGGAGGAGACTCAATTGGCTATCGCCGCCCCGTTAAAAGAAAAAACAGTTCAAAAACCCGGCACCACGGTGTATCCGATTTTGATTATTATCGGAATCTGCCATATGCTCAACGATTCGCTGCAGGCCGTGATTCCGGCCATGTTTCCTATTTTGGAACGCTCCATGAGCCTGACGTTTACACAGCTCGGCATCATCGCTTTCACATTAAACATGGTGTCATCCGTGATGCAGCCTGTCGTCGGCTGGTATACCGATAAACGGCCGCGGCCGTACGCGCTTCCAGTCGGTTTGACCGCCAGCATGCTTGGCATTTTGGGTCTTGCATTCGCCCCGTCATTCATCACGATCTTATGCTGTGTGTTTTTCATTGGATTAGGCTCAGCCATTTTCCATCCGGAGGGCTCTCGTGTGGCGTATATGGCCGCCGGCACAAAACGCGGACTCGCCCAGTCGATTTATCAAGTGGGCGGAAACTCAGGCCAAGCGATGGCGCCGCTGATCACCGCGCTGATCCTTGTGCCGCTCGGGCAATTCGGCGCTGTTTGGTTCACGCTTGTCGCCGCGCTTGCTGTTATGTTTCTCATGTATATTGCGAAATGGTACGCCTCACGTCTTGGCAGTCTCGCCCAGAAATCAAGCAAGCAAAAGAAAACGGCTGAAAACACAGCCATCACCAAATCTGTTGTATCTGCTCTTATTATTATTATATTTCTCATTTTTGCGCGTTCCTGGTATACGAGTGCGATCGGCAACTTTTACACGTTTTACGCGATGGATACATATCACGTAAGCATTCAGCAGGCACAAAGCTATATTTTTGTCTTCTTGCTGTTTGGCGCGATCGGCACGTTTCTCGGCGGCCCGCTTGCAGACCGTTTTGGAAAACGCTTCGTTATCCTCGGTTCGCTGTTATGCTCGGCGCCGCTGGCGATTTTGCTGCCATTTGCCGGCCCGGTTCTCGCCTATGGCGTGCTCGCATTGATTGGCGTGGTTCTGATGTCGAGCTTCTCCGTAACGGTTGTCTATGCACAGGAACTAGTTCCTGGAAAAATCGGCACAATGTCTGGGTTAACCGTCGGGCTTGCCTTCGGGATGGGCGCGATCGGCGCTGTGGCGCTGGGCGCTCTGATTGATGCAGCTGGACTGACCCCGACGATGATCGCCATTGCCTTTCTCCCTGTCCTCGGCATCCTTGCCTTCCTATTGCCAAGTGACCAGAAGGTGAGAGAATGGCATAGCTAAAAAACCCTGCCCAGCGGCAGGGTTTTTTTAATCCAGCTGGATAAAATGAGTGTCAGGCACTGCATGCTTCGGGATAAATCCGTCCGCAAAGTCTGGAAACGCGGACTGTATTTCATCAATCCATTTTTTCAGATTTAATATATACGGCATATAAATCATCTCAATTGTCGCTTCATCTTCAATCCGGTAGTACCAGCAAAGATTAAACTCTTTTTCTGTCACCAGTGTAAACCCAGAGAAATGATAGAAAATCAGCGGCGTTTCATCTATATACACGCGGCCGTCCTTTTGCCCGACCTTATAGTTTTCGATATTCCAAAGCGCTGTATTGGCTCCTATTGATTTGACAACATGAACACCTTTAAACTGCGCCGGCCATTTCTCCACATATCTTTGATCACCATATGTCTTTCGTTCCGTATCCATTTCGACCGTGCAAAATGCAATACAGTCCTGTCTCCACTGCCATACCGCTTCATATGCTTCCTTTGTATTACCGGCACCGACAAAGCCTGTATTAAAGCGTCCGGTTCGGTCGTAGTAGGACGTGAAGCGCGGCGAATTACGATGATCAGTCAAATACAGAGACGCCGTTGGGTTTTCTGCAAAAATACGTGCCGGATCAGAAAAGAAAAATAGATCCGTATCCATATGGGCAAAGTATTCAGCGTTATCCCACTTGCTCATCACATGAAACAAAAAGGCGGGCTTTAACGTCCAGCAATATTCATGAAACGTTCTGTTGCTTTTTGCTTTCAGCAGCTCCGGGTCTTCCATTTCATGCAGCTGCACAAAGCTGACATGCTCCCATGGAACGTGCTGAAGCAATTCGTACGCTTTCTGGTCGACACACAGCACATATAAATGAAAATCATCGCAATGCTCATGGAGAGAATGAATCATGGGCATGAGCTTAAAGATATGTGTCCTTGACACTATCGTTGAAAAATGAAATGTACTCACTTATACCACATCCAATGATCTAAGATCCACGTGCAGCAAATCGTTGACAAGCGCATACAGTGCGTTGGCGAAATCGTTCACGCCTAGCTTTTTCTTCGCTTTTGGCAGAAGCTTGCGGACAGTTTGTAAATCAAAGCTTTCCGCCGTCACCCTTGGGGATTTCTTTCGCCAATCCGGATCAATATTGCGCTCTTTAACAACATGCAGAAGCTCAAGAAATAGATTCAGCAGCAGATCATATTTCTGAGATTCCAGCAGCTTTTGAATATCATCCATGATTCTGTTCGTCATGTCAGGCGGGAACGGCCCATTAAAAGCGAGATGAACGTCTAAGGACCGGATATTGTTGTATTTATCGCACATATAGGCAATGTTTGCCCGAATATCGTCTACAGACTTACAATTGCTTGGATGCTCCTGATGAACACTGACAATATCGCGCCGAAGCCTGAAGGTCAATCCGGCCTGATGAAGCCTGATGCCGAGATCATAATCCTCAAACCCGTAGCGCACAATGCCTTCGTCAAATAAACCGAGATCAACGACATGCTTGCGTTTAACAGAGGAATTATTTGTGATAAAAAAGCGCCATGGCATATGATAGCCTTCCAGATCATCTCCGTACTCATCTAAAATCTGCTTGAGCACGTCAATAAAGTCGGTATTAAGGTCAAAGCTTTTATCAAGAAAGCTTCCGTTTTTAATGTCCGCTTCCTCCAGCAGCTTTTGTTTGTCTTTTTTCGGCATTTCATCTGTGAGCTTTGCGAGCTGTTCCTTATGTTCTTCTTCAAATCGTTCATAATAAAAACTGTAGATCCGCTTCCAAAACAACCCGCACACGACGAGATTCTCTTCATTCTCATGAGCTTTAATATGTTTTGCCACAAGGTCCTTTGCCGCAAGCATATCGCTGTCATGGAAAATCAGGATATCTCCTCTGGCATTGCGTAGCGCCTGATTTCGACCGTACGCAATCCCCCTGTTTTCTTTAATCCGGGTAAAAATCAGCGGAAAATCCGCTTTAAATGATTCAAGCATTGAGAGCGTCCCGTCCTCAGAGCCATTGTCCGCTACAATGACTTCGAATTCTTCATCGCACTCCTGCTGGTTTAATGACAGAAGGCTGTTATAAAGACGCTCCTTTGAATTATATGCAGGAATAATAACGCTTGCTTTCACTTCATTTTCACTTCCCGTATTTACTCATTTATTTGTTGTCATCTTTTGAAGCAAAACCGTTAAATTCAGGGTCTAATGTTTTGATGTGCTCAATGATATGCGGCAGTGTCTCTTGATACAGTTCATGCACAAACGGCAGGTCTGTGCGGGTTGTTTCATGAATCTGTTTGATTTCATTGATGCCGACGATTCGGTATCCGCTGAAATGATAAAAAATCAACGGACTGCCATCCTCCAGCACGATCCGGCCATCCTCCCACGAAAACGTATGCTGCCCATAATTCCAATGACCAATGTTCACGCCGGGTGTCGTAATATCACAAACATTCGGAAACAGCCCAGACATATAATCCAAATAGCCTTGGTCACCGAATTTTCCTTCACCTGGCGCATTTTTGCATTCCTCAAGACAGCGTTCCTTCCACCACTCCAAGCAATCCGTGCCTGCATCATCATGCTTGAAGCTGATAAACCCCGAATTATATCTGCCTAAAAGACGCTGCAGCATGTCAATCTGATCTTTCTCAAAAGAAGGAATGACAATATCCCCCCGTGAAAGCAGCACCGAACAGTCCGGCTGGTTTTCAAAAATCGGCGATGGATCTGCGTAGAAAAAAAGATCCCCGTCAATGTATGTCACACGCTCCAGCTCGGGATTGCTGTTCAGCACAGCTTGCAGAAAGATCGGCTTCATCGTCCAGCAATACTCACTTTGATCTCTAGTTTCCTTCAGCTTTAGAAGCATTTCATTTTCAAGAGCGGCCACCGGCACAAGGTTCAGCTGCTTCATCTTCAGCTTCTGTAACACGCGGTGCGTATCTTCGTCCATGCACAGCGTAAAAATGGGACTGTCTTGGTCTACTCGCTCTAATGACTTAAATAAGGCGACTGCCTGATATAATCTTCCTTTTGATAAAACGGTGCAATACGCGCTGGTCACAGTCATGTTCACCTCGTTTCACATTACTTTTTGAAGAATTCCGTATACCACTCAATCGTTTTTTCAAGTCCTTCATCAATGGTGTAGGCCGGTGTCCAATTCAGCAGCTTTCTCGCTTTTTCCGCGGATAAATATTGATGTTTGATTTCATTGCTTCCCTGATTCAGCACCTTAGGTTTCAGATTACTGTTCATTTTCTTCAATATTTTCTCTACCAGTTCAAGAACGGTCAGCTGGATCTCATTGCTGAAGTTAAAGGCCTCTCCGGCAAGATTGTTTTCTTCCATTTTCTCTGCAAGAAGCAAATAAGCCTGAACGGCATCTTCAATATAGAAGTAGTCCCGGACAAAGGTGCCATCGCTTCGGATTTCCGGCGCTTCCCCGTTCAGCACAAGCTGAATCGTCTGAGGAATGATGCGGTTGAAGTTCAAATCCCCGCCGCCGTATAAGTTTCCGCAGCGCGTAATACAGACCGGAAGCCCGTACGTGTGAAAATAGGTGTGGCTGATCAGATCTGCGCAGCTTTTTGAGACGTCGTACGGGTGCTTGCCCTGCAGCGGCATGTTTTCGTCGTACGGAAGGTTTTCTTGATCGCCGTAAGCTTTATCACTTGAAGCGACAATGACCCGCTTAATTAACGGATGCTTGCGGCAGGCTTCGAGAATATTCCATGTGCCGAGAATATTTGCTTCAAATGTAGAAATCGGGTTGCGGTTTGCCACCCCGACAATCGCTTGTGCAGCGAGGTGAAAGACAGTGTCGATCTCGTACTCGCCAAGCGCGCGTTCAATGACAGCCAAGTCTTCAAGAGAGCCCCGCACGATGTTCATTTTCTTGATATGGTCTCCCTGATACAGATTAGATTGGGGCACATGATCCCTGACAAGCCCCGTCACGTTTGCGCCCTGTTCGATCAGCTCTTTCACCAAATAGCTTCCTAAAAGACCTGTACACCCCGTAACAAATACGTTTTTATTTTTCCAGAAACTCAAATCGGTTCACCATACCTTCCATACTTGTTGTCCTTGATCCCACATCTTGTTGACTTCTAAGAGATTTTTATACGTATCGATGGCCGTCCAAAATCCATAATGGCGGTACACGGCAAGCTCTCCGTCTTTGGCAAGGTTCTTCAGCGGTTCATCTTCGAACATTGTGTTCCCGTCCTTCGGCAAATAATCGAAAACCTTGGGACTGAGAACGAAGAATCCGCCATTGATGATTCCGTCACTTGATGTCTTCTCAGAAAATGTTTTCGCCATGCCGTCCTCAACCGTCAAGGTGCCAAACTGCGAGACTTTGTCAATGCCGGTGACAGTCGCGGCAGCACCTTTTGTCTGATGATAGCTGATGAGATGGAAAAGATTGATATTGGCCAGCCCGTCCCCATAGGTGAGCAGAAATGTTTCATCACCGATATAGTCTTTCGCCTGCAAGATTCTTCCGGCTGTCAGCGTATCTTCCCCAGTCTCCAAAAACGTAATTTTCCACGTTTCAGGCTGCCCCAGCATCTGTACCTCTCCCGTAGCGCTGTCGAGTGTCAGGCTGTTGTGCTTCCATTCATAGTCGAGAAAGTATTCTTTGATTTTTTCGCCTTTATAGCCCAAAAGCAGAATAAACTCGTTTACTCCGTAGTACTGATAGATTTTCATAATATGCCATAGAATCGGTTTGCCGCCTATCATGGCGAGCGGTTTAGGAATGTCATTCGTGATTTCACTCATTCTCGTTCCTTTTCCGCCGCAGAGAATGACCGCTTTCATCTCTACCCCTCATCTCTATGAATATTGAGTTCGAAACCTGGTACATCTTTACAATCTATCAAGGCATTTCCCCGATAATTTGTCCGATTTCAATACCGGTTTCAAAATCTACTGTAATGATATGAGAGAAAGACGGCCTTGGTGACCAAATGGAATCTATTTTTTCAAGTTGGTTATATAACCAAAAAAAAGAGCCTTGAGCGAAGGCAATGCGCCCGCTCAAGGCTCTTTTTCATCTTATTTGATTTCTTTTTCCTTGCCGTAATGATAGTCTGACGGATCAACGGCTGTGAAATCATTTAGTTTATGGAACCTCAGCAAGTCTTTGTACAGGACACTGTCTGAAAGGCTCAGCTGCTGGTTCACTCTTGTTTTCAGATTCTTCGTTTCTTCATTCGCTTTCAATTTTTCACCAGTCTTCGTATCGTAAATGACATTGTCGACTGATGTGTACTTCGGCGTTACGAAGTCTCCGTTTCTGAATGCCACTGTATCGTCGTGGTCTTTAGAGAATAAGTCAGTACCAAAGTTGATATATTTCTGAGAATCAATTCCTTCTAAGTGCAGAAGTGTCGGCATGACGTCAATTTCGCCGCCATACGTATGGTTCACTCCGCCTTTTTTGCCAGGAACGCGGATCATCAGCGGCACACGCTGGTTCTGTGCGTTTTGATAATCTGTAATCTCTTTTCCAAGGATCTCTTTCATCGCTCGGTTATGGTTTTCTGAAATACCGTTATGGTCACCATAAATCATAATGACTGAGTTGTCATACAGGCCGGCTTCCTTCAGCTCCTTGAAGAATTGCTCAAGCGCTTCGTCAAGGTAACGCGCTGTTTGGAAGTAGCTGTCTACTGTGTTATCGCCGGTTGTCGCTTTTTTAAGAGACGCGTCTTTTTCATCCAGGTTAAACGGATAATGGTTTGTCAATGTAATCAAATGCGCGTAAAACGGCTGTTTAAGAGACTCAAGCTTTGGAATCGATTCTGTAAAGAACGGCTTATCCTTCAGACCCATATTAATGACATTTTCATCTGACATATCATACGTGCTTGCGTCGAAGAACTTGTCGTATCCGATATGTTTGTAAATCTGGTCACGGTTCCAGAACGATTTGTAATCACCATGCAGGACGGCGCTTGTATAGCCTTCCTTCTGGTCTAAAATCGCCGGAAGCGACTGGTACGTGTTTTCGCCTTTCGTCACAAACGCGGAGCCTTCTGGAAGGCCGAAGATCGAGTTATCCATTGTCAGCTCGGCGTCAGATGTTTTTCCCTGGCCTGTCTGATGGAAGAAGTTATCAAAATACGTCACATCTTCTCCGCCGTGCGCAAGTTTATTTAAGAAAGGCGTTACCTCTTCACCGTTCAGCTTGTAGTCAATCAGGAACGACTGGAAGCTTTCGAGGTGAATTTTAATGATATTTTTGCCTTTGGCAGAGCCGAAGTACTCGGCGTTCGGTTTCGCATAATGAGACGTCGTGTAATTCTCGACGCTTGTTAAATCATCGCTGCTTGCATAGGCTCTTTGTGTTTCTGTTTGAGCCGTCTGTACACCGTCATAAATGGTGTAGTTGTAAAGACCTAAATATTTCACGATATAATTGCGGTCAAACGTTCTTGTCAGCAGCTGCGGACGGTCTTTTTCCGCATAGTGCAGGTTGATGAAAAACAGTGCGACCCCGGAAAGGATCACTAAAGATGCAAAGCGTTTTTTCATTTTGTATTCTTTTAATTCAGGTCTCCAGATCAATACCGCAATCAAAATGATAATATCTAAGAAATAGAAAATATCATGACCGGCCATGATACTGAAAATACCGTCTCCCATGTTTCCAACGTTTCCGGACTGCTTAATGTTCGGGAACGTCAAGAAATCGTCAAAGAAACGATAGAATAAAATATTTGCATATAACACAAATGTCATCAAGAAATCGATAATCAGCATAATAATGGCTGATTTACGCCCTTTCGCCAGCAAAGCCAGTCCTAAAAAGAAGACGGCGCTTGAGAATGGGTTAAATATCAGGAGGATCTCCTGGGTTGTGCCTTTTACCCCAAGATTAAACTCAGTCTTGTAGGATAAATACGTTTTTGCCCAAAACAGTATAACAGCCAGCACAAAAAAGCTAAGTTTGTAAGAAAAAAGTTTCTTCATGGCAACCTCTACTTTCTTAAACACTTTAAGTTCTTCATTCATATTTACCTGCTCTTTATATCCTGCCTTCTCATTTCTTCTTTCCAAACAAAATCAAGGCATCACACAACAATAAATACACCGCGGCAAGCCGGAATATTTATGTTTCGCACCATACCATTTTTATTACAACCATTTGGAAACCAATCACTGGACGAAAGAAACCTTCATTTCGTTTCACTTTTTTCCTCAGAAATAAAAAAAGGATTTCTTTTGTCATGTGTGCCTTTGGAAAAAGAAATAGATACCGAGTATAAGAATAACATAAACTAGCAAAAACGAAAAATAGGTTTTGCAGACAGCCCGCCCTTCCGGCGGACTGAAGTTATTGTATGCACTAATGTTTAGCGTGATCACCATTTTTTCGAAAGGACAAAAAAGACTGGATGTTTCCAGTCTTCTTTATCTATATCCCTGCCCAGACATCTTTGGCATACATACCGGTATCCTGCAGATGTCTCAGCCAGTTTTGCGCTTCTTGTTCCCCGGTTCCATGAACAGACTGATACGCTTTTTGAAGTGCCGCCTCCACATCCGGGGCCATTTTGCTGCCGTCACCGCATACATAAAGCCTGCCTCCGCGGTCAAGAATCGATATTAAGGTTTCTGCATGTTCAGCCATGAGATGCTGGACATATGTTTTCTGCATGCCCTCTTTTCGGGAAAAGGCTGTGTGGACAGTGACGATTCCGTCTTTTTCAAACCGCTCAAGCTCATCTCGGTAAATAAAATCCCGATCGTTCCTGCATCCAAAATAGAGATGAGCCTCACCGAGCGTTTTCCCCTCCCGCTTTAAAACATCGCGGGCTTGAAGGAAGCCGCGGAATGGCGCGACTCCCGTGCCTGGCCCGACCATAATAATTGGAGTTTCAGGGTCTTTCGGAAGCTGAAACCGGGATTCCGGAGTGCGGATAAACATCACGACATCATCACCGGCTTGACGCTCAGCTAAATCATTTGATGCCACACCCCTGTATTCGCCACGGCCGCTCCACGCCGGGCCGCGCACAACGCCGACTGTGATTGATGCTTGCCCCGGATTCACTCTTGGAGAGCTTGAAATCGAATAATATCTCGGTTTTAACGGACGTAATAGCTCTAAAAATCGTTCAAACGGCATGTCGCATGCTTCGTACTTTTCAAGCAGATCCAGCATAGAAATTCGTTTTTTCAATATTTGTTCCTGATAAACACCCTCTGCTGTCAGTTCTTCTAATTCGCGCTTATGCGGCGGACACACTGTAAAAGCGGCCAGTTCACGTATTTGCGCTCTTGTGGCTGCTTCCTGAACCTCAACGCTGTAGCTGAGAAGATCATTCAGGCTGACAGGACGGCCCAATGGCAGATGCCCCGCACTGCGGCCGCTTGCCGACAATGTCACTTGGTCTGTTCCCTTCAGACCGAATCTATGGAGAATCCGGCTGACATTGGTTGGACTGTTTTTTGGCAATACGCCAAGGTGGTCGCCCTCTTGATATTCAACATCCGGCGGCAATGCGATTTCGATATGGCGGGTGCTTCGATCGCTGTCCGCGGACTGAAGCTCACGATTTTCGGCGATGGATGCGTGAGCCGCTTCATACGATCGGGCAAGCGGAGACTCTCCCAGCCCTCTGACAAACTGAAGGCTCAGCGTACTTCGTTCCTTATCGGCGTTTTCATTAAGCTCCAGTCCGAATGCTTTGATGGCGTCCGCCCACATGCTCTTTTTCCACTCATCAAGCTGCCCTTCGAAATCACCGCTGACATCACCTTCCCCGCGCGCAGAAAACCGAGTCGCGCCTTTCTCTGCAAGCTGTTCATCAATGAATCTCGGCACGTCTTGATACGTGCTCACCCAATTGTGGTCGCCGCAGCCAAATACCGCGTAATGGACGCCCTCAAGCTCACCGGGTTTGATTTCTTGGAGCCACTGGACAAACTGTCTCGCGTTGCTTGGCGGTTTTCCGTTATAGGACGAGGTCACAATGACAACCGCTCCCTCTGTCGGCAGCTTGCCAATCTGATCGTTCAGAGGTGACACTTCGGTCCTGACGCCGTGAAGACTGGCTGTATCTGCAAGCTCCCGGGCGACGCCTTCTGCGGTGCCGGTATCAGAGCCGTACAGCACGAGAAGCGGGCGGTTGTTAAGGCCGATGACCGATGCGTCCTTTGTCTCCGTTTCTTCTTTTTGCTTATCAGGCCCCGGCTTTTCTGTTGCATGGATGTCAGCATGAATGGCTTCCTGATGACGGGTTTGAACCCTGATGCGAAAATCGCCGGGCTTGAGCGTTAAGGTTTGTTTGATATCAAGCTCATAATTCTCATGATCAATCAGCGTAAAATATTTTAAAATCATGCCCAGCACAAGTGTGGCTTCATGAAGGGCAAACTGCATGCCGATACAGGCCCGTTGCCCATTTCCGAACGGTTTGTACGCATAATGAGGCACTTGGTCCTGATGTTCGAACCGTTCCGGCCGGAATTCCTCGGCGTCCTTTCCCCAAGCGTCTCGATCACGATGAAGCTGCGGAATCAGCACAGAAATTCTGTCCTTCGTCGTGATCGGGAACTTTCCGCCAATGACTGTGTCTTCTTTTGGATAAAGGCTAAAAGCCGGAGCTGTCGGCCATAAGCGCAGTGATTCATTTAAAATCATCCGTATGTATTTAAGCTCGAGCACTTGTTTATAGGTCGGCGCTGCATCTGTCAGCACCCGATCTACCTCTTCATACGCCTTTTTCAGTTTGTCAGGATGCTTCAATAAAAAGTAGGTCGCAAAGGACAGCAGGCCGCTCGTTGTTTCATGGCCAGCAATCAAAAACGTAATGATTTGAAAGCGGATATTTTCGTCGTCGAGCTTTTCACCCGTTTCCGGATCTTCCACATTCAGCATGCGGGCGAGCAAATCTTTTTCATCCTGGTCTCCATTCGCCCTGCGCTCTGCAATAATGCTGTCGACTAACGAAAACATCGTTTGAATATCATGGTGGAATTGCCGCTTTGTTCTGACCATAAGCTTATCTTGGAAATCAAGCCGCTGCATTTGATGCATCGCTTCATCAAGCGCCCGCACCATGCTGTTGATAAACGGGTGGGGCGTTTCTCTGTAGTAGCTGTTAAAGCGGTAGTTAAACCCGCACAGCCCAATGGTGTCGAGCGTCAGCCGGGTCATATCTCCCGGGACATCAACAGCTTCATTCGGATTGAGCCTGGCCCATTTTTGAATGAGCTGAACAGCGATATCGACCATTTTCTCATGATAGTCCTTCATGGCCCGCTGGCTGAACGTCGGCATCAGAATGTTGTGCGCTTTTCTCCAGTTAGGCTCATGCGTCCAGCTCGTAAACAATCCGTCACCGGAAAACGCGCGAACCTTCTCCAAGGCGCCTTCAATGCTTTTATCAAACCGTCCTTCATCACAAACCTCTTTCACCAATTCATGGCCGGACACCACAATCGTCGTGCCCGCGGGTGTATGGATTTGAAAAATCGGACCCTGTTCTTCCGCTAGCTTGATCAGTGAAAGCGTCGGTTTGTCTTTATCAATTAAAGGCAAATTGCCAAGCGGCCCAAACGTCTTCGGCTGAGGAATCGGGCTTGTTTCCTTCATCGAACCATTCCTTTCCGTATGAAATGCCTTCTATTTGACTACATTTCCCTTTCATGGTCATGATTATTCCGTTCTCCCAATTGACGCATGATCGCTGTTTTTTCTATACTTGAGAAGCTGTACAATACGCGAATAAGGTGAGTTCACATATGGATTTTGAAATTCGGTTTTTATCCTTTTATGTCATACAGGTGGAAGGCAAGGATGAGCAGGCGAACAAACAGTTCAAGCACTTTCAGACCCTTGATACGGGCGAATTTGAAGAAAGCGAGCTGAAGGACTTTCTCGACGGGGAACTGAAAAAAATCGTCAAACGGAAAGCAGAACGTCATCCGCAGTCTGAGCAGGTGCCGACGAAAATCGGCCATTTTATCGTCGAGCCCGGCCACGAGCTTGATTCCAACCCAAACTACAACATGTTCAACCGCGCGCGTCTGGCGGCAACAAAAGAAGACTTCAATGAGCTGAGCGAGCAGTTCGTCCGCACGTACCTCGACACAAGCGCAGTCCGCGGCGGCGTGTTTCTCGTCGCTTCAGCCGTGCCGAGAAAATACTTTGACGAGTCATTTGTCTTCATTATGAAATGTGACTTTGAGCCGAAGGTCGCCCGCATCTCTGACGCGTCTTCTCTCATTAAAAAAGTCGAAATGGCGATCACGACAAAAAACATGAAAAGCATCCAATACCCGTACATGCCCGAGGAAGGAATGGTCGAGGAAGGCGAGCTGAAAATCCACCAGGCCTCGCACGCCCGCTATTTTGAGGACTTTCTGAAATTCGTCGAGTACGGCGAATCGATGCCGGAAATCATGAAAAACCAGGTCATGAACATGGTGCAGGAGCACGTCTACGAGACATTTGAAGACAATAGCGAAGAGCTCAAGCAGTTCGAGCACGACATTGAGATTTGGGAAGCGAGCGAAAAGCGGGAGATCCAAGAGCGCCTCGACACCCATCAAGTGATCGAAGCCTCCGCCCAAATCATCGAGCACACGCCAGAGGCCCAGCTGAAAATGAAAGTCGGAGAAACAGAGATTAAGGGATTGCTAGCGGATTTTGGCGATTCTATTCATCTCGCAAAAGTAAACGGGCGCTATGTCGCGCTGATTGAAGCCGAGACAATTTCGTTTGAGAAGGGCAGTTCGCCGGTGGAGTTTTATAAGCCTGAGGGGCTGCATGAGGTGATTGAGCGGATAAGGAATAAAACAGAGCAAGACTAAAAAGTCCAGAAATCACTTTCTGGGCTTTTCCTATTTAATACCCTTCCCTCAACACCGCATAGCACTCCCCAATCAGTTCTTCCGCTCCCGACTCTTCGGCGAGGACGATGGCATCCTCGATCGCCTGATGCTCCTCTTTGATGCCAGGGATCATAGGTTAAGTCCGACAGAGCTTGCCAAACAGTCAAACGTCACGAAAGCGACGATTACAGGTCTGCTGGACGGGCTGGCGAGAGACGGTTTTGTCAGCCGGAGGTATCACACAGAGGATAAACAAAAAATCAGCAGTGAACTGACAACGGAAGGCAAAGCACTCCTTGAGCAATTTTTGCCGCAAAATCTCCGCGGTCATGGAAAACTACAACGATGAGGAAAAAGATATGTTCGTAAGATGCTTGGTGATCTTTTTGAAAGGCTGAACGTGTTTAAAGACTAAAAAACCCGTCCGATCCGGACAGGCTACAGCGTCTTTTCTTCTGCAACCGGATACGCATCCGGCTGTTTTTTCTTTATGACCGTAACAAATATGCCGCCGATGACACATGCAATGCCGATGAAATGCACAAACTCAAACGGCTCCTTCAATATTACGCCTGACAAAATAACAGCGGAGACCGGAAGAACGGATGTGAAAATGCCCGATACACCCGCAGGCACCTTCGTCACCCCGCTATACCATAAGTAAAATGCTAAAACGGTAACAAAAAGCGCGTAATACAGCACGTACGACCAATCCAAAACAGTCGGCACGCTGTAATCAAATGAAGAGGCCTCAAACAAAGCAAACGGGAGAAAAAACAGGAAGCCGAAGAGCGATACGAAGGTCGAAATCGCCAGAGCCGAAATATGCGGGGATAGCAGCTTGGCCATCAATGTAAACAACGCTTCGCCAATGACTGCAGCAATGATCAGCATGTTCCCGAATAAGGCGTGCGGCGCCCCGTCTTGGCTCCCCGCTCCAAATAGATTAATCGCCATCACGCCGCAAACCGCCAGCATAATGCCGATCAGCATCTTTTTCTCAATTTTTTCTCTCAGCAGGAAAAAGGATAAAATACCGATTACCATCGGGGTTGTGCTTGTCAAAATGCCGCTTTCCGTTCCCGTCGTATATTGAACCCCATACAGCAGGCAAATACTGAACAAAAACACACCTGTGAATGATTGCACCAGCAAGACGAGCACATCTTTTTTCGTTAAAGCCGGAAACCCTTTTTCAATGCAAAACAGCAGCGTGAGCAATACGACAGAAGCGATCAAAAAACGCAATCCTGAGGAAAGAAAGACCGGAATCCGTTCGACCATCAGCTTGCCGACAACGACAGAGCTGCCGACGATCGCCATAGCTGCTGCCAAAGATACATATGCGCCCATTTGTTTTTTCACCAATACTCCACCTGCCTTTTTGATGTATGGCAAAAAACGCCTATCTCATGACAGGCGCTTTTTTATTAATCATCACTGCTCAAAATGCCGAAGAAGCGGAGCAGGTTGATGAATAAGTTGATAAAGTCAAGGTACAGCGATAATGCCATAACGGGAATTAAGTCTTCCGTAATGTGGCGGTGCTTGATTTGGTTCAAATCATACAAAATGTAAAGGGAAAAGACGATGGTTCCAATCACGGAATACGCCATCATCGCCGCTGAGTTTAACGGGCTGAAAATGTTGAAAATGCCAACCACAACGAGGGCGAGCACCGCTACCATCAGAAATGACCACAGGAAGGATAAATCCTTCTTCATTTTTGCGCCGATTGTGCCTAAGACGGCAAAAATGACAAATGTAGAACCAAAGGCTTCAAGCACGACATAGGCGCCGGCAATGGAAGCGTAATGGCTGACGATCGGAAATAAGGTAATGCCGGAAACGAACGCGAATGTATATACAAACGCATACCCGACCGCTTTTCTTCTGCGCATCCAGAAGGCCAGAATAATCATCACCACTTCAAGAATAGAAAGCGGCAGCATCAAAGCGACAGGAACAAATTGGCCGATAAAAAGGCCGACAGTCGCGATCAGCAATGTGAAGACAAAGACTGTCAAAATGCGCTGCATGATCGATTGCTTACTCTCGTGAACCGTAGCTTGCATGTCAAAAATCCTCCTAAAAAATGATCTTAAAGGTCTATTATATAAAAATTGGATGAAATATGTATATGTTTTAAGGAGAATTTAATGAAAACAAACGCCCTTTACGTTATCATTTTGATTCTTTCCTTTTCAGCGAAAAACGATGCTTTTCTATTATCTCAATTTGGGTAATCTGAGAATCATGAACCGTAATCTGAACGGTGCCGAAATCGAGCGTTTCCAGCGAACTGATGATTTTTTCAATCACTTCCGGATCAATCGTTGATTTTGAAACCAAAAGACCTTCCCCCCTGTTGAATAGATTTTAATTCACAGTATTCTTATAAGAATTATAATATTATGTTTTTTTTGATAAATCAATGGTGATTTCTCTTCAAATCAAAAAGGCATATGATCACCCGATGATGGACAATCATATGCCTGGAAACTTCCTATTTGTTTTCTTCCAATTCCTCAACAATACAGCGGACACCCATGTTTTCTAATGCCTGCTTCAGCGTGCCATACGTTTCATATTCACTAAAATCAAGCCCCAATTGAATCGATGTTTGGGCCACATCCGGGCGAATCCCTGAAAATACGGCTTTGACGCCTAATAAGAAAAGCGTTTTAGACAGGTTGTACAATTGCTGCGCCACCATGGTATCCACAATCGGAACACCCGAAAGATCAACGACTAGGCTTGTGATTTTTCTCTCGACACAGCGGACCGGCACTGTTTCTAAAATGACCTGTGCCCGTTTTGTATCAACTGAGCCGATAAGCGGCAATATCCCGATTCCATCGGCAATGGAAATGACCGGACAGCCAAGCTCTGAGATCAGTTCCTGCTGAGATGTAAGCCTCATCAGCATGAATTTTTGGTACTGCTCGGAGAATTCAATAATCAGCTTATCGAATGACTGATTCACAATGCGGTTCCATCGGTCTGCATCTTCATTTGTGACGATCTCCTGATTCTCTTTTATAAATGTGGCGACTGCGTCCCAGAATGAGATTCTAGAATTGGATATGGCTTCTACGACCTCATGCACCTGAACATCCTGCTCTACCCTGTTTTTCGCAACGGTTTGCGCCCATTTCGCCATATTTTCTTGAAAATCGGTTTGATCCTCCAGAAATGCGCTTGCGATAGTTATATTGGTAAATGTATGCTGCTCGGTTAAAAGCGTTTTCGTTTCTGCACTTAAATCGTCGGCGGAATACAGCTCGCCTTGTAGCTGGCAGCGTAAACTGAACCATTTCTCAGTAATGTCCGCAGTGTGGTCTATGATATATTGATATAATAATTGATCGATATTCACGGTCTGTCTCCTTTTTCGTAATAGAAGCACTTTCATTATAAAATGATAAATCGAAATTGTGAATAAGACTAGGGAAAAATCAAATGAATCTGCTCCCTGAACGCATTCCAGTTTATATCCATAGGCGAATGCACCAATAAGAGTCTGCCCGCATAAACTGCAGTGTACAGTTTACAATGAGAAAGGGCGTTATCACATGTATTATGTTGATCCTTATATGTTTGCGGGACATTTTTATGAGCCTTGGCCTGCTTTTGAATATGAATATCGATATCCATGGCCTGGCATTGGCAGCGGCGCTGTTCCGGGATTCGGCGGCGGCTCCGGCCCTGGCATTGGCAGCGGCGCTGTTCCGGGATTCGGCGGCGGCTCTGGCCCTGGCATTGGCGGCGGTGCCGTTCCGGGATTCGGCGGTGCGCCACAGGGACCTCCTCCTTCCCAAATACCAGCGAAACCAAAAAAACCGCAGAGTTCTCAAGGAGCCGTTTTGTTAGTTGAACCAATCACCATTCGTCCTTGCCTTTTCCGGTTTACCTATGTTTGGTTAACCAATGGCCGCTCATTTTGGTTCTACCCAATTATCCTTGGCAGAAGATCCGTCGGCGGCTTTTACTGGGATCATTCACGGCGCCGCTGGGTTTATTTCGCCTTAGACACAAATCAGATCGATGTTGTGAGCTGCTCATTTTAATCAAAAATCAGCCGGTTTTCCCGGCTGATTTTTTTTATGTTACTTCGGCCGTAAACAGGTTATAGTATTATTATCTTTGCAACTTGGAGGTTTCCCTATGATCAAACAAATTGGCACTGTAGCTGTATATGTTGAAGACCAGCAGAAAGCGAAACAATTTTGGACTGAGAAGGTAGGCTTTGATATTGCAGCCGACCACCCGATGGGACCTGAAGCAAGCTGGCTGGAGGTTGCGCCAAAAGGTGCTCAGACTCGTTTAGTCATTTACCCGAAGGCCATGATGAAAGGCTCTGAGCAAATGAAGGCTTCTATCGTGTTTGAATGTGAGGACATTTTCGGTACATACGAGAAAATGAAGACAAACGGTGTAGAATTTCTCGGTGAGCCCAATCAAATGGAGTGGGGCACCTTCGTTCAATTTAAGGACGAAGACGGAAATGTGTTTTTATTAAAAGAATAAACTGTGGCGCACGGCGGTTCGATTACGCCCTGCGCTTTCTTTGACATTGAGAATGAATTTCATTTACAATTATTCATATGTGAGAATGATTGGAGTGAGACAAATGTTTGTACAGTTGAGAAAAATGACGGTTAAAGAAGGCTTTGCAGATAAAGTCATAGAACGTTTCAGTGCTGAAGGAATCATTGAAAAACAAGAAGGTTTAATTGATGTGACAGTGCTTGAGAAAAATGTGCGCCGCGGTGATGAAGAAGTTGTTGTCATGATTCGCTGGGAATCAGAGGCTCACTGGAAACAATGGGAAAAAAGCGATGCGCATATCGCCGGCCATAAAGCAAACAAAGGCAAACCAAAGCCTGACTATCTGATCAACACTGAAGTGAGCATGTACCATGTACGTGCTGTCAAACAAGGGACATACAATCAATAAAAAGCTTGCGCCTCGCTGCAAGCTTTTTTTCAAAGAGTCATGTTGATCTGCTTTGTTCGTAGGTTACGGTATACAGCGGATTATTTTTGTGCCACTCCGCAAATAACACGTCCTCCGTCTTATCAATGTTCTTCTTTTTCAATTCTTGCTTCAGCCACTGTTCATCCACACCTGCTTCCTTCAAATTATCTTGCACAATCTCTCCATCTAAGATTAAAGTGATCGGCAGAGAAACAGACTTCGAAGGAATCTGCAAATCCTTATTTATCGGTTTGTCAAAGTCGGATTTGGGGAGCACGCTGACCATCCCGTTTGTTTCAAGAATCGCATATTCTACTTCTTGGATCGAAAAGCACCCCGCTTGCCTCAAAAGGCTTTGCAGCTGGTTAATGTCTATCTTATTTTTCTTCATTACTTTATATTGAAGCTCTCCTTTGCGGATGACGATATTCGGCTCACCCTCCAAGAACTTTCGCGATGATTTCATTTTTTGCGTGATAAATTCAATAACATAAATCAGCACACCCCACAGCAGCGAAGCAAAAATGATTTCTTTGATTTTGATATCATGATCGTAGACGGCATTTCCGACCAATTCTCCTAAAATTAAAGCAGAAATAAAGTCAAACGGCGTAATTTGAGAAAATTGGGTTTTCCCGAGAAGCTTTAAGATGATAAATAAAATGCCTAAACCGCAGACCAGTTCTACCGCAACGCTTAAATAATTTCCCATATTGATAGCACCTACTTCTTGATAATACTATCAGTATGGTCAATGCTTTCCTTTCTAAACCGCGAAAGAAGCTCAAAGCTCCCCCTCAGCTTTGTATGGTGCTTTGATGCATGTCATCGAAAAGCTGCTCTGCATCATTGCGGTCAATCATGACAAGCGGGTCATTGAGGAAGGCTTGAAACGCGAGGCCGGTATCCTTTGTTAAACCGGCTTCCGCCACTGCCTCCTGATTGGATACATGCCTAGCCGCAAGCATTTCCACACCTTTTGGAAGCGCTCCGGAAAAAATCGGCTTGACACTGTTCCTTGTGATGAATGCGTTTGTTTCGACAATGGCTTGTATAGGAAGGTTTGAAACCTGGCCTTGATTCGGCATATTTACATTCGTGACGAGTTCACCCAATCCGAGAAGGGCCGCTATGATGTTCACGCCTTCTTCTCCCGAAGCTTTCCCAGCAACACCCCGTTGTTGCTGAATGAACCGTTCTGTTTCTTTTCGTTTCAGTGCTCTGTCTTGTTTTCTGAATGATATAGGTGTGAGATGGAATTTCCATACCTCAAACTGTTTAAGATATGGGCCGGGAAGAAACTCTGCCAGATGCCTGTCACCGGCAGCAGGGATCGCGCCATATGTTTCAAATAAATCAAACGCAACACGGTGTGCCGAATGAAAGACGCTGTCCCTCCAGCTTTCCCCCTCCAGCTCATATCCTGATTCCCCATAGTGCGAGCTGAATTCACGGAATATAGGCAGCAGGTCAATATGGCGGTAAGAGGCTTCCGTGATCCATGTAAAATGGTTAATGCCGAGCACATTAATGCGGATCTCTTCACGCCGCGGCGCCTCTATTCCTAGCCTTTCCGTGACCATTTCCGCCAATAGCTTTTGCGTCCCGAACACCTCGTGGCAGCAGCCAATCGCTTTGATTCCGGGAAATACTTTATACAGCGTTCTAGTACAGACAGACATCGGGTTTGTATAATTAATGACCCAGGACTCTGGTGCGTAGTCTCTTATTGCCCGGGCAATTTCCGCAAATATCGGGACAGCACGCAAGCCTCTGATGATTCCGCCCGGCCCGACAGTATCACCTACAGACTGATAAATACCGCAGCGCTCTGGCAAGTGAACATCAATTTCCATATCATCCAGAGAACCCGGCAAAATGGAAATAATGACGATATCCGCGCCAGATAGCGCTTTTTTCAAAGTAGAAACGGCCTCATATCTCCATCTGCCGTTCCCGCTGTAATTGCCGATCACTTCGTTTCTCTGGGCGGCCTCAAAATCAAGATCATAGAGCGCCACCGTGCCTGACATTCGCTCATCAATCGCCAAATCACTCATCAGGCTTCTGGCCCAGCCTTGAGACCCCCCGCCGATATAGGCAATTTTAATCTGATGTAACGTACTCATATGAAACACTCCCTTTCTCAGCCTTTCACCGAGCCAATCAGCATACCCTTTGCAAAGTGTTTTTGTAAAAATGGATAGACCGCCAAAATCGGCAGCGTCGCAATGACAATGACGGCGAGCTTTATACCTTGCTCAGGCGGAACGGCATGTTGCAACGTATCGCCATTGGTCGCCGTTAAATCCGATAAAATCGTGACTTGGCGAAGCACCATTTGCAGCGGCCATTTTGCACTGTCATTGATATATAAGAGAGCGTGGAAGAAATCATTCCAAATCCCGACCGCATAAAACAGCGCAAAGGTCGCGATGACCGGCTTTGACAGCGGCAGGGCGATCCGCCAGAAGACGCCGATTTCGGAACACCCGTCAATTTTTGCCGACTCCTCCAGCTCGCGCGGCAGCTGCTGAAAGAAGTTTTTGATAATAATGAGGTTGAACGGATTAATTGCCATCGGCAGAATCAATGCCCAATACGTATCCAAAAGGCCGAGTGATTTTACGACAAGGTACGTTGGGATCATGCCGCCGGAAAACAGCATCGAGAAAATTACCAGATTCAACAGCAGGTTCCGTCCCTTCACATGCCGCTTCGCAAGCGGATATGCCATCGTGAAGGTGAAAAACAGCTGCACAGCCGTCCCGACCACGGTGATGAAGATGGACACGCCCATGCTTCGAATGAACGTCGGTGTCGAAAACACATACTTGTAAGCATCGAGTGTAAAGGTTTTCGGAAAAATAAAGAAGCTCCGCTGGGCAAGTTCCGCTTCTGTCGCAAAGGAACCAGCGATAATGTACAAAAACGGCAAAATGGTAATCGCGCCGACACCGCCGAGAAACAGAATGTTGCAGACGTCAAACACCCGTCCGGCTTTGGTGTTATGCATCGTGTGAATTTCAGCCATACCTCTCCCTCCTCTAAAACAATCCTTCCTGGTCAAACTTTTTCGCAATGTAATTGGCGCCGAAAATCAAGATGATTCCGACAAGCGATTTAAACAACCCCACCGCCGTGCTGTAGCTGTACGCGCCTTGGGTAATCCCCATCATGTACACGTACGTGTCAAAAATATCAGCCACGCTGCGGTTGAGCGAGTTCGTCATCAAATACACCTGTTCAAAGCCGAGATTCAAAAAGCTACCGATTCTTAAAATCAACAAAACGATAATGGTGCTTCTGATTGCCGGCAGTGTAATATGCCACATTCTCCTGAACCGGCCCGCTCCGTCCATGATGGCGGCTTCATACTGCTCTTGGTCAACAGTTGCCAGCGCGGCCAAAAATAGAATCGTCCCCCAGCCTGTCTCCTTCCAAATGCTTTGCATCACAATCATCGGGCGGAACCAGTCTGCATCCGACAAGAAAGAAATTTGCTCACCTGTCAGGCTCATGATCATTTTGTTGATCACACCTGTATCGACAGTAAAGAAAACGAAGGTGATGCTGACCACAATTGTCCAGGATACAAAATGGGGCACGTAAATAAAGGTTTGGATACATCTTTTATACACGGCCTTTCTCACCTCATTCAAAAGCAATGCCAAAATGAGCGGCGCGGGAAAGGCAAACAGAAGATCCAAGCTCGCCAGCATGAGGGTGTTGCGCAGCAGCCGGAAAAAATCCGGATTCATAAAAAAGTCTTTGAAGTAATCAAAGCCGACCCATTCGCTTTTCCAGAAGCCGAGATATGGCGAATAGTCTTTAAATGCGATCAGGACGCCCCACATCGGCAAGTATTTGAAAATCAAAAAATAAAGCAGACCTGGAATAAGAAGAAGATAAAGCCATTTGTCCCGTTTGAGCGCAGCCATCCAGCTGATGCCTTTTCCAGCAGTGAGAACAGGTGAATCTCCCTTCTTCGGCACTGTTTCCATATCTGTTCTCCTTTCGTGGTACCGGCGCGCCCGCCGAGTAGCAGGCGCATCGGTTTATTTTGACGATTGATACAATTTGTTCAAGTCCTTCATCAGGTCATTGCCGCCGCTTTTTTTCCAAAGCTCCACCGCATCCTCGAACCCTTTTTCATCAATTTCTCCAATGATAAATTGTGTTCTCGCGTCGAGAATGATGTTGTCAAGCTGGGCTCCTTTTTGGGTATAGACATCAGATACAAGCGACTCAGCCGGGTTAAAGACGGCTATTTTTTCTCCTTCAGTTATGATGTCTTTGCGATGTTGAAAGAGCTTTGTTTTCTGCTCTTCGATGTAATACTCGCTTTTCGGGATCGACATGCTGAACTGCGCCAAGCCTTCATGCTCATATAGGAGGGATTTGTTGTTTTTTTCAAGTGAGGTGAATACGCCGTCCTTGAGCTCGTAATTGCGCCCCTCCACTCCGTTGTTCGTGAGAATCTGCGCTTCCTTATCATTCATTTTATCGAGGAAGGACAGCACCTCTTTCAGCTCTTTTTCGGTTTTGACGCTTGATTTTGGTATCGCGATCATGCCTGAATAACCGGATGTCGGGAAGGTGCGCTTGCCATTCGGCCCCTCAAGCGAGCCGACAATATCAATGATATCCTTGTTCGATTCATCCGCCTCCTCCATCGCGCTTTGGATCTGAGACGCTCTGGAGCCTGTATCAACGATGACACCCGCTTTTCCTTTCACAACCGGATCATTCCACTTTGCTGAATCCATGACCGCAAAATCCTTATTGATCAAACCCTCATCATAGAGCTTTTTAAAAAACTTGAGCGCCTCCATGTATTCCTTCGTTGTAAAATCAGGAATCAGCTTTCCGTTTTCAACACCGTAGCGGTTCGGGGCGCCGAACCAGATTTGCAGAACATCCCACGGGCTTCCGTTGCCGAGCCCCATCCATTTCGGCACGACCATTCCGTACGTGTCATCCTTGCCGTTCCCGTCAGGATCTTTTTCCTTAAAAGCTTTCAGCACTTCATAGAAATCATCAAGCGTTTCCGGCATATCCAGGCCGACATTTTTCAGCCAGTCGGTTCTGATGATCATACACGCCCTGATCAGGTCCCTCGTTCTGTAGACTCCGTACACCTCGCCGTTCACCGAGCTGTTCTTCAAAATCTTTTCATCTGCCTGACTTAAATTCTTGTAGTCTTTTAAATAAGGAGACAGCTCCCAAAATGCCCCTGCTTTGACAGACTTGATAAAGCCGGCTGACTTATCTTTAATGACAATCGCGTGAGGCATCTCTCCTGAAGCCATGACGATGTTGAATTTATCGTTGTAGGATGAATCAGGCACCCATGTCACCTTAATCTCTTTGCCTGTGTATTTTTCGAGCGCTTTTAATGAAGGGCTCTTTTCACTCGGGCTTTCCGGCGATAAGAGCGGCGCCATAATGTTAATCGTGTCTTTCGAACCGCCCGCTGAACTGGATGTTTCCGAATTGCTGCATCCGGCGATCATCATGGCAGCAAGCGGCAAGGCCAGCCATTTTTTTCGCATTCTTATTTTCATGATGCGTAAGTCCCCCTTTTTTTAATTTGCATTTCCCCTTTGCCCCTCTCAATATAAAGCGCTTACATAAATTCTTGCAATCTTCATTTTTTGCTTCGTTTCTCCTATGAAATTCCGGCTGTTATCCTTTTTTGCCCGACGTTTCTTTTTTTGCCGGAAGGGAATCTCCGATCAGTTCCAGCGCTGTTATGACGTTCAAACACCATTGGGAGACGGTGTTCGTTGTCACCCATGGAAGCTCCTCCAGCTGCGCCCATGTCTCGATGTGCTCGGGTTTGATCGGAAGCGGCGTATGGCTGAGCTTATCATCGAGCAAAAGATTCCACGCTTTGGCGGCGAGATGAGGATCTTGTTTTTTTCTCGCGGCGTAGGCTGTCATACCGGCGGCGAACATCGGCCAGTGAAAATGCCCGTCATGAAGAGCGCCTCCGCTTTTTTTCCGTTTTTCCTCATCACTGAGTATGTAAAATTCGCCGAATTCACTCAGCATATCCTCCCATTCCCGGTCATCAAGCAGCTCAGCCAGCTCCATCCACACTTGCGGCGCGCCGAAGGCAATGATCATATGATATCCGCCCGCAATGCCGTCTCCCATATGATGAAGCATCGAGGTCGCCGGGTCATATTCAAATGTCGGGCCGGATAATAAGCGGAGCGGCAGCCGCTTCAGACAGTTGATGCCTATTTGGATTTTGTGGAGATAATCAGGATTTTCGGTCCGCTCCCATTCCGCCAGCCAGTTCGAGCAAAACGCCGCCCAGTCCGGTCCCGTTCTGGCGTGAGTCGGGTGCTTGCCTTTCTCGTAAAAAGCGCGCATCGGATCGGTTTTGACGAGGGCATAATCGGCATCCTTCACTTCTGTCAAAAGATCTCCCGTCCGTTCATCACCCGTCAGATAATAATAGAATTTATAAAGCCCGGCCATGCTGATTCTCGCTTCCTTGCATCCGCATCCCCAGTGCACAACGTTATGCCGTGAACCAAGTCCTGCGTATTCACCGAGGTGAAAGCTGTCCGTATCGCTCGTATGACGGGTCATGGCTTCTGCCATGCGAAAGATATCCTCTCTGCCTGAGCGGAAAAACGTCTGCCACAGCCATAGGGTCGGAACGAGCTCATTGTTTTGCCATGCGTATCCGCCGAGATCGTACCGCCACATATGCCGGATCGGGTCATACGTATGCATGACATCGCCATAATGCCAAAAACCGTACCATCTGCGTTGCTCTACTTCCTTTTTATAAAACAGAAAGGCCGCATCGAGCTGTTCTTCCAGCTCTTTTTTGAGCGGATGGGATGTGTCAATGATGCTCCAAACCCCGAGTGCTTTTGATTCGTAATAGACGTCCGGCTCGCATACCAAGAGCGGCGGCGCCTGCCATTTGTCAACGAGCGCATTCAGGACATCATCAGACGGCATGTGCGAAAAGCACGCCAGGCTGAATTCATTTGTGTTCGCAATGCCGGTCGGATCAGAGCGCATTTCATCAAAGCCTTCATACGCGCTGGCCACATGGGTATGTCCTGTATAATGCCGCAAATCCATCGCTTCTCCATCCGGGGGCCAAAGCCAGACGGTCATTTTTGGGCGGCTGCCGGCAAGACCTGTGATTTCCAGTGCTGACGGATATTTCTCAAAGAAATACCGCAGGCCGAGAGCCACACCGCCATTTACGCCGCCCGCATAGCAAAGCCCCTTCGCCCGGCTGCCATGCAGCATGCCGACCCACGCATAATCTTTTCCGGTCCGTTTTGACAGGCTGTAATGATCGCTTGAATCCTGAACAAGCTTCACATCGTCCCATACCGCATTCTGTGTTCCGTGCGCAAACCATTCCTTATGCTCTTCATCTGGTGACAGCGTTTCGCCATTGATTTGTTTTTCATAAAGCGGATACCGTTCATTGAATTTACGTGTGCCAAACAGCTGGGCGGGTTCTTTGTACATCCCCTTCTCTCCCGCAAAACGAAAATGGCGGTTGTACGGCTCTCCCTCCAAAAAAAGGTCAAATTCGATGCCGATCCCCTTAATGAATTCTTGTTTACCGCTCCTGTCAATCAGCTGCGTGTGCACAAGGCCGATCTCAGACAGCCCGGCATAAAACGTCAAACGGATGACAAACGGCAGCCACTCTTCATTCGTTTTATGGAGCACATGAACTCCCTCGATTTTGACCACTGCTTTGACAGGACCGCTTTGCTCAATCGCCGCCTGTTTGATAAGGCTGACAGATGTTTCTTGAAAAAGAACCGTTTCCGCCGCTGACTCCTTTCTCGTTTCTCTTATGGAAACGAGCCTCCCGCCTGCGGCGATTGGCTTTCCGTTGATCTGCAGCGATTGAATGAAATCAAAGCCTGTTTTATGAATGGTACAGACGAGCGTTCCTGTATCCACTTGGATGTCATGCGCTGACTCGTGAATGCTGATCGATTTTGTCGGCTGCGGTGCTTCTCCTTTTTGAACTGTAAAGCTTTGGTTCTCCTGACCGCCAAACACCGCCGCGTGCTTCGTCCACTTGATGCTCCCGTCAGGCCAATAGGCCGACGGTTCGCTTTGCACATATCGGATTGCCGCGTTTTCATTCAGAAGCGCCAGACGGTCACCCTTTTTTAATTCTCCTTTTTTCCATGGCACGCCCCACGTCACACCGCTTGTCACTTTTGGCTGTTCTGATAACCATTTGATCCTTTTCATCGGTCTCTCCCTCCATAGAAAAAAGCTGATTCGATGCAAAGAATCAGCTGTGATTGTCAAACTGAATTACACGGTATTCATGCGGTCCGACCGCCAGCCTCCCCGCCTTTTCCAAACGTTTTTTCAACAGATCCGTTCCCGCTTCCGGCAGTGTCACGCTTCCGCCTTTTCCATCCATATTCACGATGATCCACACAAGGCCGTTATCGCCTTTGCGCGGGGCAACGATCGTGCCGGGTGTCACATCCGAGCGGACAGAAATGGCTGCCTCAGCGGCGTAATGCCTGACAAACGCCTCCAGCATCGCATCCCCTTCTTTCCCGGTTGGAAGCGAGCCTAGCATGACGATTTTCCCCTCGCCGTAATTTCGTTCCGTCAAAAAAGCATGGCCCGCTCCCGGTCCCGATTCAACCGTGCCAAGGGTGTTTCCGCTCTCTGTGTCAAACACCGCGCTCCACAGCCCGAGCGGCGCCGTGATGCCAAACGCTTTTCCTGTATTCACGTTCTCGTTCATCGGAAAGGTGAACAGCGTTTTGATCCCTGACGTTTTCTCAAGTTCGCCAAGTCCGCAATCGGTATGAATCGTATGCTCGGATGTGCGCCCTCCTGTCAGCGGCCCGGCGATCCAGATGCCGCCGGCTTCAGCGAATGCCGTAGCCTTTTTGATAAATTCAGAAGACAAATGCGGCACAAATGGCGTAAACAGCAAACGATAGCCGTCCAGCGGAGCGCCTTCTGGAATGAGGTCACGGTGAATCCCTGTGTTGAGAAGGCGTTCATAAAAATGCGTCACAAGCGAACGGTGCCGGAGTCCCCGGTGAGGCTCAGTTTTGATAAATGCTTTTGCTCTGTCAGAGTACGTCATCGCCGCCTCGGCTTGAACGGGTTCAGTCGATAGAATAATCGGTTCGATTTCCTTTCTTGCCCGCTCAACCGCCAGCACATTTGGGTAGCCGATGGTGGGCTCGCCCCAGGCACTGAGAACCGAACCGTGGGAAATCTCGCTGCCTGAACGCTGCTGCCTCCACAGCCAGTAGCAAAACCCCTGGCTTCCTAAGGCGTAGGACGATACGGCTTCGGCCTGCAAATACCCGTCGGCGTGCGGGTAAGCGGAGCTTTCAAGCGAGGCGGCATACGACGGACTCGTTTCCAAAATCCAAAATGGGCGCCCCTGTTTCAGATTTCTCCATAAATCACAGTTCAATAAAAAGGCAGAGGCGTTTTCCTGCGAAGCGTACGTATCATAGGAGGCAAAATCGAGATTCTGAAACATTCGCTCATTGTCCACGCTGAAAATGACTGATCCGTTATGCGTGATCGGCGCATCTGAATAGCAGCGGATGATTTTGGCCTGTTCATCCGCAAACGAAGCGATCATCTCCATCGAAAACAGCTGATACATGGTCCTTAAAGAGGCGTGATGCAGAAACGGGGCCGGCCCCGGCTGCGGCACTTGCTCAAACGTCTGATAGGTTTCGCTCCACACATCGGTTCCCCATGCTTCATTTAACCGCTCAATCACCCCGTAGCGATTTTTAAGCCAGTCATGCCATAAGTGCAAGCACGTCTCACACATGCATTCTGCGACATGGCATTTAAACTCATTGTCTAGCTGCCAGCCGATCAGCCCCGGGAGCCGGCCAAGCTCCTTGGCGATGGCTGTCGTGATGATGGCGGCTCTTTTTCGGAAGTATGGGTTGTTCGTACAGGCGTGCTGACGGGAGCCATGCCCCATGATCTCTCTTTTTTCATTGACATGCATGCGTTCGGGCCGGCCGTGTGACAGCCAAATCGGCGGGGTAGGCGTCGGCGTGCACATGATCGTCTCGATCCCGCTATCATACAGCCGGATGATGATTTCTTTGAAAAAACCGATGTCAATTTTTCCTTCTTCAGGTTCCATGACAGACCAGGCAAATTCGCCAATCCGCACAACATTCACGCCAACTTCACGCATGATGTCAATGTCCTGCTGAATCGTCTCTTCATCCCATAATTCCGGATAATAGCAAGCCCCATGATATAGTTTTCTCCTCACATTCTTCACCCTTCTTTGATGATCGATTCTATCAATGGCAGGCCGAGCTCCTTCATGCCTTTTGCCACAAGTTTCGCCATTTCATTTGCGCCTTTTTTTGTAAAATGCGTGTAATCGTTAATGCCTTCTGAAACCATAAAATAGGTGTACACTTTTTCCTCGCCCTTCTCAGTAAAGAAAGCAAGGCTTTTCTCCATCAGATCTATGAGCTGGACATTCTCCTCAGCAGCCGTTTGCTTCATGGCAATGCAATAATCAGGAAAATCGTTCAAAAACACGCCGTTTTCGTAGTGAAATCGGGCTACGGGGGTAATGAGAAGCGGATGGGCGCCTTTTTCCCGCGCACCGGCGATGTACTGTTTTAAATATTGTTTATAGGTAGTATAGGGCTCGGTGTAGCGCTCCGGCTTATTTTTCGATGCGTCATTATGGCCCATCTGCACAAACAGCCAATCATCCGGCTCGATCACATCAAGGATCGCCTGAAGCCTGCCCTCTTCCACAAATGTTTTCGAGCTTCTTCCCCCAATCGCTCTGTTGATTACTTGAATGTGCTCCGGCAGATGTGAGCCGAGAAACTGCCCCCAGCCCCCTTGATTTGTGCTGTCTCCATACGTTTGAACAGTCGAATCGCCGGCGAGATAAATATGATTTGCCATTTTTTCATTCCTCCTCGTTTTTTATACGGCTGCTTCTTATCCCTTAGTCCTCCTACAGCGGTGCCTCCGCTTTGCTGCCCGCTATATACAGGGCAGGCCTTGGCGGTCTTTCCATCCCTGTACCGAGGTAAAAGCTCGTGTGCGGCGGCTGGTTATAGGCGGTGTTCTGCCAAGCGATGCCAAGCCTGTAAACCGGATCGTGCATCAGCGTGTAAAAACGGTGGCGGGTGAGATGTGTCGTTGTATAGATACGGAGTGCGCTGCTGTCTTCCGTTCTCCATATCACTTCTTCCCGCCAGTCCCCGAACAGGTTGGCCTGAAGAACAGGATTTCCTTTCGTGCCGTTGTTGGACAGCACGCCGGCCGGCTGAAATATCGTCTTCAGACAGCCGTTTTCAGCATCCCATTTTTCAATCTTTGGCCTGCCAATCGTTCCGTCCCAGTTATGATCAAGCAGTTCTCTGACCAAATCACCGTCCCACCAGATGGCGAAATTGGCTGAAGCGGGCGCTTTGTCGCTGATTTTTTCTCCTTTGCTCGTAAAAAGCCCATACGACATGCCATCATTGCCAGGCGGATCAATTCCCCAGACGAGCGACCCATTGTAGCTTGGATCAATATGAGCCGCCATGCCCCGGCCCACATCAGTTCCAGCATGGACGCCCCATAATATCTCACCGGTTCCGGCATCTCGGAGTGACAGTCCGTACGGCTTCGCGGCGTCCTCATGCACCTGGAACACTTCAAGCCCTTTTCGTGACGGGTCCAGATCCCCTACATGCATCGCGTCTCCGTGTCCGAGCCCCGTTGAGTACAGGCCGGTTCCGTCATGATCGACCGCCATTGCGCCATAGATGATTTCATCCTTTCCGTCTCCGTCCACATCTGCCACGCTCAAGCTGTGGTTCCCCTGTCCTGCGTACGCTTCATGTCCCGGCTGGTTGGAGTCAAATACCCAGCGTTTTTTGAGCCTTCCGTTTCTGAAATCGTATGCCACGAGCACGGCTCTCGTATAGTAGCCGCGCGCCATTACGAGGCTCGGCCGCTCCCCATCCAAGTAAGCGATTCCAGCGAGAAAACGGTCCATCCGGTTTCCATAGCCGTCTCCCCAATCCTCCAGCTTGCCGCGGGGCGGTTCATATTCCACGGTCGTGAGCGCCTCACCGGTTTCTCCTTTAAACACGGTCAAATATTCCGGACCGGACAGGATTCTGCCCTGTTCGTTCCTAAAATCGGCATGCTCATCACCGATGATATGTCCTTTCCCGTCTGTTGTGCCGTCAGCTGTTTTCATGGCGATTTCTGCTTTTCCGTCACCGTCCAAGTCATACACCATAAATTGCGTATAATGAGCGCCCGCTCTGATGTTTCTGCCGAGGTTGATGCGCCACAAAAAGGTGCCGTCCAGTTTATAGGCATCTATGAGCACCTCCCCGGTATAACCGTCATGAGCGTTGTCTTTTGAATTGGACGGATCCCACTTCAGGATTATTTCATATTCTCCATCCCCATCTACATCTCCGACACTGGCATCATTGGCGGTGTAAGTGTACGGCTTTCCGTCCGGCGTCACACCGCCTTCCGGTTTGGCAAGCGGAACCTCAAGAACATTTTCCTGCCAAACACGTGCTTCCTTGGAAAGCTTTTCTTCCCGTCCTTTATTGACAGCCGCCACTTGATAAACAGAGTCTGCCGTTCCGTTTTGATCAAGAAAATTGGTGCTGTCAGCGATCGGATCGCGGGTGATTCGCTTTCCATCTCGATAAAGGTGAAAAGCCGTCGTCTCATGATCCGTTCCGAGAAAACGCCAGCTGACAAACACGCCCTGTTCTGTCTGTACCGCAATCAAACCTCTGGTCAAGTATTCCATTTGCCTCTTTTTTGGTTTCATTTGATGGGAACGGGCTGGGCGCAGCCCGTTCCTTCCCCCTTTCAGTTAAGGCGTATACATATTCGGTTTTGGCTGTTCCGCCATGCCGTCTCCTAAAAAGAAGCTTGTGTGCGGCGGCTGGTTATAGGCGACATTTTGCCAGGCGATGCCAAGCCGGTACACAGGATCATGCATCAGCGTATACAGCCTGTGCTCAGTCGGAATGGCCGTCGTATAAATGCGGAGCGCGCTGCTGTCCTCCGTTCTCCACACCACTTCCTCACGCCAGTCTCCAAGCAGGTCAGCCTGAAGTGACGGCGTTGCTTTTGTACCGTTGTTTGCGGCTGCGCCTGATGCGGTCAGCACATTTTTCGATGCGCCGAATTGATAATCCCACTTATCAATTCGGTTGCTGTCCAGCTGTTCCCGCAGCAGGTCGCCGTCCCACCAGATGCCGAAGTTGGTCGAGGACGGAGCCCCGCTTCCGATTTTGGCCCCTTTCGCTGAGTAAAGGGAACCGTTGGCCCACACTTCCTGCCCCGGATAACGCGGGTCGATATCAGCAGCCATTCCGCGGCCTACGTCCTTGCCGGCATAGATGCCCCAAAGGATTTTTCCGGTTGCCGCATCACGGAAGGATAAGCCGTATTTGGCGTTTTTGTCCTCATGTACCTGAAACACCTCAAGCCCCGGCCGGCTCGGATCAAGATCCCCGGCATGGAGGGCATCCCCATGGCCTAAGCCCGTTGAGTACATGCCTTTGCCGTCATGATCAACAGCCATTGAGCCGAAAATAATCTCATCTTTTCCATCCCCGTCAACGTCCACAATGCTCAGGTTGTGATTCCCTTGTCCTGCGAACACTTCATTTCCTGGCTTTGAGGAGTCAAGCGTCCAAAGCTTTGACAGCTTTCCGTCCCTGAAGTTATAAGCGACTAGCATGGTTTTAGCATAATACCCTCTGGTCATGATCAGACTCGGCCGCTGTCCATCAAGGTAGGCGATGCCGGCGAGAAAACGGTCAACACGGTTGCCGTAGCTGTCTCCCCAATCCGATACATTGCCGCGTGCCGGCTCAAAATTTGTTGTTACAAGTTCTTTCCCGGTTGCTCCCTGGAACACAGTAAGGTATTCCGGCCCTGACAGCACACGCCCCTGTTCATTTCTGTAATCAGCATTGGCATTTCCAATCACTTTTCCAGTGCCGTCTTTTGTCCCGTCCGCCGTTTTCATTGCCACTTCCGCTTTTCCGTCACCATCAAGGTCATACACCATAAACTGGGTGTAGTGCGCGCCCGCTCTGATGTTTTTGCCGAGATTGATCCGCCACAGCTTCGTTCCATCCAGTTTATACGCATCAATCAGCACATCACCCGTATAGCCATCCTGTGAGTTATCCTTTGAATTAGACGGGTCCCATTTCAGAATCAGCTCGTATTGCCCGTCACCATCCACATCGCCAACACTTGCGTCATTGGCGCTGTAGGTGTAAGCTTCACCTTTTGGTGTCGTGCCGCCAGCCGGTTTATCCAGCGGGACGGAATGATACGGCTGCGCCCATACGGAGGCTTTTTCAGATGCCGCCTGTTCGGTACCGTTAACGACGGCCCGAACCGTATACGTTGAGCCGGCCGATCCGTTTTTATCCACATAGTTCGTAGCTTTGACAGGCGCAGCATTCAGTTTTTGCCCGTCTCTGTACACATTGAACAAAGCAGACGCGTTTTCGGTGCCAAGAAACCGCCAGCTGACAAAAATGCCTCCGTCCGTCTTGACCGCGACAAGCCCCCTGTTCAGCGCTTCCATCTGCCGCGCTGCCCCTTCAGCTTTCACAGGATATACAGAGGCTCCCATCACCAACAAGACCAGCAACGTAACAGTGGTAAACATGCGTTTCCTTCGTGTAATCATCAGACAGCTCCTTCTTATTTTTCTGTAAGCGCTTACCTAAATTGGATTTTATGCGCTGTCTGAGCTGTCTTCAATTTCACTTTTTTGCATCTGCCTATTTCAGCCACTGCACTTTTTTGCATATGTGTCATTTTTTTGTTACCCGGCTTGGTGATGCTGGGCCTCCGCCTTTTGAAATCCCCTAAGAGCAAAAAACATCATCACAAGCCCAAATAAACATGGGCCGTAAAATGGAATCAGGCCGGGAAGCGTATACAGCAAATAAAGGACAAATCCGCACCCGATCAGCATACAGCCGGTCGTCATCGGGCTCATGGCGCCAAACAGCAGTGCCTGCGGAATATATTTGCGAAGCGGGAGCTGGTAATGCACATAAAGGGGAAACACATACATCAGCGCAATAATATACAAAAGCCCAGCGAGCAGCGTACAGCTTGTTACGGCAAAGGACAGCCAATCCGTACTGGCCGAAAAATAATGATAGTTCGCGGACAATATGAGCAAAAGAGCCGAAAACGCCAATCCGATCGCGTTAACTTTGAGAAACTCTTTTTTATAGGTATCGAGAAATAACGGAAATACCGGTACATCTTTTTGCCCCATCAGCCATTTTCTTATCACGGCACACATCGCGGCTGTGCTCGGCGCCCATCCGAAAAGAACGCCGCCCAAAAGGGTAAATAACAGCCACAGCCCGTTGAGCCATGCGATTTTCACCACCGCTTCGCAGCCTGCATAGAGCGCATCCGTTACGGTCGTCTTCATCTTCTCACCGCTTGATGTACGGCAAAATCTCTGTAAGCGGCTTTCATGGGCGCCATCTGCCGGAACCCGATTTTTCCTTTAGTTAAAACAGGCCCGTATGTGCTGCCGTCGTCCATCCATTCAAGAATGGGCAGATCATTGATTGAAAAGTGCACATAGCCTTTGTCTTTAATGAGCTTCATACGATACGGAGAATCAGCGTCGTCTGGAGAAGGCAGCGGATCGGCTCCCATTGCGGCGAGGTGGAAACCGCGGCTTTTTCTTAAATTGCAGGTGCGGAATGCTCTTTCCTCCGGGTATTTTCTGCGGAAATATGACAGGTGGAGAGTGTTGATGTCCCCTGAATGATACTCGGGGTATTTTCCCGTTCTTTTCTGGAGACTTGGATCAAATAAATCCTCGCCCCCAATCCCTGCAGCGGAAAAAAACAGCATACATAGTCCCGGCTGCTCAATCGGGGAGAAATCCCATGTCACTATGATGCCGTCTGGAAAGGTTTCCGGACACCAAAAGACAAAGTGCGCTTCGTCCTGGACATGTGACAGGTGCATGCTGTGATCATCAAATGAGATCTGTCCGCCACCCTCCATCCGCCAGTTCTTCACATCGCTTTCTGACTGGAGCGGATTTCGGTACAGGCACGCGCCTTTCTTATACATGATCTTTTCCCTCCCGGCTCGCAAGATGGTCCTTCAGCGGAAGTCCGAGCTCTTCAATGCCTTCTGCCACAAGCTTCGCAACCTCCATTGCACCTTTTTCCGAAAAATGCGTATTGTCCTCAATGCCGTCCGGATAATTCGGATGTTCATTCGGCTGAAACCAAACGAACAATCGCTTCGACTCCTCAGGACCGTATGCCTCATACAGCACCTTTGTTTTCGCAAGCAGATCAATCACAGGTACATCGAGCTCCTTCGCCAGTGCTTTCATCGCATCGGGATACTCACCGAGTGTATGCTCGATCCGTCCGTTTTCGTCAAAGCGGCGGCGCTGCACCGATGTGACGAAAACAGGATGCGCGCCCTTTTCGCGTGCCGTATCTGCAAACAAAGTAAGGAACTGCTGAAATGTGGAGTACGGCTTCGTCCCCCGCGGTTTTTGGTCATTATGGCCGAATTGAATCAACAAATAATCGCCTTGTGTCATGCGCTCGGCAATTGCTTGAAGCCTTCCTTCCTCCACAAAAGAGTTGGTGCTTGCTCCTCCTTTGGCGTGATTGTGCACCACTACCTCTTCAGAAAACAATTGCCCGAATACCTGCCCCCATCCCGCCATCGGCGCTTCATGAGGCGGGCAGTCACTCACAGTGGAATCCCCGGCCAAAAATACGTGAATCGGTTTCTCCATCACATGTTCTCTCCTTTCACGGCGTTTCCTGATACATTTGCCTGAAGACACCCGGCGGCATGCCGACCTGTTTTTTAAAAATCCGATTGAAGTAATTGTGGCGGTAGCCGACTTCTTCTGACACATCATGAATTTTTTTATTCGTATTGACCAGCAGTTCTTTCGCCTTTTCGATTCTGATCTGGGTCACATAATCGATAAAGTTAATGCCGGTCACTTGCTTAAATGCCTTGCTTAACGTATATGAATTCATGCCGAACGCATCGGCACAGCTTTCCAGAGAAATATCCGCCATATACTGATCGTGAATCATCGTTATCACACGTTCTACCAGCTGCTTTTGCTGTCTGTTTTTTCTGCCTTCAAGCTTGGAAAGGTAAGGCGTCACCACAATATCCATCAGCCAGGCTGCCGCTTCATTAGGTTCGCGCAATTCTGAAATATCAAGAAGCAGATTCCGATGCTGAAACAGTTCGCTGGGATTAAGACCGGAATGCAAAATATCCTCCTGAATGCGGGAGAACAGCTGAATCAGGGCGGAATGCACATGCCTGTCTATGGCCGCCTCTTCCGCCAGTTCCTTCATACAGCTATTTATCAGTTCCTGGGCTTCCTGTTTTCTTTCCAGCCGGATGGCCTGAACAATCTGTTTTTCCAGCTCAAAAGGGTAATAAGGGGCTGACTGCTTATCCTGCGGGAAGTCGGTCTGTAAATCAATGACCTGGTTCCGATTGGCAAACTGCCTGCGGGATTTGCCGCTTTTCACATCCTGAAATAAAGAAGGGATTTCCGTGACACGCTCCGTCTTGCTGCTCAATGTTGCGGTCAGGCATAGTCCGGTTACATCCCCAAATTGGCGTGCCAGCTCCGTTATATACATTTTGAGATCAGAGCTGTTTGTTGTCACCACAAGCACGGTGACAGAAAGCCGGCCGATATCAAGTATGGAGAGCTGAAAAACGCGTTTAGCCGCCAATTCCTCAGCGATATTAGTCAGTGTAAACACAGCGAGCTGTTCATCATCACAACAGAAGATGCTTTTTTCACAGCGGAGCCCTGTCAATTGAAGGTCCAGCACATGAAACTCGTTTTCGCCGATGTTCCAGCCGGCCTCCTCCATCCGAGATCTGAGACTTTCCTCGTTGTCGTAGTAAAAATCACCCTGCAAGAGATGCTGCAAAAAACTCTTTTTCATATGGGGCGTCTGCCGCAGGAGCTGCTCTTGGAGCTTCCGGCTTTCAAGGGATAGATCCTGCCATCTCTTTTCAATCCACTTGAATTCATCCTGCCCGGATGCCTGCCATACTTTCTTCTCTCCACCGGTAAACAAGCCAAGCAAATGCTGGATGGGACGATAGATTTTTTTTGATGCATACCATGTCATGCATACCGCCAAACCGATGCAAATGACAAGCATCACAATGATTACTTTGGATAAAAACACCATCGGTGCTGTAATGGCAGAAAGAGGCGCCGCTGACACAAAGGTCCATTGCTGATGCATTCGGTTCATTTCTCCAAAGGAAACGGAATACACCTTGCCGTCCCATTCCATCTGAAAATGGCCTTTCTCATTCGACTGTTTTTTTACCTCATGAAGCAAAGTCTTTTCAAAATCTTTTTCCCCCTCATAAAAGAGCACCTCTTGATTTTGATCCAAAAGCAGCGCACTGCCCTCAGGATAAGGGGACAAGCTTTGCAGGATCGATGCCATTTCTTTCAGATCAACCGCCAGCATGATCGCGCCGAACGGTTTCTCCGCCGCGCCCGGAATGAGCTGGATCAGCATCGCTTGATTTCCCGACCGCTTCCAATAAATGCTTTGGTCTGAGGCAAGCAGCGAGCGATACTTGCGAAGCGCCTCCCGTTCTGTCAAAGCGCTGTATTCGGGGCTCAGCACAAGAGGCCGGGGGCTGTTCAGAAAGATGGAAGCCCGCTCGATCAGCGGCTGCTGGTCCCGCAAAAGAAACAGCTTTTTCGTTAATTGATAGGAAAACGTAAAGTCTTTCTCCAAATCCCTCTCGGCCAACCCGTTCATCAGCGAAGAATCGTAGGCCATCTGGGTGAGAGCCAGCTCAAGCACGCCCAGCTTCTCATCCATTCGGCTGACCTCACGCGCCACCTGTGCTTCATGCGATCTCTGCAGCTCTTTCTCCACCTTGTCGATCGAAAGAAAATAGATTGCGCCGCCAGTCAGTAATCCGGGAATACAGGCAATCAGCAAAATGAAGAAAAAGTTTCTTTTGAAATACGTTCCCTTCCAGCGAGAAACCCGTTCCTTCTGTTGAGGCTGTTTTTTCATCCCTTTCCCCCCGCCGCTGGTCTTTACTGATACACGCGTTTTTTCGTTCTCAACACATCAGCAAGAAACGTCAGCGCAAGTCCCTGTCCCCATCCTTGTATTCGTTTGTAAGGCACCTGTTTGTATCCTTCGGCATTTTTCATGACAGCTGTCCCGGCCGATACCTTGCTGACCCGTCCGTCCTCTTCCACCGCATCCAAAATGGCGGCAAGCGATTTCTGCACATATTTTGTATAGAGCTTTCCGCTCGACAGCAGAGCAGAGGCAATGCCGGCCGATGCCGAAACCTCCAGATAAGAATCCGGATCATCCAAAATCGTATGCCACAGCCCTGATTCATCCTGAAGCCGGACAAGCGCGCTCAGCTGGTCTCTGAGCGACCCGTCAATGATCATAAAGGAAGGATGCGTCACCTCAATGAGCGGGAGCGCCTTTGCCATTGTGAGTGCCGCCCAGCCGTTCGCCCTGCCCCAATAAATCCCCGACAGATGATTTTGCGCTTTGTTGTCCCAGGCGTGGTAGTACAAATTCGTGACAGGGTCCTGAAGCACATCCTCATGTCCGTGAAACTGGCGCAGACCATCTTCAAAATAATCCTCACGCTCCATCACGCGCCCGATTCTCAGCATAAACAGCCCCGCCATCATCAGCGTATCTGCCCATGCCTGCTCAGGAAATACATATTCAGCCGTATTCACCGTATGCTGAAGGATGCCCTCGCCAAAGCGCGGCGCCTTATGCAGCACATATTCCGCCATCTCGCCCGCTGTTTCCAAATACACGTCATCACCCGTCACCTTGTGGAGGAACAAAAGCGTATGCCCGATAGAAACGCCATTGATCGAAAGCGGCGGCAGCCCATCCTCCAGCTGTTCATCCACCCACGTTTTTAGCAGATTGATATATTCCTCGTTTTCCGTCGCTTCGTAGGCCTCCGCCACGCCGTAAAATGCGACGCCGCCGGGCCAATCCCACGCAAAATCCATCTGAAATGTCCGTTTCACGATCCGATCAATGACGGACGCCACCTTTTCTTCATCAAAGATAAGCTGTGCCATCTGCAACACTCCTTTTTATTTTAATCCGGTCGTACTGATGCCCTGAACGATATATTTCTGAAACAAAAAGAATACAAGAATCACAGGCAATAATGAAACGGCCGACATCGCAAACATTGCGCCCCAGTTCGAAGCCGATTCCGTATCGAGAAAAAGCTTCAGCGCAAGTGAAACAGGGTAAAGCTCCGGTTTATTCAAATACAAAAGCGGCTGAATCAGCTCCTCCCACTTCCAATAGAAGGAGAAAATCGCAGACGTCGCGAGCGCTGGGGCAATCAGCGGGAGAATGATCCGCCAAAAGCAGGCAAAGCGCCCGCACCCGTCGATTCGTGCGGCCTCATCCAGCTCCTCGGGAATCGTCCGGATAAACTGGATCATCAGAAAAATAAAAAACGCATGCCCGAAAAATTGTGGTACGACAATCGGTTTAAAGGAATTCAGCCAGTCTAATTTCGCAAACATAATATACTGCGGAATCATCAGCACTTCATGGGGCAGCATTAACGTCCCCATCATGCACGCGAACCAAAACTTTTTACCCTTAAACGGAATACGCGCAAATCCGTACGCAATGACAGCCGATGACAGGACGGCGCCGATTGTTGACAGCCCGACAATAATCGCCGAGTTTTTAATAAAGGTCAGAAACGGCTGCCCCGCAATGCCCTTCCATCCCTCAGCATAGTTATTGAGAATAAAGGGATCGGGAATGAGAGAATAAGAGGTTGTAAAAATACTGGCGCTTTCCTTAAATGAGCTGACAAACAGCCAAATGACCGGATACAGCAATAACACCGCCAGCGATGCCGTAAAAACATGGAACAGTATGCGTTTGGGCCTGACGCGCCCGGCTTTTTTTCTCTCAAAAACAGGGACTTCTCTGACAGGCTGGTTGACCGGCTCCATCCGTCATTCCTCCTTTGACTCGTAATGAACCCAATAGGACGATGTTTTAAACAGGATCAGCGTAATCAGCCCGACAATGATAAGCATGACCCACGCCATCGCCGATGCGTAGCCCATTTGAAAATAGTTAAACGCCCGCTGGAACAAATAGAGCGAATACAGAAGTGTCCCGTCAAGCGGTCCGCCCTCGCCCTTCGATATGATATAGGCAGGTGTAAATGTCATAAATGCTGAAATTGTCTGCATCACAAGATTAAAGAAGATAATCGGTGTGAGGATCGGAAGCGTGATCTTAAAGAAACGCTGCGCCCGATTGGCCCCGTCCACACTTGCCGCTTCCAAATACGTAGACGGAATGTTTTTCAGCCCGGCCAGAAAAATCAGCATTGATGACCCGAACTGCCAAACGGAAAGCAGAATCAATGTCCACAACGCACTTGTCGGGTCCTGATACCAGAGAATTTTTTGATCAATCCCGACAAAAAACAACAGCGCATTGATGACCCCGTCATTGCCAAAAATATTGCGCCACATAATCGCCACAGCCACGCTCCCGCCGATGATCGAAGGCAGATAAAAGAGCGTTCTGTAAATGGCCGTTCCTTTTGCTGCATTGTTTAAGATGACAGCGATAAAAAGCGCGAAGCCGAGGCGGAGCGGAACCCCGGCAAGCACATACGTAAACGTCACCTTCAACGACTGCCAATACTTTTCGTCACCCGTAAACATTTCCTTAAAGTTGTCGAGCCCGATCCATTTCGGCGCCGTAAACAAGTCATAGCTTGTGAAGGACAGAAACAGGGACGCCCCCATCGGAATAACCGTAAAGCATAGGAACCCAATGATAAACGGAGAAATAAAAGCATATCCCGCCAGATTGTCTTTTCTCATACTCCGGCTTTGTTTCATTGCGTCAGCCCCATTTCCCGTCAATTATTCCTCTCTAATATCTCATTGGCCTTTTTCCGGAACGTTTTGGCGGCTTTTTCCGGGGATACCTTCTGATACAGAATCTGATCAGACGTGTCCTTCAGCAGCTTGATGACCTCCGCGCTTCCCACAGGCTCCGGCGGATCGGCTTTGCTGATGTTTTTTGATGCGGTTTCCACATACTTCACAATGTTGGCTTCTTCCTCATTCAGCTTCGGTTTAATCGCATCCGCCACCTTGTCGGATACTGGCACTCCCCGCTCGCCTTTGATCAGCATGTTTGCCTCTTTATTGTTCACGAAGAAATTAATAAATTTGGCGGCCTCTTTTTTATGCTCAGAGCTTTTCGGAATGGAAAACAGCATACTCGGCTTCAGTGTCAGCGCCTTTTCTATCATTTGCTCCGGCGGCAGATAGAGAGACAGCGGCGAGTCTGTCAACCGGGCAAAGCCCAAATATTGATTGGAGTAGTTCCATGTAATCGCTGATTTGCCTTTGACGATAAAATCGTCCTCCATCCCTTTAATCTGTGCGCTTTCATCAGGTGTTGGAGACGTTTTCGCTTTCACCAGCCTCAGCTGCCGTTCAAAATAATCGACAAACAGCTGATCATCCTGATACGCGAGGCCAGTGCCGTCTTCTTTATAAAAACGCTCACCCTTCGTGCGCAAATAATAAGGAAAGAAAATATCAGGGGGATGCATTCCGTTGGAGCCGTAGACGCCGGCTTTTTCCTGAAGATCATACGCCAGCTTCTCGTAATCCTCCCACGTCCAGTTTTCCTGATTGATAGACACACCGGCTTTTTTCAGCAAATCATCATTCGCAATCACAGACAGCACGTTGACACCTAGCGTAAACCCATAGAGCTTATTGTCGATTTTTCCGCCCGACAGCATATTCTCGTCGATTGAACTGACATCAATCGTTCCATCCTTTGTATACGGCGTTAAATCTTCCAGCTGGTTCTTCTTTCCGTATTGGGCTAAGTAAGCGGTATCCATTTGGATGACATCAGGAAGCTGGCCGGCGGCAGACATGGGCGCGAGCTTTTTCCAATAGTCATCCCAGTTCGCAAATTCCGCCTCAATATGGACGTGCGGATTCTTTTTCTCGTAAAGTTCAATTACCTTTGTTGTATAATCATGCCTTGGCTGCCCGCCCCACCAAGCGATTCTAAGTGTAACGTCTTCTTTTTTCCCCGAGGCCTCTTCACCCGCTGAACAACCGCTGAAAAAAAAGACGCAGACAAGCGATAACAGCACGTAACAAATCTTCTTCAAACCAATCCCCCCTTTAATGTAAGTGCTTACATTTATTTTAAAGCGTTCAGATGAGGCGAAACACTCAAAAAACAGTGGGGAAAGTCAAAAAAACAGAGATGGCTATCCTGCGGAAGCGCCTCCCTGTTTTCTTCTGAATTCTGACGGTGTCAGACCGGTATATTTTTTAAAAACAAGACTGAAATACTTCGGATTATCACCAAACCCGATTTCTTCAGCAATTTCTGATACACTCGCGTCCCGCCTTATTTTCATCTGCTTCATCGCATGCTCAAGACGCACTCGTGTAACATATTGGGAAAACTTCTCGCCTGTTTCCTGCTTAAATAACTTCCCGAGATAATCAGGATTCATAAACAGCATATCCTTCGCCGCCCATTTTAAAGACAGATTCGGGTTTCCGAGCTCGTCGGCAATAAGCCTGATCATTTTTGAAATCACTGCGCTCCCGTGCAGGTCACCAGACGCTTCAGCTGTGTCACGAAACAGCTGCCCCGCGTGCCGGAGTTCTCCCGCCTGACTGATAGCCATCTTGCGGTCCGCAAAAACCTCCGCCGCCTTTTCAGCGGCGTTCTCCTCTACAGCGAGCACGGTCCATTCTCCGCTGCCGCAAACCGCTGTCAGCGCCGTCCCGAGTGCCTTTCTAGCCGCGGTATCAATAGATTGGTCCCCTTTTAAGATCAAGAGGCGGACCTTTTTCCCGGCAAGCGAAGGCGGCGGAGACAGCTGGGCGACACCGGCGATCAAGCCTTCCAAGTATTGATCGGCAGCAAAGGAACGGATATGATCAAGCTCGTGTATCAGGTGGTCTGTTTTCTTTTTCCGCACATCTTGCCGCTTCAGCTCAGCAATGATTTCCTCAAGCGAGCTGATAATCTGCTGTTCATTGCAGGGCTTTAGCAAATAATGCTTCACCCCATATTTCATAGCTTCCTTTGCGTACTCAAACTCTCCAAACCCGGACAGGACGATAAACTGCACCGACGGGCTGACGGCTGATACCTTTTTGATTAGCTCAAGCCCGTCCATGCCAGGCATTTTGACGTCTGTGATGACGATATGCGGCTGCTTATGTACAATCTTTTCATACGCTTCATGTCCGTTCTGCGCTTTACCGATCAGTGAAGCGCCAAGCGCCTCCCACTCAATGATTCCCGCCATTCCATCAAGGATAATCCTCTCATCATCAGCCAGCATTATTTTATACATCACACCACCTCATTTCGGCACGGTATTGTGATCACAATCCTCGTTCCCTTTTCATGCTTACTTTGAATACGCAATCCGTATGGCTCTCCGAATGTCAGGCTGATGCGCTCACGAATATTCCACAGTCCGATTCCTCTTCCGCCCGATGATTCAAGAATCCGTTCATCCATGCCAGGGCCGTTATCTTCGACCGTCATACAGACACAGTCCTTCGCCTTTTTCGCCTGAATCCGGATGGCGCACGGCCTTGTAAAGGGTTCAAGCGCGTATTGAATCGCATTTTCCGCAAGCGGCTGGAGCGTGAGTTTTGGAATGAGACAATGCTTCACCTCATCGTCAATATCCAACGTGAAATTCAAACGCTCTTCAAATCGAAATCGCTGAATGGTCATATAGTGGAGTACGATGTCCGCCTCCTCCTGAATGGTCACGATATCCTTCTTCATATGTATGCTGTTTCGCAGAAGAAAACCGAGCGATTCCACCATTTTTGAGATTTGCTTTTGCTGATTCGCCTTGGCCAGCCAATTGATGGACTCGAGCGTGTTATATAAAAAATGCGGATTGATCTGGGCTTGCAGTGCTTTCAATTCGGTTTCTTTAATGATGAGCTGTTTTTCCACATTTTCTTCCATCAGCTCATTAATCCGTTTCATCATGACAGTAAAATGGCGGTTCAGCATGCCGGCCTCATCTTGTGTATGCTCCGGCAGAGAAAGCGATACACCCGCTTCAATGCCGCCGTGCTGTACCGATTTCATCGCGGTCACAAGCTGTTCAATCGGCTCCGTGATGCTGTTGGCAATTTTCCTTCCGAAAAGCAAAACCACACAGAAAAAGAGAAGAAAGCAAGTGCCAATCACTGTTTTCATAAAGGAAATTTTTGCGAACATCTGATCAAAGGGGATGACGTTATAGTAGCTCCAATTTTGATAGGATGATTGAAGGTAAGAAATAAAGTAACGTTTGCCATTCTTTTTTATCAAGTCATAACCTGGGTGCTTCAGCGTCTCCTTTGCTGCCTCAGGAACATGCGCTGATGCATGTGCCGTATACACCAAATTCCCGCCTTGGTCAGCAATCATGATGTCTCCGACTGAATCGCCCCAATCCTTCGGCACATCACGAATCATCTGTTTGATATTGACTTGGATCAGCACCATGCCCAAGCCGTTCAAACTCAGCTGGTGAAAGGATCTGATCTGCCGTGCTGAAATCAGGACGGGATCTGACCCGCCGAGCGTCATCCAAAGATTTCTTCCATTTTTCGCTTTCGCTCGCTTACATACCTCTTCCTGCTCCTGCTGCAAAAGATCTGAAGAACTGCTTCCGGCTGAATACTCTGCGCCGCGGGCATCAATCAAATGAATGGAATCGATGTACTTTTCATCGCTGGCATATCCCGCAAGCTGATCCCACAGCTCCTGCTTCATTTGATATTGATCATACGTATCATCCCGATTTTGCATGCTCAGGATGCGCTGAATCTGTTCGTCTGTAATGATTTCATAAGACACATCCTCTATCTTTTTCAGCTCGTCTTCGATCCTTTCAGAAGACATCCGCAGCACCTCCGAGGACTTGCGGTAAATCTGCTCATCATACACATGAAAGGCATACTGCACCCCGCTGTATACAAACAGAAAGGATACGGCCATAATCAACGATAGAAACACAAACAGCTTATCCTTAATCATCATCCGCTTGTACCAGCCAGCAATTCTTTTCTTCATGCCGCCTTTTCTTTCTCCTGCCGCTGATCCATTGACCGAAATGCTTTAAAGGACAGCTTCGTTAAGATCAGGCTGAGTAAACTCCCGCTGAAAAACAGCAAAAATGTGACATGAAACAGAACGAGACAAAGCACACCGACAGCGCCCGCCGCCATCAAAAGCGTCACCGCCGGGCGGCTGAAGGCAATCAAAAAGCTAATGCTCAGCACCTCTCTGATTTTTACGTCAAAATGAGAGAACACCGGGAACACATACAGCACAACAAACGCGAAAATCAAACTGATGCTCAGGAACACGTTGACGAGCACAGGCTGATCCATCTGAGCCGCTATCCGCATATCCGCAAACAGAAACAGGGCAGCCGTCACAACGATGAGCCCGATGATCTGTGATGCCCGCCATTCCTTTTTAAACGCCCGAATAAAGACAGTAAACACCGGAGCATCCGCATTCCCCTTCGCCCATTCTCTCGCCACTGTAAACATCGCGGCAGTAGCGGGCATCAGCCCAAACACAACCAGGCCAACAAGAGAAAACAAAATCCAAAGCACATTCAAATAGGCCAGTCTCATCACCCACGTACAAAAACGATTCAGCCCATTCGTCACACTGTGTATCATCAACATCACCTTCCTGCTCTGGAAAACGCTTTCATTTTAAAGTACTATGTATTTCTCCTTTCGAAAGAAAATTCCTGCCATTCTGTGAAAAATTCGATATGATGAGAGATATCCGCCGCCTTATCTTTTCCTGTAACGCCGGATGGCCTTATCGATCAAATATCCGGCAATGGCTCCGCAAATGACATTGAATCCAAGCACTCCGAGCGCAGCCCCTTCCCAGCCGCGTACATACACGAGGCTGTACCAGATCAGAAACACACCAAGGACGATCAGCCCGGCCAATATCCATTCCGGCCGGCTTTTGTCAGGAAACTTCATCCGTATCAAAGCAGATACGCCAGTGAACAAACAAGCCGTCACGATCCCTGTCATAAATAAAATTGGCCACAACATCGCCTGCCCTCCCTTTTAGAAAAAGACAAAAAAGCCTCCTTGAAAGGACGCTTATTCTGTCGTAATCTCTTTCTCAAACAAATGATATCCGGATGCATCAGCACCCATGAATTCATATCCCATACGCCGATAAAAGGAATGCAGGGCGTCGTTATCAGCGACACAGTCAAGCCGAATCCGCGTTTTCCCAGGAAAGTGTATGCCCGTCTCCGCCCATTGAAGGACGCGTGCTCCAAGCCCTTGTCCCGCAAACCGGCGGCTTACTGCGAGGCGGTGCAAATAAATAGACTCCTCATGCCCATCGTCTCCCCAAAGCGTCCGGTCCCACTCGCTCGGTTCAGGCAGCAGCAGCACGACAGCCGCAAGCACTTCATCCTTTTTAAACACAAACACATGCCCATCTGCAATTGAACCCGTGATATCATGTGTATCGTGGCCTTCCAGCAGTCCGCTCCATTGGTTAGAACCCCGATCCCGGAGCCATTCAGCTGTTCGGACGAGCAACCCGGTAATCGATTCTGCATCCTCATAGACGGCCGGACACGCGTAAAATCCATCTGCAATCGTTTCGTTCTCAATCTTAAAAGCTGACATAAAGGCCTCCCAATCAAAAAGTAAGCTTGCACACACACCTTGATTATAATGCAGACCAAACCGCAAAAACAGACCATTTTCTCTGTATGTAAAAGGGTGTATGAAAGAGAGGCCAATCTGCCTATTAGAAAATCTTCTTTTTATCCCGTTCTTCTTTTAAAATTTCAACCGCTTCCCTGAAGCGCATGGAGTGCACAATTTCACGCTCACGCAAAAAGCGCAGGGAATCGTTTAAATCAGGATCATCCGAGATATCAATCAGCCATTGATACGTCGCCCGCGCTTTTTCCTCTGCCGCAATGTCTTCATATAAATCGGCAATCGGATCGCCCTTCGCCTGAATATAAGTCGCTGTAAACGGCGCACCCGCCGCATTGTGGTAAAATAGCGCGCTGTCATGATTGACGTAATGATCGCCGAGGCCAGCTTCACGCAGCTGCTCCGGTGTGGCGTCTTTCGTCAGCTTATAGACCATGGTCGCAATCATTTCCAAATGGGCGAATTCCTCCGTACCGATATCTGTTAAAAGGCCGATGACCTTATCTGGAATTGTATAACGCTGGTTCAAATACCGGAGAGCCGCGGCCAGCTCGCCGTCCGCTCCGCCATACTGCTCAATCAAATATTTCGCCAGCGTCGGGTTGCACGTACTTACTTTGACAGGGTATTGCAGCTTCTTTTCATACACCCACATTCAGGCATTCCTCCTTATACTTGCCACGGCCATGGCCCTTTGCCCCAATCCCAATCCTCGCCCGCGGGGCTGTTGCCGAACTGCAGAAGCGGCCCGTAAGAGGATTCGAACTGTCTTTTTAAGTGCCTTGAATAGCCGGAATATTGATTGAATTGCTTCAGCGCATCTTCATCATGAGGATGTGTATTTAAATAAAGACTCAGCTCAACAAGCACAAAATCCGCGGCCTGTATTTGCTCAAGCTGACGATAATACTCGGCGTCAACCTTTTTTGCCATGTGCGTCTCCCCCTCGATAAGGGTTTTCATAAAAATCATAGAGATCCTTCCAAAGGGTGCCTTTCCTTAAAGCCTCCATCGGCGAAAACTGCTCCATGTGCTCAGGCTGAAAGGTCATATAAAGGTTAGGGGGCGTTCTGTAATATTTCTTCCCTATGGGCGGACAGGGATCAAAACGGCTGTGAAAGGGCGTATATGATTTGACAGGCGTAAACGGCTGCATATCCTTCATTCCGGCTCCTCCTTTCTCAAAAACAATGACCTTAATAGGTATGAGGCAGGAGGCATGATTATGACTGAAACACGACTTAGCTTTTTCAATAAGAAGACCTTCGGCTCTGCCGAAGGTCTTTCTAGACTATTCAGTCCAAAATAAGGTCAGTTCCAATACGCAGCATGAGCAGCTGCAAACTCTGAGAGCGAACGAGGTTCTTTTCCTGTCACACGCTTCACTGTATCCGTTACCCGATGTTCCGCACCATGGCTGATTGCTTCATCTAGCCCCGCCATAAAACTGGCATAATCCGCCGGCAAACCAGCTGCCGCCATCCTATTTTGCAGCTCAGAACGAGAAATGCTGACATGCTTCACCCGGCGTCCCGCCGCAGCACCGATGATCTCTGCCGCTTCGGCATAGCTCAGCGCCTCGGGTCCTGTCAGGATATGATGTGTTTGATGAGGGACGGCATCAGTCAAAGCACGGACAGCTGTTTCTGCGATGTCATCAGCATCAATGAATCCTAGTTTTCCCTCCCCTGAAGCCGTGACGATGCGTCCCTCATTTTGAATCGACATTTGATGCTGGACATTGATGAAATTTTGCATAAAGTATGAGGGCCGCAGCACCGTCCATTCTGGAAACTCGCGCACTGCTTGGTGAAGCGCGCCAAACACAGGGCCATTCTCGGAGACAACAGACGCACTTTGCATCACTACCCGCTTTACACCAAGACGCTTTGCTTCCTTTAAAAAGGGAAGCACATAGGGAGCCGGATCAAGCACACCGACCGGAGCAACAAGATAGATGTCTTTTACTTGTTCTAGGGCAGGTGTATAACTGGAGGCGTCCTTCCAATCAAAATACACATACTCTGCATTTGCAAGCGCGCCCTTTTTTCGGCTTGCAATACGCACCCTGTATCCCAGCTTGATTAAACGGCTGGCGATTCGGCTGCCGACTGTGCCGGTCCCGCCCGTGATTAAAATCGGATTCTGTTTCATCATTTTCCACTCTCCTCTGTTTGCAATAATGATCCTCCAAAGGCCTCTTTTACAACAAGCGGATTCCAATAATCCCTATACCGCACAATGCGGCCGTCTCTCGTTTCGATGACACTGATATAGCTTTGGCGATAAGGCAGTCCAGTCTCAATCACATGCCCGTCACATTGAAACTCCGCAATCATCGTATTCGAGTCCGCTGAACGGTACACTGTCGGAGCCGTAAATGAAGAAAGATGGATCTGTTTAGGATAATCCTTAATATAATCGTAAATAGCCGCTTTCCCTTCTATTCTTTTTGGTGATCCCTCCGGCGCATAAGGAAACTCAAATACAGCATTCTCATCCCAAAGCTCCACCCAGCTCTTCATGTCCTTCTCAAGCATATAAGCCATAAACTTTCTCAATGTTTCACATGCTTTTTCAAATTCATTCATCAACATTCATCATCACCTCTTTTTTTATTTCCAGACCATTCAGTCCAAAAAATGCACACATGGGCAAAGAATTCTTTACCACATGTTAATCAAGCACTGATAAACTCACGTCAACATGGTCCTGAAGACGATCCATATCTGCCGTCACTTTCGCAATAAATGTCAGTGACAGCCTGCTTTGATTCAGGTACCGGGCAAGCGCAGATATATCAGGATCTTCGCCATTCAATTCTCCTTGATCCTTCGCCCTTAAAAGCGCCTGATAAAAAGCGTCCTCAAGTTGCTTGGATTGTCTTTCAAAATACCGGGCAAGCTCAGGGTCATGCGGGATCTGTTCAATCGCGCTGTTAATGATATAGCACGCCTTCGCCCGTTCCGGATCCCTCAGGGCATTGACACCCTCCTGAAAAATTTCACGAATGGCTTCCATTACAGATCCTGGCGCTTCAAGCCTTTCCATAACGGCAGTGTTTTTTCCTTCAAGATACGATTTCACAGCGGACAAAAACAAATCACGTTTCGTTCCATACGTATCATACAAGCTCTGGCGGGCAATGCCTAAATGAGAAAGCAGTTCCTGAAGAGACGTTCCTTCGTAGCCATACTCTCCGAAAACCTCTATCGCCCTGTGAAGAACAAGCGCCGTATCAAATTCTTTATTCCTCCCCAAAAAACGATCACCTCCTGAAACAAATGTTACCATTTTCCGGACTGAACAGTCAAGAAAAAATAAAAAAAACACTCTTGATCTGCAAGAGTGTCCTCTTTTCACCATCATCTTTTTTATTTAAAGCCGTCTTTTCCCCATTGGCCCATATGGTGGTGATGGTGGCCATAATGACCATCATGATGATGGTGGTGATTATCCTTACCAACATGATGATGGTGGTGATGAAGATTATCTTTTCCATCATGGTGATGGTGATAATAGTGATGATGTCCATCGTTTTCATGGTGCATGCCCGGATAGCTTACAGCTCCCGGAGAGCCTCCATAACCGCCGCTTGGGTAACCGCCGCCGTACGCGCCATATCCCGGATAGCCGCCGACTCCTCCATGCATGCCATAGCCCGGATACCCCCCAGACATGCCGTAGCCCGGGTAGCCTCCAGACATCCCATAACCTGGGTAACCCCCATACATGCCGCCGTAGCCTGGGTAGCCTCCGTACATCCCATAGCCCGGATAGCCTAGTCCTCCATACATGCCAAACCCGGGACGGCCAATGCCGTAGCCTGGAAAAGCGCCAAAACCAGGTCCGCCATAGATCTGTCTTGTATCAGTATCAGTCATATTCACTCTCTCCTTCACTTAGGTTACAGTCCAGAGTATGAGAATATCTTACAGATCGTATAGGCGGCCGCCTACATACAGCTAAAACAATTTCTAGGACAAAAAAAGAAAGCAGGCTATAACAGCCTGCTCACTCCTTACTCGGCTAAATCAACGTTATGATACACCTGCTGAACGTCTTCCAAATCCTCTAAGGCATCAATCAATTTTTCAAACTGTTCCTTCGCATCATCCGGAAGCGTGACTTCGCTTTGCGCAAGCATTGTCAGCTCCGCTACTGTAAATTCCTCAACGCCCGCGTTTTTAAACGCCTCCTGCACTGCATGGAATTGATCCGGCTCCGCATAGACGATCACACTGTCATCCTCTTCCAAAATGTCACGGACATCGACATCCGCTTCCATCAGGATTTCAAGCGCTTCATCAGCCGTTTTGCCTTCCACACCAATAACAGCCGTTGCGTCAAACATGTAAGCAACAGATCCGCTCACACCCATGTTTCCGCCGTTTTTCCCGAACGCCGCACGCACTTCCGGCGCCGTACGGTTTACATTATTCGTCAGCGCATCAACGATAATCATTGATCCGTTCGGCCCGAAGCCCTCATAACGAAGCTCATCGTAATTCTCTTCCGCTCCGCCCTTCGCCTTCTCGATCGCCCGTTCAATGATGTTTTTCGGTACGCTGTAAGTCTTCGCGCGCTCAAGCACAACCTTCAGCGCCTGGTTAGATTCCGGATCAGGTTCGCCCTGCTTCGCCGCCACGTAAATCTCACGGCCAAACTTCGCATAAATCCGACTCGTATTCGCGTCCTTAGACGCCTTCTTCTCTTTAATATTGTTCCACTTACGGCCCATGATGTTCCACTCTCTTTCATATATATCAATCTAAATGCTGTTATTCACTTTATCCATTATACCTCAAATGGTTTGGTTGTTTCGAGTGTCTTGCGTTAGAAATAGAAGGAATGCCGCGGTGGGAAAATCGAATGTCTTCAGTAAAGCAAGAAAAAGCCCTAGCTAAGGGCTTTCTTCTGATCACTGAGTTTGTAAGGGGAATGATCAATATACGTCGTATTTCGATCTGTTGATTCCTTAACGCCGCCCGAGTTTGTCAGGAATGGAAACGACATGCTTCCGAAAACTAGAGTAACAGCCAGACACATCATCACTTTTTTCTTAATAGGCATATAAACACTCTCCTTTTAGAATATCTTCTTGAGCTTTCAGCACTTTCCGATAAAACGCAGCAGCTTGTTCAAAGTGACAGCTGCTTTCAAACACAGCGGCAGCACTCCGGGCACATGCTTCAATGTACGCGTGCAGGTTCTTTTTTTCGAAATAGCTTAAAAGATCATGAATTTTCCGTTCATCAACAGTCTCCTTGTACACGGCCTCTAAGAACAGAAACAATTCTTTATAACATTTGTGAGAACGTGCTGTGATACGGTTCAGCCCTTCTTCTATGAAATGAAACGCTTCCTGTGTCTGGCCCGCTTTACATAATGTCCAGCTTAACCCAAACAAGACTTTCGGAAGCAGATCAGGCACTTTCTCTCTGCTCACTTTCGCCGCTTTTTGGAAATGTTCTACAGCCATCTGATCGTCTCCTGATCTGTCATAGCTGTTCGCGATGTTCAATAGAGAAATGGCGATAAACCGATCGTTTTGAATGTCCATTGCCAATTTCAGCGCCGCTTCTAAATGCGGGAGCGCTTTGCCATAGTGTTTGAAATCATCATAGTTTCCAGCGATCACAAACAAGCTTTGTATCGTTCTAATGCTGTATAAGGGATGGTTTTGATAAATGTCTAAGGCTTGAAGAATATGATGCATCGACACATGGGTTTGTTTCATGTGATAATACGCTTCCGCCAATTTAAAATGGAATTCCGCTTTCTCAATTTCATCAGACACAACCGGCAGTTCTTTCTCCGCCTCGCGATAAAACCCGATTGCTTCAACATATTCTTTTTGATCAAATTCATACATGCCGCGGAAAAACAAAGAGTAGTATTTCAAAAGGCCTGTGAGTTTTTTCTGAGGGGTCTCAATCGTTTCAAGAAGCTCTGTCACGGTAGGGCGATTCCCGTAAGGCTGTCCCGGCTCCAAATAATCCAGCATCAGCTGGTGCCGAAAACACATCAGAGAATAATAGATCAGCAAATCCTGATCCTCTTCCATCTGCTGAATGTCCTGCTCAACCTCCGCTTTCAGAACCTCAGCATCCGGAACACTGAATTGGCGAATCATTTTATACCATTCATTAATCTTAACACCAACACGCGAAGACGGTATGGCTTGACTCAACGGCTTCCCTCCTTCTCTGTGAGATATGTCATATTCTATCAATCCCAAATTTTGAAAACAATACGAAAGGAAGAATTTTCTTTTTCATCCTGGCAAAAGCATTCAAAACCCCTTTTTCAAAAGCCTTTAATGAAAATAAAAAAACAAAAGCATGGGAACACTATGAAAAGATCCTATGTAAAGGAGAATGGCCGATGCCAATCACGCAACTGATCATTAGACTTTTCATCGCCTTTATCACATTGCTGGTGTTAACAAGACTGATGGGCAGAAAAGAAATCTCCCAAATGACCTTTTTTAACTTTGTTTCAGCCATATCCATTGGAACGATCGGGGCCTCGCTTGCCATTGACTCAACAATCAGTATGAGAAATGGATTCATCGCCTTGTTGGTGTGGAGCGCTTTTACAATCATCATCGGGTTTCTGGATATTACATTCCCCGCTTTTCGGTATGCAGTTGTAGGACAGCCGGTCATTCTGATTAAAAAAGGGAAGATCATGGAGAAGGAGCTTAGAAAAGCCCGAATTGATATCGATACTTTGCAAACTTCGCTTCGCAAAAAAAATATATTTTCAATTGCCGAAGTGGATTATGCTATTTTCGAATCGGACGGCACTGTATCTGTGTTGAAAAAGGAAGCACACCAAAGCGTGACAAAAAAGGATATGAACGTACAAGCAGCAAACGCGAAAGTATCTCATTCCGCTTCAGTCATAGCTGATGGAAAAGTGAGAGAAGACAATTTAAAAAAATTGCATCTGAACAGGCAATGGCTGATGGATCGGCTAAAAGAGGCAGGCATCCAAAATCCTAAAGAAGTATTTTATGCAGAAGTTCAAACAGACGGCACGCTGTATATCGATCAAAAAGAGGATTCATTACCTGAATAAAAAAGACCTGTGCCTGCAACATTGTTGCGGCACAGACCCTTCACTTATTTCATATACGTATTCACCAGCTCGTAACAGCGCTCTTTCGTCTGTTTGGCAAGCTCTTCCGTTTGGACGACTCGGGATAATGAACCGCCGCCCTCCTCATCATATCGTTTCTGGGCCGCAGCATCCCTATCCTTTATCCATTGGCGCTGTTTCCCTTTTAATGCCGCGATGTCTGAAGCAGAAAGCTGATTTTGCAGCACGCCGTATATCTCGTTCAGCAATCCGTCCCACATTTGATAATTATAACCGTAATCCTCAATCATCTGATAATCACTTTGATAGTCATTGTGCTTTTCTTTCTTTTCTGCCGCAGACAATTTCGCAACATAATCTGTTTTTGTGCTTCCCGTTGTCTGCTCACTGCTCTGTGTATCCGCTGTATCAGGCGATGCGGTTTTCGCAGTCGTCTGAGCTGTCTCTTGCTCCGCAGCCTCAGTCTCGTTTTCATTATCACTTACCAGACTGGTATCCTTTGAGCTGATCGCCGCCTGTCTTTCCCCATTTGAATTTTTCACATTGAAAAGATAAGCTGTTCCACGGGCAGCCTTCGATTCATAGGACTTCACAAATTCCGCCGTTTCACCGTTTCTCGACAGAATCGTTTTCGCTTCTTCTTTTGTCAGCTTGATATCATCCCCTTGGAGCGACTTGCTGTCCCATTTGTTGATCTTCCAATCGCCATCTTCCTTCACCAATTCAAACGTCCATAACGTGCCCATGTTGTTTAATTCTGTTGCCGGATCTATTGATGAAGCCTCTATCTTATTCTTGTTCTGTTTATATGTAAAACGCACATCGAAATCAGTGCCCGGTTGAAAAGGAGCATCACACTCGCAATAATACTTTCCAGCCAAATCCTTTAAGGTCTGATCTGCAAACGTCTCCGTTGCATAAGGCAGCACACTAGGCCGCAACTTGCTGAAATCTGCCTTATTCGCTGTGCTCCAGCCATTTTCTGTTCCCGCTTTATCAAATGCGTTGAAGATCGCATCAATATCGTTTTTCAAAGCTGATTTTACTTCCTGCTCCGTCAGCTTCGCAACGCTCGCTTTCTTCACAGCTTGCTTTTCCTGATCCTTATCAGAAGCTCCGCTATCAGAACACGCCGATAATAGGAATAAAACAGATAAAAGCAGCGCACCCAATTTATAACTCATTGTCTCTTCTCACCCTTCTGTTCTCTCATGGTAGCTTTCTTATTTTATAGGTCTTTTGTCGCTTTGTACATTTCATTTTTACAGAAGCAGAAAGAGACTGAAATGAGCCTACTCAACCACCACAAAATCCTGTACCTTCACCTGTTCCTCAGGCAAATCAAACTGATAAAGCATCTTCTTAGAATGGATATCAAACACACCCATACCCGCCAATGCCCTTTTTATGCTCTTCCTGGGCAACTATATACAATAGATTCCCCTTAAACTTCGCCTCCATATAAGGAAACTTCAAGCTGTATGTGTGAAAAGAAAAATCCTCCCCATATTCCAGTAAGTTCGCTCCTCCCTCTTTGTCCTCGTATGCCACGTAAAAACTGCCGCTTTCTTTGTCATAATACACAGTATCTGCATATTCAAGATCTTCAGGATACGCAATATATGTCGTCTTCCATGTCCCTTTTTCAATCACAGTCAATTCATGCTCCGAGCTTGGACAATAAAATTCTCGTAGTTTGCGAATTTATCTGTAGATGAGAGGCTAAAAAATATATACTGTCTATAAATATCATAATTCCCATCAGGATATCACATCATGTTCCTTACATAAAGAACTATTATTTTCGTTCTAGTTGTAAATAATTAACAATTAAACATTGAAAGAGAATGACCGAATATTGCGTTTGTACTTTTTCCAATCCCCCAGCCGTGCATATAGAAGTCCCTGTCCAAATTAAATATAAGGATCGGGTGCAGTTGTCAACGAAATTAAACAAGGACTTTTACATATTTGAACAGGAATGAATATAGTATACGATCTTAATTTCACCTATAGACGTGCGATTGTCTTGGTTGTCTTTCACCTTAAGAGGTATAGTAAAAGAGAAAAGACTTCTTTCATCATTTTGAAAGAAGTCTCTCTATGTTTTTCTAAACAATTATCGTTATACTATATAATGCTTTAATTCTCCGCACCATTATCATTCGTCACTAACATGTACGTCATATATCTCTTGATTTTAAATCTCATTACAAAAACTTCTGTTCCACCGCCGTTAAACTAGAACTCTTTAATAATAAAACATCTAACACCGAAAGCATTGTTATATATATCCTATTGTGTTGTTTTTTCATTATTAGCAACATCATGCCATAATAAAACAATACAACGGATGCAGCTACATTTCTTTACTTATTATCTTGAGTAAGTTCCAAAGTTATTTTCTTATTCCCTAATCTTGCTGCATACGGGAAGAAAATAATGAGACCCATTATAAGCATAAATCCTGAGATTAACCCTATAATTGAAAAATTAATATAAATCTTTCCGGGATCTATCAAAGAGATAACAATAGTTAATAAACCACCTGAAAATACGCCTAATAGCAAGCCAATAAGAAGATAAAGTGTGATTTGTGTAAGTATAACGTTGATGATACCGCTTCTGCTTAAAGAAATCGTCCGTAAAATGGCAAATTCTTTTCTTTTCGAATTGATATTATTAATCAGTGAACTGAATACACCGATGATGATACTGATCAGCATAACTGATATAACAACAATGAAGATAGACCATCTTTGGTAAAACATACCTTTTGATTTTTTTACAGAATCCATGTAGCTATTGATTTGGATTTCAGGAAACTGCCCCTTAATTCTCTTAAGTTTGGCAGTTGTCTGCTTTACATGGTTTGATTTGACAAACAATTTAGAGAATACAGTGAAGTCCGTTTTGTATTTTTTTTCTTTCCAATCCATATAAACATCAGAATCTTTCAATTTCGCTGTAATTGCCCCTATTTTATACCTTCCAGTACTAATTACTTTTTGATCTGCATCCGAGTATTTCCCTAGCTCAACAGTATCGCCTGTTTTTAAACTGTGCTTATTTGAAAATTCCTCTGAAATGACAATGATATTCTTTTTATCAGTTGGTAGTTTCGTAAAAATACCCAATTTCTCCATTCGTCCTAGGTCACTTAACGAATAATCAAATGTGATATTATGGTTGCCATTAATTAATTCTCCAGAAGATTGAGTGCTAATCGAGCTTGTATTACTGATTCCTTTTATTTCTTCTACTTTTCTTTCCAGTTCAATAGCGTCAATTGTTGAGTTATCACCGAGTCGGCTCGTTAAAACAATACTGGTAGGGTACTGCTCTTTTAATGAGTTCTGCTCATTTTTTTGTATTGTGTTAAGCATTACAGAACCAAACACCGTTATAATCATCATCGTACTGATGGTTAATATAACAAAAGAGTTTTTTTTGACCTGAGGGATAACATTTTTAATAGCAACATAAGAATTAACACCTAAAATTTTTCTTATAAACGGAGCGAGACATATTAATAGCGGCCCTAAATAGATCGGAAATAATATAAAAATACCTGCCATCAATAAAATAGAAGCTAGCAACAGACAAAATACTTGTCCACCTTCTTCTTTAGGTATAATCTTCCCAAATAAAATAATAATGGTGCTAAGGATAATAAATGATTTTCCCCAAAATCTATTATATTTGAATGATTTAAAATTAACTTCCTCGTTATCTTGTATTACCTTAAGCGGAAGTACTTTTGTAATTTTAATAGCTGGCAGTAACAAAAACAGTTGAATGATAACCATACATATTACCGTTATCGAAAATGCTAGCTTTAAATTAAAAGTAACAGTAGAAGCATTGAACGAGAATATTTTCTCAAGCCAAATATGGAGATATTTATTACTAAACATGGCAAATCCAAGTCCAAGAATAGAACCAATAGCAGTAATGAAAAAGCTCTGCAGCAGAACAATTGAAAACAGTTGCCTTCCAGTAGCACCTATGGATCGCATAATCGCAAATTGATTCTTGTATTTGTACAGAAAGATTTCAAAATTCGAAATGATGAGCAATGAAGTCACGATTATAATTAAAAAAGATAGGACTACTATAAATATACTTAATGATTCTATATTGCTTTTCAAGAATGGATCTTCTTCTGCAATATCTATCCTTAAGTCTTTTTCATTCTTCTTAATCTCGTTAGCTAAAGAAAATTTGTCTATACCTTTTTTCGCTTTAACCAATATGTAAGTAGCTTCTATATTCTTTCCGGTTTTCTTCGAAATGATGTTTTGCAAGTTATCATGGGAAACCAAGAGAATATTTGGAGCAATTCCTGTAGAATTAAGATCTTCTATCGTTTCCACCAGTTTCAAACTTTTTCCTTCAGCCTGTAAGCGATCACCAATCTTCGCTCCCAATGATTCAGCTAATCCTTTGTTTACGATAATTTCATTTTTCGTTATGTTATTCTTGAAGTGATATCTACTTTTTGATAAAGCATCATTTTTTACTCCAACCGTGTAAAAACTAGTCTGTGAATCAGAGGTATTCAGTTTTACCTGTGTAACTAAAACACTTGAGCTATGTTCTATGTTTTTATTTGATTTTAACTTTTTGACAAAGTCTTTATCGATGACATTTTTACTTCCATACTCATAACCAACAGATAAATCCATTTCGCCATACATCTTTGAAACTTCATTTTTTAATGTCTGTTTTGCATTAACGGCAAACAATGTCATAGATATAATTAAAGAAACTGATAGAATCACACCAATGATGGATGTTAGGGTAATAAATTTATTGGCTCTGAAAAAGCGCATGGATAGACCAAGAATAGATTTTTTCATTGGTCTCTCTCCATTATTTTTTGAAATTTATTTAATATTCTCGGTAAATCTCCTTGTCCCAGACTCTTGTATTCATCAACGATATGTCCATCATGGAAAAATAAAACTCTGTCTGAATACAGCGCTACATTAGGATCGTGAGTGACTATGATCATACTCTTATTAAGGCGCTTCTTCATATCTACAAGAACATTTAAAATATCCTTAGTTGTATTGAAATCCAAATTCCCTGTAAGCTCATCCGCTAATACGATCGGTGGTGAGGTAATCAGTGCTCTCGCAATGGCAACTCTTTGCTGCTGTCCCCCAGAAAGTTGAATAGGCCGATGTTTTTTCCATTTTGTCAGGCCAACAAGTTCTAGCATTTCCTCTACTTTCTGATCTGATTCCTTCTTATTTTTTCCTTTCAAAACAAGCGGTAATTCCACATTCTCCTTCACCGTCAAATCCTTTAAAAGATTGAAGGATTGAAATATAAAACCAATTTTATCTCTTCTATAAACTGTAGCTTTAGGCTCTTTAAAAAAGTCGTTTGTTTCTTTCCCATTAAGGATTACTTTACCGCTTGATGGATCATCAAGAGCTCCCAGTATATTTAAAAGAGTGCTTTTGCCTGAACCGCTTGTACCCATAATAGCGAGAAGTTCTCCATGATTCAGTTCAAAAGAAACCTTATCTAAAGCTGTTACTTGATAACCAATTCCTTTATAGACCTTGGATAGGCTTTTAACTTCCAGTACTTTTTTGGCCATTTCACACCTCAAATAACTTGTTTTCTTCTTTATACCAGTTAGATTGGGATTGATACATTTGATAATACAACCCCTTTTGCTCCATCAAGGAATGAAAAGAGCCTTCTTCAACAATTCTTCCTTTATCCATCACAATAATCCGATCAGAAAATTTAGTTGGCCCCAGTCTGTGTGATATAGTGAGCGTTGTTTTATTTTTAGATAAACTATTGAATAGTTCGAAAATTTCCAATTCCATAATAGGATCAACTGCCGCTGTTGGCTCGTCTAGGATGATTAGGTCGCAATCTTTTAAAAAACCACGTGCAATTGCTATTCTCTGCCACTCCCCTCCCGATAAGTCACTGCCATCAGGTATTTCCCGGGTTAAATATGTTTCCAGTTTACTTTCGAAATTTTTTATTTTCTCAGAAAGACCAACATTCTCTAGCAGCCTATAAATCTCCTTGTCATTCTGTAATTTCTCTAAGTCTCCAAAAGCTACATTTTCTCGTACACTATATTTATACTTAAAAAAATCCTGAAATATAGCAGAAACTCTTTGATAAAAACTTTCTTTATTTATCTCCTTTAAATTAATTTCGTTAATATAAACATCTCCTTGGTTTACTTCATATAATCCAATAAGACATTTTATAAGAGTAGTTTTACCTGATCCATTGTACCCTACAATAGAAATGTTCTCACCCTTATTAATTTCCATACAAATATTATCCAACACCATTGTATCGGTTCCTGGATAGGAGAACGAAACATTTTCTAGTCTTAAACCCTCAACTTCTTCCACTCTAACCTTTTCATATCCTGTTTCATTTTTAACTTCATATTCAAGCAACTCCATTAAAGCGTTATTAAATATAGCTGTTTCAAAAATAGAACCTAAATTCCCTCCTATTGAAGAAAAAAGGATTTGAACAGTAGTCACCGCACCTAACAAAGCTACATAATCACCAATAGACAAAACATTATGTGAAATCTGATTTATGAGAAGCAAAGAAACACCTAAACTAGTTATCTGTAAAAACACAGCTGCTAAAGACTTTGTTCTAGCTTCCCACCCAGCAAGATCAAGATTTTGCTTCTGTATACGTTTATAAAGACCAGACCATCTATTGATCAAATAAGTTCCTAGATTATAAATTTTAATTTCTTTTATAGAACTTTTGTTAATAAACAGACTATCTGTAAAGCCTAATTCTCTCTCTATTGGAGAAGTATTTACATTCATTTTATAATTTTTCGATTTAGCAATGAATATCAGTATAATTCCGGGTAAAGTGGATAAAAATAAAGCAATTGGCATTGACCAATGGATGGAGAGAAGAATACCAAAAATACCAATCAGTGATACCAAGTTGGTTATAATCCCAATAACACTGCTTATGACCTTTACTCCATTTCCACTAATTGCTGTATTAGCTAAATTTATTGTATCAAAAAATCTGTTATTTTCAAATTTCTCCAAAGGCATTTTTATCAATTTTTCTATAGTAATCTTCTTCAAAACGTAATTAACTGTTTGTGTAATTCTAGTAAATATATATATATCTAGATTATCAAGCACAGCAGATAAATACTGAAGTAAAAATGTTATTATCAAAAGGAGAATAACATTTTTTAATATGTCTGGGTTACTCTTAATTTCGGTAATAGAATCAATTGTATATTTATTTAAAGTAATAAGACTTGGTGATATGAGTGCAGATAAAAGTGAAAATAAAAAAAAGAAAATTAAGCTCTTTGGATGCTCTTTGTAAATCAATTTTAAAAAATACTTCTGAGAATATAAAAAATTTTTAAAAGGATTTTTATTATTCTTGTGGACCTTTTCCATCATTTCAATTATCCATCCTTAAGCGATAAAATCGATTAAATTGTGTTTTGATATATAACCTCTTTGAATAACAACTCCATTGGTATCCACCCCAATAAAAAACGGGAAACTGCTCACGTTAAATGTTTCAAAAACATCTTTTTCTTCTATAAATAAGGTCTGTTTTTTGATTAAACTCTTTGAAATGCGGTTTTTATTCAAATTATTTTTTATCAAGATAAAAATAATCCCCTGCAAGTAATTCTGTTGATAAACTTTAAGGGAAGTAAATAACTTCATACATTCGGTACACTCCAAATCAATAAAAATAAATAATCGAGCTTTTTCTCCCTTGACGCTAATATAATCACCTTCAATATTCTCAGCCATGACTTCAGGAAAATTACTGCCTAATTCAACACCTTCTTTAACAGTTATACCTCTAGATAGTCTTTTATTCATGAATACTATTACAGATATATTCATTACCAGTATTATAATTAGACAAAGTGTTAATTCTATTACCTCATTCATTCTTTCACCTCCAATATTAATCCCTAACAGGTATACGATATAATAGGTCTATTGTTGATCTGATTAAGAGCAAGGTAATTGTCCATAGAATGGATGTTACAATATATAAAATTAAAAGTTTCAGCTCGATATCTTTAATTAATAACAAACTGTTTTGGGAGGTAATTATAATATTGAGAAGAAAACATCCTAACATCAGGAAGGATTGAGTAAGACCACCATAACCTAGTTCGGTTTTTATTATATTTCCAAAACAAAAACAACTAATCTTTTTCCTATCACTGATCATCTTATAATTAATCAGCATGAACACAACAGTTATACATAAAGCAACTAAATTAACTATCAAACTTGATTTATATAAAATAATCAGTATTGCCAAAGCCACTTCAAAAAAAGGAAAAGTCAGTCCAAGAAAAGTTGATATAATATCAGAAAAGAGTTTTAATTTTTTTATTGAAGCTACTGATTCTCTTAAAGCAACTACTTTTGAAAAGCCGGATAATAAGAAGAGGATACCTATTCCTGTACTGAATACTAAGGTTATCATTGACAGTTCCTCCTAAATTCTTTCTTGTAGCCCATAAAGGATAATTATTGATATTAGCAGGAAAATATTCATGCTAAAATGCTTTAACGTTGGAACTCTCGGTGTGTTAAAACCAAAGCATCCACAATTGTTCTTAAATTCTTTATTTATGTTGGAAAGAATAAGAAAAACGTAAAATAACTGTAGTGATATTCCAATTATTAATGATGAGACAGATGCAGCAGTAATTAATAAACAAGCTAATAGAAACTCGAGCGAAACGAGGAAAGGAACTACTAGGTCGGCAATCCTTTTCTTAGTGATTATTTTGTAATCCATGATTGCATAATAAAAGTTCATTGGTCTTTTGATTTTAGACAAGCTGCTTTTAAGGAAAATAACCCCTATTATAACATAAAACACTTTTATTATTATTAGTGAAGCACTCATTTTAAATATCATCCCTATTTAATAACTTTTTTATTTCACTTATAATCTGTTTGTTTGTAAAATGAACTGGAAAATCACTAAAGTTAGCAACCTCTTTTATACCTTCTTGGTCTATTTTAATTATTGAAGGGATAGTTTGAATTCCAATATCCTTTATTAATTCAAAATTTAGTTCTTTTCGGGAGTTAATTGTTAGGTCTAATAGAATACATTTCTTATCTACCTCAATAAATTCAAAAATACTCCTCATCATTTCAACTTCTTCTTTAAGGAAATCTTCTTCTATACACATTACATAGCCTTCATAATTTTCTCTTATTTTTCTGAATGAAGATGCACTTATTTTCTTCTTCAAAAAAAAACTATTTTTGATAATTTTCACTCTTGTAATCCAATATATGAGACAAAAAACTATTATATATATCAAATTCAAAAAATTCATATATTTTCACCAACGCCAATAAAGTTTAAGTAATTAGAAGCTATCCCATAATTATTATGAAATGCTTATATGCAATATAACAATATTGTGTATTTAATAGGGATACTTTATTTTTTTTTAGTTTAAGCTAGTTTTTTATTTAACTGCAATTAGCATTGATTCTTATCACTACTACATGCCGATACAGATTTACATTTGAATACCTCTGTAAAACCTGGCAACCAACCAACACTTACCATCTTTCGTCTTGTAGTTTTATAAGCACCTGTTTTATCTAATGTCCAGTTTTCACTGCCCCAACCACATGCTCCTTTAATTAAACTCTCACTTTTTCCGCATTCTACCAAAGACGGCTTAATATAATTTTCCATTTCATTCTCTCCTATCTATCCCTATTAAATAACACAATATTCTTATACTAATTACTGTTTATCATGCTATAGTGTTGTTTGAGCCAAAGTTCGATAGAGAAAAGTGTCCAAAAGTAATCACTAACTTTTACTCCATTTCTCCATCTTTCAAGTTCCTCTGTCCAATAATCAGCAGAAATTAGTTTTAGCTCTTCTGCTGAAATTGAGTCCTTCATAAATTGATAGATATTATTCCAATTGCTCCGGATACTTTTATACGTATAAGCGATGTGAGTTGTTTTATTTGTCTTGGATGTTATATCACTCGTAAGATATTTTTCCATTGATTTTCTTAAAATGTATTTTGGGTTCACATCAGAAAACCTCATGTGGCCAGGAATCTTGTACATAAATTCTACTAGTCTTCTATCCAGGAATGGATGGTGTATATCTGATCCTGTCAACGCTCCAATTACACGATCCGTATATAAATGTGATTTTGCATTACTTATTTGATAATAAAGCTCCTCTTGATTTTTATTGTTGATTTTTTTTAGTTTCTTTGTAAGAGATGAATAGTATTCACAATTTGTATCAGACACAAAATGCTTTGGTATATTTGGAAATAAGGCAAATTCAACAAAATTTTGAAAAGCCGATGTATTTGTAACTATAGAGTAGTTTGTTATGTATGAAAAAGCTTTTCTAAATTGTCCATTTTTTATCATATCCCGTGCAATATGCAAAGATCCGTTTAATAAGTGATCTCCCGCATAGCCACTTAAGATATTGTCATAACCATACTCGACAGACTCTTTGACAATTTGATATGTGAAATTAAATGAAATGCAATTTACATTTGGTTCGTCTGAAAACGGAATACTATTAGGAAAATCCTCAAACATTAGTGTATTATCAAAATTTAAGTAAATTGCTCTATCGTTATATTTTTCGATCAATCCATTAATAAGATCCCTTTCATCGCATTCCTTTAATTCATCAAATACCGCGCTTACAGGTTTTATCTTAAAATTTTCTATATCTTCTAATTTTTTAGCCAGTGCATAAATAGAGGTAGAATCTAGACCGCCACTAAGCATTATGGAGTTGGTTGTCCCTTTTTGTAATCGATCTTTTGTAGAAAGTTTTAACAATTCAACGAAATGATCAAAATATTCAGTTTCGTTAGAATACTTTATATTACCCTTATTACTTGCTAAGTCCCAGTATTTACTGACCCTCCCTTTGCCATTCAATACTTCAAGATAGCTGCCACTTGAAATTCTGAACATATGCTTATATGGAGTCAATTCAGAGTCAATAATCCCATTTCTTTGATAAAATTCTCTAAAATATTCTCTATTAAGATCTCTTCTTAATTTCTGATCAGCAAGCAAAAAAATATCACTGGCAATAACAATTTCATCTTTTAGCTTTGTCCAAAATAATGTTCTTATTCCTAATTGATCTCTAACTGCATAAAACTTATTATTATTCTGATCATATAAAATAAATGAAAAAGTTCCTAATAATTCTTTAATAAGTCCTATACCTATTTTCTTATATAAGATACATATTAGTTTTTCATCTGAAATATTAAAATTTTTAGTTATATTGTATTTATTAAATAAGTGTTCTTTATTGTGTAAATCAATATCACCGAGTACTGTTATATTTTCAAATGTACAAATAGGTTTTAAATCTTTATTTGATGCTATGTAAAAAGCACAGTTATTTATAGAAACACTATTCGATTTTGTAAAAATCTTATATTGATTAAAAATAGAGTTTTCAATTTTGATTTGTGGTGGCGCTATGTTGTTCGTAACTGAAAATGAAGCTAAAAACCAATTAATTCTAATCACCCTTCACTTAAATTTTTTGAATTTAAAATAATGTTATATCGAAAAGTCTCATCATTATCGCTAAAGAAGTTTTGATTATTAATTTGAAGCCAAGCATGTGCTTCAAATGGGAATTTTCGCACGCCAACAACCATGTCAACAGGGAGTGAATATTTTTTTCTAAGAAATTTATATCCTAGTAATGTCTTATGGATACAATCTGCTTTTCTTGGATACCATGCACAAACCACATCGAATATATAAAATAACCCCTCAATATGATTAAATACCTCTTGGTAGTTCTCCTCGTTTAATGCAGTTGATTTTACTTTATAGTATCTGTGTGTATAGCGATTAAATGTTTTATTAAATCCCGTCATTGATAGTTCGATGTCAAATAATATTAGTTGAATTAATAAATAAATATATAAAATAATGCTACCTTTTTTATTCATAAACTTTTACGATTCCTACCCTTGCTAAATCATATATAAAATCACGAATATCTTTTTTTACAGTTATTTTATCTACTTTATATTCTCCGCTTATAAAATCTATCAATTTAGCAATATCGTTAAATTCACTGAATTTAGTCCAAATATAAGAACTAAAGTTATCTAAAGTGTAAAATTTATTTTTTATCATATTTACTAATATGATTTCACCATCTTCCTCGTATACAATAACATCCTTATGTACCTTTACCTTCAATTTAGTCACCTCGAATTCTTAGAATTTTAAGATAAAGCATAAACATTATTAGATTAAGGAGATAATTCCGTCTAGATACATTATCTTTATTGAAGTACTTAATTACAAAACTCCATAAGCTCTTAAGAATAATTAATTTTTACAAAATGTGAAAATATCCACCTTTTCACATCCCTTCTCTACTTTCAATCTTAAAGATAAAATATGAGTCTATAATCTAGAACTCATATCCCGTATATGTAAAATAATTGGTTTAGTTACATACTTTAGTAATATTAACATGAAATTTATTCCTTTGGAATGAAATAAATGTGAAAATTTTGTGAACAAACGTGTTAATTCAAAAAATTTCCGCATTCTAAGGATTGAATGAAAATTTCATTTAAAATACTATATTAATATAAATAATAAAAACAGTATATTATTATCAAAAAAATAAAAATATCAAAAATTTTGATTTTTAAATGTACACCTTTTATTGGAAGCAGTCTTATGTTTTCTATTATAACTTTTAGAAAAATCAATAATAAACTGCCAAGATAAACGGAGCTTGATTCAATAATGACCAATAATAATCTTTCTGTGCACATCCCGTTTATTGGTAATACTAATCGTAATTACTTCAATTACTTCTGAAGTACATAATCAGGTGAATCTTCCACAACGAAAGCTATACAAACAAAAAAATGATGGCAGAAATTACTCTACAAGTAACACAACTGCCATCCAATACAACACAAATATTTTACTCCTATATATATAGGATATTGGAATTAAAAAGTACGCTTACTTAAATTAAGACTATTTGAGCAACACACTCCACATGATTCGTATGCGGAAACATATCCACAGGCTGCACTTCGCGCGTCTCATACCCGCCATCCTCAAGCACCCGCAGGTCTCTCGCAAGCGTGCCAGGATTACAGGACACGTACACAACCCGCTTCGGTTTCATCTCCACAATTGTCCGCAGGAGGGCTTCGTCGCAGCCTTTTCTTGGCGGGTCTACAACTAGCGTATCGGCCGTGATGCCTTCCTCATACCACTTTGGAATCACGGTTTCCGCTTCACCGACCGCGAACTCAGCGTTTGTGATGCCGTTTAATTCGGCATTTCGTTTGGCGTCTTCAATCGCTTCCGGCACAATCTCTACGCCGTACACTTTTTTCGCCTGCTTTGCCAGGAAGAGAGAAATCGTTCCGATGCCGCAGTAAGCGTCAATGACGGTTTCTTCGCCTTGAAGCTCCGCGTACTCAAGCGCTTTGTCATAGAGCACTTTGGTTTGCTCCGGGTTGACCTGGTAGAACGATCTGGCGGAGATGGCGAATTTGACGTCTCCGATGAGGTCGTAGATGTATTCTTCGCCCCAGATAACGTTTGTTTCGTTCCCAAAAATGACGTTTGTTTTGTTCGGGTTGATGTTTTGCACGATGGATTTGACGTGCGGGAATTGCGCTGTAATGTCTTCGATGATCTTCGCTTTGTGCGGGAAATCGTTTGTTCTTGTGATGAAGACGATCATCATTTCGCCGGTAACCACGCCGTATCTGACCATGATATGGCGGAGCCAGCCTTTGTGGCGTTCTTCGTTGTAGGCTTTGACACCGTAGTTTGCGCAAATGTCTTTGACGGCTTGGACGGCTTCGTCGTTTTTGGATTGCTGGATCAGGCAGGCGCTCATGTCGATGATGTCATGGCTTCTTTGCTGATAGAATCCGGCGACGAGTCCGCCTTCCCGTTCTCCTACCGGCACCTGCGCTTTGTTTCTGTAGTTCCACGGGTCTTCCATGCCGAGTGTCGGGTGCACGGTCACGTTGGAAAGGTCCAGCTTGCCGATGCGTTCTAAGACGTCTTTGACTTGTTTCTGTTTAAACAAGAGCTGGCCTTCGTAGGTCATGTGCTGAAGCTGGCAGCCGCCGCATTGCTTGTAGATCGGGCACGGGGCATCCGTTCTGTGCGGGCTTTCTTCCTTCAGCTCAATCAAGCGTCCGAAAGCAAAACCTTTTTTGACGCGTGTCACTTTGATTTGCGCTTTTTCCTCGGGCAGGGCATTCGGCACAAAGATCGGGAATCCTTGAACCTTTGCGACGCCCGCTCCTTCGTGGGTCAAATCCTCAAATGTCACGTCGTAGTATTCGTTTTTTTCTACTGGGGGTTTCATTTTCATCTATGTTCACCTCTTGTTTTAAGCATAAAGAAAAACTTGGCCTATTCAAGCCAAGTTTCAGCGTGTAGGCAAACCTTCGCATTCGTTGTCAGTCCTGTGCTTCGGTGCTCACGAATTCAACATTCGCTCCGCTCCAATGCTCGTCCTTCCTAGACTTCAAAGGTTTTCAATCACGCTGAAAAGATGACAAAATCCTAAAACGAAAACTGTTTTAGGATTTTGTCAACATTCTGAGCTTGGCTTACAAAGCCAAGTTTTAGTCATCCAGCTGTTCCGCTTTCTCCTTCGGCATGACGACGTGAATGTGTCGGTACAGATTCACGAATTCGCCCGGCAGCATGCCGCCGTACTCGCCGTCCAGGTTCAGCTGCATCTTTTCTGATACATTGACTTTCACGCGGTTCGCTTTTGTATAAATAATATGCTGGTCGTTGATGTGTTCGCCGCGAAGCGCCATCGTGGCGACCCTGATAAATTCAGCAAGGTTTGCTTTCTTTAGTATCATCAAATCAAACATGCCGTCATTCAGGCTGGAATCCGGCGCGAGTTTTTCGAACCCGCCGACGGAGTTTGTCAGCGTGACCAAAAACAGCATGATTTCACCTTGAAACAGCTTGCCGTCATATTCAATCTCGACTTCTGTCGGACGAAGTGAAGGCAGCATTTCCATTCCTTTTAAATAATAAGCAAGCTGGCCTAGCATTGTTTTGAGTTTGCTTGGCACGTCGTACGTCAGCTCCGTCAGACGGCCTCCTCCGGCGATATTGATAAAATACTGGCCGTTGACCTGTCCGATATCAATCGGGCGGGCAACGCCGTTAATGACCGTATCTGCCGCTTTTAAAATATCCTCTCGCGGAATGCCGAGCGCTCTGGCGAAGTCGTTTGTTGTGCCGACTGGAATCACACCGAGTGTCGGACGGTTGTCTAAAGGCGCAAGCCCGTTGACGACCTCGTTGATCGTTCCGTCTCCGCCTGCCGCAATGATCAGGTCAAACTCACGCAATGCCGCTTCCTTGGCAGCGTGTGTAGCGTCTCCTGCGCATGTCGTGGCATGGGTGGAGGTTTCATAGCCGGCTTGTTCAAATTTTTGCAGGACCTGGGCAAGATGCTTTTTAAAGATCTCCCGTCCTGAAGTCGGATTGTATATTATGCGTGCACGTTTCATTATCTCATCATCCTACTTAAGAGTATCCGATCCATTTTTACACTAACAACCTTTAATTATACTATGAGTTAAAAAAATCGCAACAAAATGTACATAATCTTACAGGTGAAAACGCACAAAAGCCCCAGCAGAGCTGAGGCTTTTTGTTTTTTTACTCTTCTTCCGTTCCCGGTTTTTTCTTACGGAACTTCGCCAATACTTCATATACGATTGGCACGATCAAGAGCGTCAGAAGCGTTGAACTGATTAAACCGCCGATAACCGTGACGCCGAGTCCTTTTGAAATGACCTGGCTTCCGCCTTCGAAGCCGAGTGCTAATGGAATCAAGGCGCCGATTGTCGCGATGGCTGTCATCAGGATCGGACGGAGTCGTGTAGAGCCGGCTTCCAGAAGCGCTTCTCTCGTAGACAGGCCTTCCGCTTCCTTATGAATCACGCGGTCAATTAAGACAATCGCATTCGTGACAACGATACCGATCAGCATGAGCATACCGATCATTGCGTTCAGGCTGATCGTTTCACCTGATACGTAAAGTCCAACCAGGGCACCGATGATTGTGAACGGCAATGAGAACAGGATCGCAAATGGCGCTAATGCTCCGCCGAAGGTAATCACGAGCACAAGGTAAACGATCGCTATTGCTGCCAGCATCGCTAAACCGAGCTTCGTGAAGGAATCAGCGATATCCGCGGATACACCGCCTGTGTCAATCGATACGTTATCAGGATGGTCTAGCTTATCGATTTTCTTCTGTACAGCAGCTGATACGGCTGTGACGTTGTCAGATGTAACCTCACCTGTGACATCCGCATAGACTTTTCCGTCACGTTTTGACACGGTATCTGATGTTGATCCTTCTTTCACTTTTGCCACATCGCCGATTTTGACTTCCTGGCCAGTCGCGGAAGTGATCTTTTTATTCTCTAAATCTTTCACACTCTTATACTCGTCTTTTTCTGTCTTAATGTTCACATCAAGCTCTTTGCCGTCTTTTTTCACAGTTGTGAGCGGTTCTTGTGATGTTTGTGACATTAAGGCTTGAGAAATTTGAGACGCGGTTAAACCGAGCTTGCTTAATTTTTCTTGGTCAGCGACAAATGTGTACTCATCATATGTGCTGGAAAGGCCTGAATTTACGTTCTTCAGATCCTTTTCATCTTTCATGATTTTTTCAATGTCTTTGACTGTGTCTTTAATGTCGTTTTCAGAATCGCCATACACATAGTATGTTAATTCGTTGTTATTGCCTGAAGAGCTGAAGTCCTGTGACTTCCATTCTCCGCGGTCAGATTGCTTTTGAATTTCCTTCAGCACGTTGTCTTTTTCTTTATCAAAGTCAGGCGTGTCGCTTTCATATTTGATATAGAATAACGCACCGTTAGAATCTCCTCCGGCAAGCGGGCTGCCAGAGCCTAATGAATACTGAACCGTATCGACATGCTTGCGGTCAAGCAGGATTTTTTCCGCTTTTTCAGCTTCTTTTTCGGCTTCTTTTTTCGTTTCACCCGGTTCTGGGCTGTATGTGAGCTGCATCGTTTTTTCTTCCTCGGACGGCAGGTAGCTGGCACCGATTAACGGTACAAGGAACAAGCTTCCAAGGAGCATTAGAACAGCGATGATAGACGTGATCCATTTATGGCTCAGCGCCCAGTTCAATACTTTTTTATAGATGTTTGCAAGTCTGCCTGGTTTGTGTTCTTTTGCTTTCATCGGCGCACCGGTTAATGATTTTTTGAACAGGCTGTGTGCGAGCATCGGCACAAGCGTGATCGAAATCAACAGTGATGCGGCAAGCGCAAAAACAATCGTTAAGGCAAATGGAATAAACAATTCACCGATTTGTCCGCCTACAAGTGCGAGCGGCAGGAATACCGCGATGGTCACAATCGTTGATGACATGATCGGCTTAAACATTTCCTTCGTCGCTTCACGAACCAAGGCTTTTCCGCGGAGCGGCTCATCTTTGAGTCTCATGCGGCGGTAAATGTTCTCGATCACAACGATGGAGTCATCGACGACACGTCCGATGGCGACGGTCATTGCGCCGAGCGTCATAATATTCAGTGTGATATCAAGCTGCTGCAGCACAAGGAGTGCGATCAGCAATGATAATGGAATTGAAACTACCGAAATTAATGTAGATTTGATATCTCTTAAGAATAAGAGAATAATCACAATCGCAAAAATAGCACCGAAGATGGCTTTGCTTAACATCGTGTCAACTGACTGTGTGATCGGCTCCGCCATGTCGAGAGTTGCGCTGTAGTTGAAGCCTTTATGGTCTTCTTTGAACTTCTTCAGCTCAGCTTTGACATTGTCGGCAACCTCTACCGTATTCGCATCGTTTGCTTTAACGATGTTGATGCCGATGCTGTCTTTGCCATTTGTGCGTGAAACGGATTCAGCTTTTTTCACATCTTTAATTGTAGCAATGTCAGAAAGCTTGACCGTCGGCACTGCTGTGCTTGCGCTTTGCTGTGCCTGTGCTGCAGCTTGTGCGCTCTGAGCTGCTTGTGCACTTTGCGCCGCCGCTTGAGATGCTGCGCTGCTGCCTGCACTTGAAGCAGATGCCGTAGGAATTCTCATATTCTTCAAATCTTTAATTGTTTCAATATCGCCGCTGACGACGACAGATTTTTCTTCATTTCCGAATGTGTACAAGCCAAGCGGGGTTGTCACATCTGAACCTTGAATCACTTTCTTCACAGTATCTTCATCAAGGCCGTATTCTTTCAGTTTGTCTTCTTTGAAAGAGAATTCAACCTCTTCCACCTGCTGGCCTGATACTTGGACGGACGCAACGCCTTCTATGCTTTCAAGCTTAGAAACGAGGCTGTCCTCCACTTTTTTCGTCAGCTCTTGCAGGTTATCTTTATCACTGGACACGCTCAGCGTCAGAATCGGGAATGAGTTCAAGCTGTAGCGTGAAATCTCCGGATCCTTCGCGTCATCAGGCAGACTGACGTTTTCTAACGCTTCAGCCGCTTCTGTTTTTGCTTTGTCCATGTCTTTCTCATAATCATATTCAATCATGACCGACGATGCGTTTTCATAGGACGTCGACGTCACAACGCTGACACCGTCCAAGTTCTGAACGGCTTGTTCAACCGGTTTGGTCACTTCATCAGCCACTTGGCTTGGTGTCGCACCCGGATATGTCGTGCTGATCGTCAAGTAAGGCATGTTCACGTCAGGAATAGACTCTTGCTTCATATTCATACCCGCATACAAGCCGGCTGCCGTTACAATAATCGTCATCAGCCATACGGCGAATTTGTTTTTCAGAACGAAATTAATAACGTGATTCATCATATCCTCCATTACATTTTTTATTGACTGACTGGTCATTCTATATAATACTAAACGTTATAACGCAACAACGTCAACTCATATACCAGAAAATTTTACTAAATTTTTCAAGGATTAAGGGGAAGCACGTCATGAATGAAAAAAAAGAGAAAATCATAAAAGCCAGCATTCGTTTATTTGCGAAAAAAGGATTCGCAGCTACGACGATCCAGGAAATCGCCAGTGAATGCGGCATTTCAAAGGGCGCTTTTTATTTGCACTTCAAATCGAAAGAAGCGCTGCTGTTATCTGCCTGTGAATATTACATCGGTATGTCTATGACCAAAATGAAAGATATAGAAGAAGATCTCGCCGGAAAGCCGCCTAAGGAAGTGTTAAAAAAGCAAATTGGCGCTCAATTTGAAGATTTTCGCGATCATAAAGATTTTATCGTTCTTTTGCTTACCGAAAATATCATTCCGGAAAATCAAGAAATCAAGCAATACTTTTACAAAGTAACCATGGAGACGGATAAGCTGTACCGGAACGCCTTGCTGGTATCCTATGGCGAAGGAATCGAGCGGTACGTCGCGGATCTGTCTATCATGGCAAGAGGCATCGTGCATTCCTATATGAATGTGATGGTATTTAACAGTGAGCTTAATATCGGTGCAGAGGAAATCTCAGCCTTTATCATCGAGAGACTGGATGATCTTGTACAGGGGCTGAGCCGTTCAAACCTCAATCCGATCGTGCCAAAAGAAATTTTCAATCCGATGCCTGCGGGGAAAGACCAGCTGCTTGAGGACATTCAGAAAGTGAAAGAAAACAGCACGCTGCCCGAGGATATCACAGTGTCACTCGATGTGATCGAGGAAGAACTGGCTCAGGATAAACCGCGCAAGCCGATTATAAAAGGCATGCTGTCCAATTTGACCGGAACCAATAACGAAGAAGTTGAAAAGCTTCGGGCTCTGATCTCTGTCTTTATCTCCATTTAACCATAAAAAAGCAGCCTCTAAGGGCTGCTTTTTTATTAGCGTTTTTTAATTTCTTCAAGCAGAATTTTGTTGACCATCGGCGGGTTGGCTTGTCCTTTGGACGCTTTCATAATCTGTCCGACCAGGAAGCCGATCGCACGGTCTTTTCCGTTTTTAAAGTCTTCGATTGATTGAGGATTGTTGTCAAGCGCTTCTGTTACAAGCTTCAGAAGCACGCCTTCGTCAGAAATCTGAACAAGGCCTTTCTCTTTCACAATCTTCTCAGCGTCGCCGCCTTTTTCAATCAATTCTTTAAACACTTTCTTCGCGATCTTAGAAGAAATGGTGCCTTTTTCAATCAATTTGATCATGCCGGCAAGGCCTTCAGGTGTCAGGGCAACGTCGGCAAGCTCTTTTTGCTCAGCGTTTAGGTAAGCTGACACTTCACCCATCAGCCAGTTAGACGCTTGTTTGGCTTCAGCGCCTTTTTGAACGGTTTCTTCGAAGAAATCAGCCATTTCTTTTGTCAGCGTCAGAACCATCGCGTCATATGCAGGCAAGCCAAGCTCTTCGATATAACGCTTGCGGCGCTCATCCGGAAGCTCAGGAATGCTTGCTTTTACGCGTTCCTTCCATTCATCATCAATGTATAGCTCGACAAGGTCTGGCTCTGGGAAGTAACGATAGTCGTCAGATCCCTCTTTGACACGCATGAGAATGGTTTTCTTCGTTGCTTCATCATAACGGCGCGTTTCCTGCTGGATGACGCCGCCGGAAAGAAGAACCTGCTCTTGGCGTTTTTCTTCATGCTCAAGGCCTTTTTGAACAAACGCAAAGGAGTTCAAGTTTTTCAATTCTGTTTTTGTGCCGAATTCCTCTTGGCCGATCGGACGAAGAGAGATATTGGCATCACAGCGAAGTGAGCCTTCTTCCATTTTACAGTCGGAAACGCCTGTATATTGGATGATGGATTTCAGCTTTTCAAGATACGCGTACGCTTCTTCCGGCGTGCGGATATCCGGTTCAGATACGATCTCAACAAGCGGCGTTCCCTGGCGGTTAAAGTCAACAAGAGAATAGCCGTCGCCTGTATGCGTCAGTTTTCCGGCATCCTCTTCAAGGTGAAGGCGTGTGATGCCGATGCGTTTTGTTTTTCCGCCAACTTCAATTTCGATCCAGCCGTTTTCGCCGATCGGCTTATCAAATTGAGAAATCTGATACGCTTTCGGGTTGTCAGGATAGAAATAGTTTTTGCGGTCGAACTTCGTATCCGTTGCGATCTCACAGTTGAGCGCCATAGCGGCTTTCATTGCGAATTCAACGGCTTCTTTGTTCAGGACAGGCAGGACACCCGGGTATCCGAGGTCAATGACGCTTGTCTGCGTATTCGCCTCAGCGCCGAATGGCGTTGGAGAACTTGAGAAAATTTTTGATTTTGTTTTTAACTCAACGTGGACTTCAAGTCCGATTACCGTTTCAAAGTTCAATTCTTTTCACCCCTTACAGTTCAGGTTTTGCTTTATGATGGTCTGTCGCTTGTTCAAATGCATGAGCAACACGGTATACAGTGCTTTCATCAAAGTGTTTTCCGATGATTTGCAGGCCGAGCGGAAGTCCGTCTGCTAATCCGCATGGCACACTGATTCCCGGTACGCCGGCAAGGTTGACCGGAATCGTTAAGATATCGTTTGCGTACATTGTGAGCGGATCTTTCGTGTTTTCACCGATTTTAAACGCAGGTGTCGGTGTAGTCGGTCCGACAATGACATCATATTTCTCAAATACGTCTTCGAAATCTTTCTTAATCAACGTACGCACTTTTTGCGCTTTTTTGTAGTACGCATCGTAGTAGCCTGAGCTTAAAGCGAACGTTCCTAGCATAATGCGGCGTTTGACTTCATTACCGAAACCTTCAGCGCGCGTTTGCTTGTAAAGGTCGATCAGGTTATCCGCGTTGTCTGTGCGGTAGCCGTAGCGGATGCCGTCAAAGCGTGCAAGGTTCGCTGATGCCTCAGAAGATGACAGCAGGTAATATGTCGCAAGCGCGTATTTACTGTGCGGAAGAGACACTTCTTCCCATGTAGCGCCGAGGCCTTCAAGGACTTTTAGGGCTGCCAGGACAGATTCTCTCGCTTCTTTGCCGACACCTTCACCAAGGTATTCTTTCGGAACGGCGATTTTCAGTCCTTTGATGTCGCCAGTTAATGAAGAAAGAAAATCAGGCACGTCCACATTGGCACTCGTAGAGTCCATTTTGTCTACACCGGAAATCGCTTGAAGTAAAAATGCGTTATCCTCAACCGTACGGGTAATCGGACCAATTTGGTCTAATGAAGACGCAAATGCGACCAGTCCGTAACGAGATACACGTCCGTATGTAGGCTTTAATCCGACTACGCCGCAGAAAGATGCCGGCTGACGGATGGAGCCGCCTGTGTCAGATCCAAGAGAAAACGGAACTTCTCCCGCAGCAACCGCAGCCGCAGAACCGCCGCTTGAACCGCCGGGAACTGTTTCTAAGTTCCAAGGGTTTTTCGTCAGCTTGTAAGCTGAGTTTTCGGTAGATGATCCCATGGCGAATTCGTCCATGTTCAGTTTTCCGATTGTGACTGCTTCAGCGTCTTGAAGGCGCTGAACGACAGTAGCGTCGTAGATCGGATCAAAGTTTTCAAGAATTTTGCTGGAGCATGTTGTGCGCAGCCCTTTTGTTACGATATTATCTTTTACGCCGATCGGCATACCGAATAGAAGACCATGCTCAGAACGGCCGTCAACCGCCTCATCAAGCTCCTTCGCGTATGCGCGCGCTCTTTCTTCATCTAATGCCAAAAAGGCTTGTACCTTATCATCAACCGCTTGGATGCGTTTATAAGATTCATCAACCAGATCAGAAATCTTAATCTCTTTTTTATGTATCAGCTGTTTTAATTCTGTGATTTTATGATCAAACAATGACATTCTTGTGTCCCTCCTTTAGTCCAGAATTGATGGCACACGAATATAGCCGTCTTTATGGTCAGGCGCATTTTTCATGACATCCTCAACCGGAAGACCTTTACCCGCTTCATCTTCTCTCATGACATTTTTCATTTTCAGCACGTGAGTTGTAGGCTCCACATTGTCTGTGTTGACCTCATTCAGCTCCTCGGCAAAGGAAATGATGCTGTCGAGCTGTTCAGTGAACATCTTTGCTTCTTCTTCAGTAATCGCAAGTCGTGCAAGGTGCGCAACGTGCTTTACTTCTTCTATTGAAATTCGTGACATATGATCCACCTCCACATATTTCTCCGTTAAGTCATATAATACTGATCATATCAAAAACAAGCCCTTTAAAGCAACAAAACGCCTTAAGACAGGCCTGTGTTTTCGAAACAATACCCTATATATTTTATACTAAAATGAGACGAAGGAGAAACGAAATATTTTTCCGAATATTTTTACTTTTATTATTTTTTGAAAGCGTTTTATTCTTTATTCCCTTCTAGGTTTGCGGCGGTATTTCCCGCTCATGAGCAAGGTTTCATTGCTTGAATGGCCGGGAATACTTTGTTAGGTTAAGTTACCAAGTGCACCCCCAAAAGAATTTCTTTTGTTTCGCACTTACGCCAGGTTGCTTAACTGGCACCATCAATTTGAGAGGTGATGCAACATTATTAGAAATGAAGAGAGGGTAAATCGTGAGTATTGAAATTATTATATCTTTAGGAATTTACTTTACTGCCATGCTGTTAATCGGCTGGTATGCATTCAAGAAAACCACTGACATCAATGATTACATGCTTGGAGGAAGAGGCCTCGGACCATTCGTTACTGCTTTGTCTGCCGGTGCGGCCGATATGAGCGGATGGATGCTGATGGGAATTCCAGGGGCAATGTTTGCGACAGGCTTGTCGACACTATGGCTTGCACTCGGTTTGACAATCGGCGCGTATTCGAACTATCTTCTTTTGGCTCCACGTCTTAGAGCGTATACGGAAGCGGCGGATGACGCGATTACGATTCCCGATTTTTTTGATAAACGATTCCAGCATTCTTCGTCAGTGCTGAAAATTGTATCAGCTTTAATCATTATGATCTTTTTCACACTGTATACTTCTTCAGGTATGGTATCAGGCGGAAGATTATTTGAATCTGCTTTTGGAGCCGATTATACACTTGGACTCCTGCTGACTGCAGGCGTTGTCGTGTTATATACACTGTTTGGCGGTTTCCTTGCTGTCAGTCTGACTGACTTTGTACAGGGTGCGATCATGTTTGCAGCACTAGTGCTTGTGCCGATCGTTGCTTTTACCCAGCTGGGCGGCGTTTCTCCTGCTTTACATGAGATTACAGCTGTAAACCCAAAGCTATTGGATATTTTTAAAGGCGCGAGCGTCATTAGCATTATTTCTTATTTGGCTTGGGGCTTAGGCTACTATGGTCAGCCTCATATCATCGTCCGTTTTATGGCGATTAAGCATATCAAGGATTTAAAACCTGCGCGCAGAATCGGTATGAGCTGGATGATTATCTCCATTCTTGGTTCAACCGTAACGGGTTTAGTCGGTGTGGCTTACGCCCATAAATTCGGAGTTGCTGTAAGTGATCCTGAAACGATTTTCATTATTTTTTCTAAAATATTGTTTCATCCATTGATTACTGGATTTTTGCTGTCTGCTATTTTAGCAGCCATTATGAGTTCGATCTCTTCTCAGCTCTTGGTAACAGCAAGCGCAATGACAGAAGACTTATACCGGACATTTTTCAGACGTGAAGCATCAGATAAAGAATTGGTCTTGGCCGGCCGGCTGTCAGTATTGATTATCGCGGTCATTGCGATTCTGATGTCCTTGAATCCAAGCAGCACGATTCTTGATTTGGTTGGTTATGCATGGGCCGGATTCGGTTCTGCTTTTGGGCCTGCCATTCTGCTGAGCCTGTATTGGAAACGGATGACTGAATGGGGCGCCCTTTCAGCCATGGTTGTTGGGGCTGCGACAGTATTAATTTGGATTACAACTGGTTTAGCTGACTCTACAGGCATCTATGAAATGATTCCAGGATTTTTCTTGAGTATGATTGCAGGTATTATTGGAAGCTTGATCACAAAACGTCCTGCAAAAGCCTCTTACCGATTATTCGGTGTCATGGAAAAGCTGTTAAAACGCAAAAAGTAAACAATAAGCCATCAAGCGCAGCTTGGTGGCTTTTGTGCTCTTGTTTTGCTATAAATACTGTGAGAAAATCATATTTATTTAAAAACACCTTAGAAAAGGGGGAAGTTTGCTGTTGAGCTGGTATATTGATCCTGATATTTTATTAAAATTGGGCATTGCCACATTGATTGGCATGGTCATCGGGCTTGAACGCGAATTAAAAAATAAGCCGCTCGGATTAAAAACCTGTATCGTCATCGCCGTCAGCTCATGCATGCTGACGATCGTCAGTATTAATGCGGCATATCATTTCCCTAAATACTACCGCATCATGATGGATCCGCTGCGTCTGCCGGCACAAATCATCTCCGGCGTCGGATTTATCGGAGCCGGTGTCATCCTGCGAAAAAGCAATGATGTCATTTCCGGCCTGACGACATCGGCCATGATCTGGGGTGCAGCGGGACTCGGGCTGGCAACGGGAGCCGGATTTTATAAAGAAGCGTTTGCCAGTCTTCTGTTCATCCTGATCAGCGTGGAATTTCTCCCATGGGCGGTCAGAAAAATCGGTCCCGACCGCCTGCAGGAAAAAGACATCCGCATCAGAATGTCACTTTCTGATAAAGACAAAATGACAGAGATTTTAAAAGAAATGAAAAGAAAAGATATCAAAACACACTCCGTCCGGATCGACGACCTGGGCGAAAAGGATTTTCCAATTATGGAAGTGAAGGTCCGCGTCCATAAAAACAGATACACGACCGATGTCTACTATGACATTAAAGCCATTGAAGGCGTAGTCGGCGTGAAGTGTGATACATTATAAAAGCCAATGGGGCGGAATCCCATTGGCTTTTTGCTGTCATCGAAAAAAACATTGAAGTCTCTATTATTTTCAAATAAAATACATATTAGTAAATAAATATAATAAAAGGAGATGTTCCTCATTACCAAATCACGGTTTACAGTAACTGTCACCCTCATTTTGACTGCTTTCTTAAGTATTTTTGCCATAACTGAATTCATATCCCCTCCTCATTCTCAATCATCCAAGAGCAGCAGCAAGAATCCTAAAAATATTATCCTAATCATCGGAGACGGAATGGGTATGCCGATGATTAACAGCTATAGGACATTAAAAAGCGAAAAACTGAACACTCCCGTTCAAACAGCATGGGACTCTTATTTAACAGGAATGCAGATGACAAAACCTAACGATCCCAGAGACAATATCACTGATTCCTCGGCGGCTGCAACTGCCATGGCAACCGGAACGAAAACATATAATGACGCCATTGCTGTAGACAACAATCATCAGCGGCTCAAAAGCGTAACAGAAGCTGCAAAAGAGAAAAAGAAATCCGTCGGCATCGTCGTGACTTCGGACTTAACCGATGCCACTCCCGCTGCTTTCGGCGTACATAACGTCTCACGGAAAAACTACACTGAAATTGCTGACCAATACTATGATGAACGTATTAATGGATCTCATAAGGTTGATGTTTTACTTGGAGGCGGAGCGAAATATTTCATTCGCAATGACCGAAATCTTGCTGAAGAGTTCCGAAAAGACGGCTATCATTATGTGACCACGAAGCAAGACCTAAAAAAAAATCAGCACGAAAAACTGCTCGGACTGTTTGGAGAAGTTGAATTAGATAAAGCGATTGACAGAGAGAACAGCACACCCTCTCTAAAAGACATGACGGAAGCGGCACTCACCCAGTTACAGAAGAACGAAAACGGTTTTTTCATGCTTATGGAAGGAAGCAATATTGACAATGCAGCCCATGAAAATGACGTGGTGGGCGCTTTGAGCGAAATGGAAGATTTCGAGAAAGGCGTTCAAGCTGCTCTGGATTTTGCGAAAAAAGATCAAGAAACGCTGGTTATTATTACAGCTGATCACTCTACAGGCGGGTTCTCTTACGGCGCAGAGGGAATGACGCGCGAGACCGGCTATAAATGGGACCCTTCCCCAATCATCGCCGCTAAAAAAACGCCGGGCTATATGGCAGAAAAGATCGCTGAAGGCCAAGATGCCGAAAAGGTGCTCAGCACTTATGTTGATATGAAGCTGACGGAAAACGAGATAAATCAGGTTAAAAATGCAGCCTCACAATCGAATACAGCTGAGATCCAAAAAAGCATTCAATTGATTTTTGATAAACGGTCTTTTTCAGGCTGGACGACATTAGCCCACACCGGGGAAGACGTACCGGTTTATGCTTACGGTCCGGGAAAGGAAAAATGGAAGGGGCTTATTGACAATACGCAGCAGGCAAAAAACATTTTTGCTATTTTTGAAAAAAAATAAAAAACGCCGGCTCACTGCCGGCGTTTTTTGATTAAGGAGCGCCGTCCCAAAAGGGATCGGCGCAATTTTCTTAAGCTAACTTCGAAAAGTCAAATTCGGTTATCGGCGTTTGATTTTCGATATCGTTTCTGAATCCTTTCAGCATTTCTTTTTCTTCTTCTCCTATTTGATCAAGATCAAACATTTGATGAAGCAATCCATAAATCAGCATATGGCGCAGGCGAAGGAAATCTGGAATTTTCTTGAGCCATTCGGCGTCAATTTCATTTTCCTCCCTGTACCCTTTCATAAAATGCGTCATGAATTCTTCTGTAAAGGCTGCTTTATTTTCATAAGGAATGACCGGATACCATAGTACATTGTAGAGAAGAATGCTGATATCATTCACAAACCAGTTGTATCCGATATCATCAAAATCAAATGTAGTGATCTTCCCATGATCCCAGTTAAAATTACCATGATGAAGATCTGCGTGAACAAGGCCGTAGCTGTCACGGTTTTTTGGCAGCTGGCGCAACTCATTCATTAAATCGTCCGCCTGCTGAAAAACCTTTGTCTGATCTTCAGGAACATATTTTCTGAGCTTCAACTGCTCTTCTTCATCCCACTCCTGTCTTTTAAATGTAGGATTGCTCAGTTTATAGCTTTTTGTCAGGCTGTGCATCTTCCCTGTGTATCTGCCAAGCTCGAAAAATAGGGTTTCGTTCCAATCAGATTCGTCTACTTTATGGCCCGGCGCCTTTTCATACACTCTCAATAAAAATGCTCCGCCCTTTCCGTCCGGCACTTCCTCAACATCCTTACCGTTTAACGACGGGATTGGTTTGGCCACTGAAAGACCGCCTTCAGCAAGATGATGGAGCCATTCCATCTCTCCCATAATATAATCCGGCGACCGGCGAATCGTGTGGGTAATCTTTAAAATATAGGATTCATTGTCTTTAGCAAACTCATACACATAGTTTTCCGCATCCGCTAAAAACTGCACTTGATCTCTACTAAATCCATATATAACGGCAGCTTCTGCCAAAACCTTTTCTTCATCAAATATTGCTTTAATGTCTTTATGCATGCTGATTCTCCCTCTTCATATATTTAGATAATTCCCTTATCGTGTGTTTTTTCGCAAGATTCAAATCATCAACATACCAGCCTTTCTTTTCCATCTCTACTTCCATTTTGACAGCGAGCAGCGAATTTCCTCCCAAATCAAAGAAATCGTTGTCAATTCCTACAAAATCCAAGTGGAGAATTTGCTTCCAGATATCCGAGAGAATTTTTTGCTGTTCTGTCTCCGGTCCGCTATCTTCTGTTTCGGCTCCTAAATGTTCCTTTACTAACAGAGCACGCAAATGCTCCGGCTGATTGGTATCTAAGGCCATTAAATATGGAGAATGCAAGGATTTCTCAGCATGCAGCACTTCCCAATGAGCGTTTGTGTTTTCCATTAAAGCGGATTGCAATACGCCATCGGCAATCGCTTTCGCCTTTTTGCGAGGCGCTGACTCTAACGAGGACACCCATTCGATATGGCCGCTTTGATCCTCTACCTCATTGACGGATATGTGATAAACCGTATTTAACGGATCAGCCTCTTCCATAAAACGATGCTCAGCCAAAAACTCAGAAAAAGCCCGGTTTTTCCCTGATTTTTTATACTTCAACGACAACGTCGCAAGCTGTTTATCCCTTGCATATGAAGCAAGGCCGGATAGCACCTTATGTTCAATTCCTTTGCCTAGTGCGCGGCAGCTGAGCAGAAAAGTATCTATCTTTAATGAATCTTCTTTTTGGATTCCCATGATTGCACCGACGATGCCTTCATCACTGAATCTGTCCGCCGCTTCAACGACCCAGCCGATATGGCCGTCCGTATTGAGCCGCTGGGCAAGCTGCTCCTCACGATAGACTGACGGATTCATATTGAACTGATTAATTCTCGCACTCATTTGAGCAACTCGCGGCAAATGCTCTTCTGTCATCTCAGTCAAGGCTATACGCAGGTGTAAACCGGAAAGAAACTCTTCAAGAGAACGGGACGTATTCAAATCTATTTTTCTTTCTTGTGCTGCCAAGTATCGTTCCGTGCGCTTTTGATCAGCTTCTGTCACCCTGAACCTGTCAAATGCCCAGACATGTTCTAAGAACATTGGAATAGAATCTATATCTGACGGCAGAAGCAAGGTCAGAACCTCTGGCAGGCGTTCGTTCATTTCAAGGCATTGAGCCGGATCATCATCTAAGAATATGAACCGGTCCACTGAAATGTTCAGCTCGTCGGCCATTTCTTTCATGTTTCTGGCTTTCTCATCCCAATTAATGCGTGACAGGACAAAGTCCTCTTTCTTTAAAATCATATCTGGATGACGTTCAAACACATTCCAGACGTCTTCTTCATTATTCCTGCTTGAAAGCACAAGGAGCAGACCCTCTTCTTGTTTTTTCTTTAAAAATTGCTGCAGCGCTCGATGGGCAGGAGTAATAATGACTCCTTCCGCCCCAGCTTCAGACACGGTACCGCTCCACAAAGTGCCGTCACAATCGATGGCGGCCGCTTTAAATGGCGGTTTGAGCCATGCCGTCAACTCACGCGCCACCCGTGTTCCCATCGCCGCGTAAAATTCTTCAGTAAACGGTATTCTTGCCGCTCTTTCACTGTGCGGGTCAAATATGGCATCAAGCTGGTATGTTTGATGCAGCTGGCGAAGATCAATCAAATGTACATCCGTTTCTTTAGCAAGCTGCGCGATCCAATTCTGCTGGCATTGCACAAGGATGTCCCGGAGCTCCTGCTCTTTCACATTTTCCAGCGGCAGCAATCCAATGAAATAAGGCACTTCCTTTTTCTTCTGTTTCATGATGGCGAGCAGTTCATCTGAATTATATTGAACGTGAGCTATTCTTTCTTCCAAAGAGAGACCCGCATCCCCCGCCATATCCTCAAGGCGAATCAACAGCAGGTTGGCACCGTTTTTTTGCCTTGACAGCAAGCTTTCTTCATTAAGCAATTCTTGAAACACCTGGCCGTAAGGAGACAGCTTTATATCTAAATTGATATCAAACTGTTCGCCCCACCATTTTAGGTAAGGCACAATCGGATCAGCTGTAAAATTGGAACAAATGGTTAATGGGCACGAGATGACTCGGTTTGACTCTCTCTCCCTTTTCCGCTCAGCCTCTTCCTGCTCTTTTTGGCTCAGCACCGGAATGTCCTTAATGCATTTTTCAGGCTCTTCTGCAGCTTTTTCAGCAAGAGAGATAAAATGAGAAACAAATGCCTGCATGGATTCATGAGTGAAAAGCGACCGGTTGTATTGAAGCACACATTTAAGCTCTCCTGTCACTTCCTTCACGACGTCCATTTTCATATCAAGCTTTGAAATGCCCTTTGCGAATTCGTATGTTTCAAATGTTAATCCGCCAGCCTCTATTTTTATATTCGGGTCATACTCATTATGATAGATCAGCATGGTGTCAAAGAAAGGGTTGCGGTTCGGCTTGATCACCGGCTGCAGCGCTTCTGCCATTTGATCGTATGGATAATCCTGATGGTCATAAGCTTCAAGCAGAGTTTGTTTTGTGTGCTGAAGGTTACCGACAAACGACTCTTCAGGATTCAAATGAATTTTGATCGGCAAAAAGTTTGTAAACATACCGATCGTATTCTCAATATCCGCATGACGCCGGCCTGCCACCAATGACCCAATCATCAGCTCCTGCTGTTTTGTATAACTGGACAAAAGCATGGCATAGAGCTGAAACAGCATGACATTGTTTGTCAGCTGCTGCGCCTCTCCGATTTTCTCAAGCTTTTCTAAAACGCGCGGCGGGATTGTAAACTTGATCGCCCTGCCTAAAAAGCTTTGTTCTTTTCGTTCGTAATCAAGAGGCATATTCAGCACAGGCACTTCACCCTCAAGCTGCTTCAGCCAATACTCTTTTTGGCGTTTAAACATATCACTATTAAAAAATGTCTGCTGCCACTCCGCATAATCTTTATACTGAATGATGTTTTCGGGGAGCTGTTCCCCTCTATATAATTGGGTAAATTCTTTTATAAAAATATTCATTGAGGCGCCGTCCGCCACAATATTATGCATATCAACAAGCAACGCATGTTTTTCTTCCTCGATTTTGACGAATTTCACCCGAATTAATGGAGAAACCTTAAGATCAAACGGCCGTATAAATGAACGGATTTCGTCATCAAGCTCATCCATTTTCGCTTCGGTTTGTTCAATCGAAAATTCAAAGTTTTGATGGATTCGCTGCACAGGTTCTCCATCCTTAATTTCAAACGTTGTACGCAGTGTTTCATGCCTTTCAATCAGCTTTTTGAATGTGTCCTCGAAGCGGACGGCATCAATTTTCCCGAAGCATAAAAGAGCCATCGGCATGTTATATGTGGTGACTTGCCCAATTCTTTGATGAATCAAATACGTTCTCCGCTGTGCAGCTGACAGCCTGTATACGTCTTTTTTCTCTGAAGGCAGGATGGATGTATATTGTTGTCGGTCAGAGCGATCAATAAGCGCGGCAAGCGCACGGATTGTCGGGTGCTGGAATACATCGCTTAACGTCAGCTCCGCTCCAAATTCCTTATGAATGCGGGAAATCAGACCAGTGGCGTTTAATGAATGCCCGCCTGTTTCAAAGAAATGGGTATCTAATGTGACATGTTTGACTCCGAGAATGTCCTTCCACATAGCAGCCAAGACCGCCTCTGTCTCATTAAATTGAATATCCGCTTCTGTATCAGCTGTCTGCCCGTCATTTGCTTGCTCAGGCACTAAAAGCTGAAAATGTTCTGCCGCCGATGTTCCCGGCTGTTCATTTGTCCGGCCAATCCAATATCTTTCTCTTTCAAAAGGATATGTTGGAAGCGGAATAAGCTGGCATTGGTCCTGGTCATAAAAGGCTGTCCAATCGACCGGCACCCCGTGGAGCCACATATCACCCAGCCTGCTCAGCAAATAACGGTAATCAGAAGCCGTCTCCTTTGGATGCCTCATCAGCTGGATTGCAATATGCTGCTTGCCCTCTGCCTGATACAATTTGCTGACAAACGAACGCAGCGCATTTCCAGGGCCGACCTCTATAAAAATTGGATCCAGTTCTTCTTTTAAGCGTTTTGCGCAGTTCATAAATCTGACGGTTCCCCGCAAATGATCAGCCCAATATGCCGGGTCTTTAGCTTCCTCGTCAGTGATCCAGTCTCCGGTTACATTTGAGACAAACGGGATCTTTTGTTTTTTAAATTGATAGGCTGAGAGCTTATGTTTCATGCTTTCTAAAACCGGTTCCATCATATACGAATGGAAGGCATGTGATGTATGAAGCTTTCTGCAGCTGTGCCCTTCGGCGTTCAGCTTCCTTTCCAATGCATCAATCGCACTTGATTCTCCCGATACAACACATGAATCCGATGCATTCACGGCAGCGATTGAAATGGTTCCGTCTATATACGGTTTAATGTCTGCTTCGCTTAAGGAAACGCTAAGCATAGAACCGGACGGCAGATTTTGGAGCGCTGCCCCTCGATAGCTGACGATGTCAAGAGCATCTTCCAATGAGAGCACACCTGAAATGGCTGCAGCCGTATACTCACCGATGCTGTGTCCCGCCATTGCTTTCGGCTTGATTCCCCAGTGGATCAGCATTTTTGCAAGTGCATATTCGATACAGAACAAAAGGGGCTGTGTATATTCAGTTTGGTTAATCAGATTCGCGTCATGCTTTTGATTGTCAGAGAAAACCACCGTGCGCGGATCTATGTCCATATGATTTTTTAATATGTCAAAACAGGCGTCGAGCTCCTCCTTGAAAACCGGTACAGTATCGTAAAGCCCTTTAGCCATATCAACATACTGCGCCCCCTGTCCCGGAAAAAGAAAGACAACGGGCCGGCTTGCAGATTGAGAACTTCCGGTTTTAACAGATTCATAGTCATTTTCATGAATAACCTGAAGAAACTCAGGCACATCCGCTGCCACAATCGCTTTTTTATATGGAAATGAATGGCGCCCTGCTTTGAGGGTATATGCCGCGGCTGCAAAATCGGTCTGCGGATTTTGCACAAAATAGTTTGACAGCCGTTCTGTCATGCTGTTTAAAGCGGCCGGTGTTTTGGCTGACAGCAATAAGAGTTCAGCGTCATGTCTTTCCGCTGCCTTGTGCTGCGCCGGCGCTTCCTCTAATATGACATGGGCATTTGTTCCCCCAATGCCAAATGAGCTAACGCCCGCTCTGCGCGGAAATTCACTTTCTTCCCAAGGGGTGAGTTCCGTATTGACGACAAATGGCGATTGTTCAAAATCGATTTTGGCGTTTGGCTTTTCGAAATTCAGAGTCGGCGGAATCACTTTATGCTTTAAGCTTAGAACTGCTTTCATAAATCCAGCTACACCAGACGCATCATTTAAATGACCGATGTTGGATTTGACAGAACCAATTCTGCAGTAGCCGCGACGGTCTGTTTGGTAAGCTTGTTTTAATGCTTCAATTTCTATCGGATCACCGAGTGTCGTCCCTGTTCCGTGAGCCTCGACATAGGTAATGGTTTCAGGCTCCACCTCGGCCATGTGCAGGGCTGTTTTGATCGCGGTTACCTGGCCTTTGGTGCTCGGCGCTGTATATCCAACCTTTCTGCTGCCGTCATTATTGATTGCAGTACCTTTAATGACAGCATAAATATGGTCTCCGTCTGCTTCAGCATCTTCTAGCGTTTTCAAAATGACCGCTCCCGCTCCGTCTCCAAATACTGTGCCTGCCGCCTCATCATCAAAGACGCGGCAATGTCCGTCCGGAGAATGGATCATACCTTCTTGGTAGAGATACCCGGACTTCTGCGGGAGGCGGATAGAGACTCCGCCTGCAACCGCCATATGGCAGTCCCCATTTAACAAAGCCTGAGCAGCAAGGTGAATAGAGACCATCGAGGTTGAGCAAGCGGTCTGCACCATCATGCTCGGCCCTTTCAGGTTAAGCTTATAAGAAATAAGTGTTGCCATGTAATCTCTCATATTCAAAACCGCTGTTTCCAGCGTCTTTGAGTCTTCTCCGGTCTTTGCTCCCTGAAGAGCCCTCAGCACCCATTCTGCATTGAGGCCCGCTCCGGTATAAAGGCCGATCTGCCCTTTGTAAGTGAAAGGATCGTAGCCGGCATCTTCCAAGGCAGTCCACACGCATTCATGAAAGATACGGAACTGCGGATCCATCATGGCAGCTTCCTTCGGCGTATAATCAAAGAAGCCGGCATCAAACAGATCTACATCCTCCACAATTCCTTTTGCTTTGACAAATCGCGGATCATTAAGCAGCTCTTCATTAACGCCCTCTTCTCTCAGCTCCTCATCAGTGAAAAAAGAAATCGTTTCTTTCGCATTTTTTAAATTGCTCCAAAACTCCTGCACGTTTTTTGCTCCCGGAAATCGGCCTGCCATGCCGATTACCGCAATTTCAGCTCCATGATTCGCATAATGAGAATTACTCATTCTATTCGCCGCCTCTCAATCTTTTATCTCGCTGATTACGTATCCGCGTTTTTCTCCGTCCCTTGGATACAGCCGCCATTTCTTCCTTCTCCTCTTCACTTTCCTCTTGATCTGGACTGATAAATTGCGCTAAAGCAGCTACAGATGGGTATGTGAATAAAGTCACCACAGCCTCATTGGTTCCCAATTCTTTATTTAAACGATTTGTCACTTGTACAATATCTAACGAGCTGGCTCCCAAATCAAAAAAGTTATCATGTATGCCGACTTGCTCCAGGCCCATGAAATCTTGCCAAATGCCGCATATGACCTGCTCTGTTTTGTTGCGGGGAGCGACATACGGATTATTCAATTCTGGCCTGGTGTGTAAGGCGCCTGCCTTTTTCTCCTCTTTCGCTATGCTATCGGCATTCATGGATATCCATTGCTTCATTCTGTGTCCCAAATCACCCGTTGAAACTAATAAATGGCGATTGTTGATATCTGACAGCACATATTGAAATAGAGCTGCTCCTTCTTCAGGCAAAATGGCAAGTTCAGCAATAGATTCTCCGATAGTTGATTCAAGCTGGCCCCAGAAGTTCCATGCATCCCAATTCACGCAAACCCAAGGCGTCTTGCTGCGCTGATTCACCCTCGCCGCAAAAGCATCCATATAAATATTCGCTGCGGAGTACGCTGAGAAACCGAGACCTCCGAGCAAAGCACTAATCGATGAAAATAAGAAACAAAAATCTATATTCTCGTTTTCTAATAGAGATTCAAGCACTTTCAATCCTCTGACTTTAGACTGGAACTGGTCTTCTCCGCCTTCAATCGTTACAGGTATATCTGTAATCGCCCTGAAAGACGAGCTCCCCGGAAGTCCGGCAGCGTGAAAGACACCGTTTAGCTCTCCAAACTCAGTATGAATTTTTCTCATAACAGCCTGCATATCCGACAGGCTTCCCGCATCTGCCTGAAGAGCTGTCACCTTTGCGCCTAACCGTTCCAATTCTTTTATTTTCAGAATCTTAACCGTAGTCGGATCATCGTCCTCATGCTTCTCGCACCAGCTTTCCCATTGGCTGCGCTGCGGAAGTTCACTTCTTCCTGTCAGAATCAGACGGACGTTTCCTTCTTGTGCAAGCAGCTTTGATAACACAAATCCGATTCCGCCAAGCCCTCCCGTAATAAGATAAACACCTTTCGGGCGGATCATATTCGGCAAGCCGGACGCTTTATTTAACTGAACAGGCTGATACATCTGCACCCATCGGCGGCGGTTTCGGTATGCGATCATTTGATCCTCTCCCGCAGCATCAGTTTCCGTCAGGATTTGGTCAATCAACTCCTCTTCTTTCCATGTCAATGTATCCGGTAAAGGAGGAATGTCGATGTTCCAGCATTTCAAATGGTTATATTCCTGCGGGATAACTTTCAACGGCCCCAAAATGGTCGATTTTTCAGGATTGATTTGTTCTTCTCCAGTCACCTCATGAATCCCGCTTGTCAGCACAAACATGTTACATTCGTTCATTTGTTTTTGATTAGATGCCGCCTGTGCAGTAAAAATCAAACTATAATAGCCGTTTTCACTGTACGTGCTGAACGTTTTATAGGATTCCTCTTGCTCCGAAACGCTCCATAGATGCATCACACAGTTTGGAAGAAGCCCGTCTGAAGCAAGCGAAGAAAATAAACGCTCATAATGTGTTCCATCAGATGGATTAATGACATACAATCCGCTGTTTATTTTTTTGAATTGTCGGTCTCTCGTGACAATTACGGTCTCATGTCCTTGACGGCGCATCGCTTGCACAAGCCGATCTCCAAAGGCTGTTCCTTCATGGAAAACCAGTGTTTTTCCGCTTTCAGCTGGCTGCTCTTTCTTTCGGCTGTCAGCGGACTTGATTTTCCTTTCCCATGACGGCAGATAGAACCATTGATCCATCGGTTTCTTTTTATTCCATGCATCAACTGCGGTGAAAGCAGCCGCATTGTCAGCCGCTTCTATCCAATAGCGTTTTTTCTCAAAAGGATAAGGCGGAAGCGATATCAGACGCTTAGGCTTACCACCGCCATACTGCCTCCAGTCAATTTCACATCCGCAGACCCAAAGCTGCCCTAATTTCTTTAAGAAATAGGAATGATCATGCGCTGGTTCCTGAACATGTCTGACGAGGTTGACAATGTCATGCTGGCTAGATCTCTTCTTGTGCCTTCTGGCAAATGTGCTTAATGTGCTGCCCGGCCCGACTTCTATTAACAGAACGTTGTCATCACTCAAAATCTGTTCCAATCCTTCATGGAAGCGGACTGTGCCTCTTAAGTGCTGAGACCAATAAGCCGGGTCTGCTGCTTGTTCCGGTGTTATCCATGTTCCCGTTACATTCGAAACAAATGGAATCCGAGGGGTGTTCATATCCTGTTGCTTTACAATCGCGGCAAAATCCTCAAGAATGGGCTCCATCATATAAGAATGAAAGGCGTGAGAAGTATGCAGCCGGCGGCCTGCAATGCCCTTTTCTTCAAGGAGAACCGCAAACGTCTCAATGTCTTCGCTTTTTCCGGATACTACGCATAAGTCATGAGCATTAACAGCCGCAAGTGACAAACTGTCCGTAAGCAGCGGCTCCAGCTCTTTCTCTGATAGCTGAACACTGATCATTGCCCCAGACTCCAGCTGCTGCATCAGCCTTCCCCGCTCCATTACGAGCGTTAAAGCTGCCTCTAATGAAAACACGCCTGACAGGCATGCAGCAGTGTATTCACCAATGCTGTGCCCAATCATGTAATCTGGTGAGATGCCTGCACTTTGCAGCAGCTTTGCGAGCGCGTATTCAAAGATGAACAGCAGCGGCTGTACAACAGCGGTCTCTGTCAGCTTCGCCCCATCATTTGATTCGGGGAAGACGATCGCCTTCAAATCAATTTGATGTGACCTCTGCACGAAGGCAAAACAGCGGTCCGCTTCACTCTGAAATACCGGTTCAGCTTCATATAAATCTTTCATCATATCGATATACTGAGAGCCTTGCCCTGAGAACATAAAAGCAGTCGGGCGCCCGCTGTGTTTTTGATAGGCTGTGAGCTCTGCACCGCTTTCCCATTCCGTTGATTTTGACAGCACGACCGATTTTCGGTATGAAAATTGTTTTCTGCCGACTTGTAAGGTGTATGCCACATCCTCTAACGGAACGTTCGGATGCGTTCGAAGAAACTCTTTCAATCGATTTGTCATCCGCTCTAAGGCTGTGTCTGTTTTTGCTGACAGTACTAGCAAATGCCGCTGACTCTCGTCAGCTTCTCTGCCTGACTCCCGCTCTTCTTCCAGCACAATGTGCGCATTGGTGCCGCCTATTCCGAAGGAGCTGACACCCGCCCGCCTTGGATCAGCGGATTCCTTCCAGTATGTCGCTTCGGTATTGACATAAAATGGCGTCTGGTCAAAATGAATATGCGGATTAGGTGTTGTGTAATTCAAGCTTGGCAAAATGGTTTTATGTTTTAGCGATAAAACGGCCTTAAAGAGTCCGGCAATCCCGGCAGCGTTGTTTAAATGTCCGACATTGCTTTTCACTGACCCGATTGGAATTGACATTGGCCTGTCACTTTTAAAAACCTGGCTCAGCGCTTCCATTTCGATTGGATCGCCCATTTTTGTACCGGTTCCGTGAGCTTCGATATACCCTACGGTGTTCGGATCAATTCTTGCATTCTCGTATGCATGTTTTAACACTTCGGCCTGGCCTTCTACACTCGGAGCGGTAAAACCGACTTTTCGGCTTCCATCATTATTCATTCCGACCCCTTTTATGACCGCATAAATGGAGTGCCCTTCTTTAACGGCGTCCTCATATCTTTTTAAAACGACAATCCCCGCGCCATCGCCAAAAACGGTACCGCCTGCGTCCTCATCAAATGGACGGCAATGCCCATCAGGTGATTGAATCATGCCATCCTGATAAACATAGCCTGACCTTAAAGGGGTGCTGACAGTTACGCCTCCAGCAAGCGCCGCGTCACATGCTCCGTTTTGCAGCGCTTGACATGCCGCTCCAATGTTGACTAAAGAAGTAGAGCAGGCTGTTTGCATTGTGATGCTTGGCCCGTGCAGGTTTAATTTATAAGCAAGCTGGGTACTGAAAAATTCTCTGTCATTTAACAGCATGGAGCTGAACTGTTCAGTCCCATCCAATTTCCCTGCGAAACGTGTAATCCACTCGAGGTTTGGACTTGTCCCAGTGTAGACGCCGATTTTCCCTGTTGTCCGCTCCGGGTCGCAGCCCGCATCTTCTAAGGCCTCCCAGGCACATTCATGTAAAAGCCTGAATTGCGGATCCATCAATTCCGCTTCTCTTGAGGAATATTGGAAAAAATCTGCATCAAACATATCAGAGTCCTTAATGATCCCCTTCGCTTTTACATAATCAGGATGCTTCAAGAGCTGATCATCAATGCCTGACGCTTTTAGTTCTTCATCCGTAAAGAAGCTGATAGATTCTTTGCCGTTTACGAGATTATTCCAAAACTCATCCAAATTGCCGGCTCCAGGAAAACGCCCTGCCATACCGATAATCGCGATATCAGTTCCCTGGCCGTTCGGACGGCTTTGCGACACCTTTTGATGCTGCGTCATTTCCAGCTGCCCGGCCTTCGTTTGAACCTGTTGATGAAGATGCTTCGCCAGGCTGCGAACTGCGGCAAATTGATAAAGCAGAACTGGTTCCACCTTCCAATTCAATTGATCTGTTACTTTTGCCGCTAATTGAGAGATATCAAGCGACGTAGCCCCCAGCTCAAAAAACGGTGCATCATCGTTAAGCTCATTGAATCCAAAATGCTTAATGACAATTTCTCTGACTGTCTTTTCAATAGCAGATAACGGCATTGCACGAAGCGGTTCTGCCGGCTGGTGAGGCTCATCTTTTTCAAGTTCAGCCGGTGCCAAGCTGTCAGGCAACGGGAAATGCTGCTTTGTAAAAGGGTAAGTCGGCAGAGCTAACCTTTTATTAAGCTGAGGTTCATGCAGGATACTGAAATCAACCTCAGACCCGAGACTCCACAACGCTCCGTATATATGTAACTTTAAAACGTCTGTGTGTCCTTGTGTGCCGAGTTCACCTGTCATGCCAATTGATTGGCGCTCTGTAAACACTGATGCCCCCTGATTCAAACGCAGGTCTATGCAAATAGCAGGTTCCTCCCGCAAACAAGACGAGATGTGTTCAAAAAACCGTATCGGCTTGCAGATTTGGCCGGCCCAATAACTGGCACCCGCTGCTCCGTCATCTGTTATCACTTTTCCAGTGACAGATGAAACGACTGGAATGTCTGGTGACTTCATGTTCAGCGTGCCAAGGAAGTGCATGAATTCTTGCGCTGCGTCAGCCAGCAGATCCGATTGATACGCAATATCCCCATCAAGTAACTCAGCAGCTATCCCTTCTTGTTCAAGCCGCGCCTTCAGCTGATAGACATCCTCTGGCAAACCGGAGACGGCACAATACCGCTCATCAATCAGCGCAAGGGATAATGATTTCTCTAAGTATTGAACGATATCCGGCTCTGACAGGCTGACACCGAGCATTTTTCCTGCCGGCGACATGCTGATTAACTCTCCGCGTTTATATGCAGCTGCTGCCCCTTCTTCAAAGGAAAACATTCCTGCCGCACAGGCCGCCGTAAACTCCCCGAACCCCCGCCCGATAAAGCGGTCTGGTGTTATGCCTGTGTGCTGTAAGAAACGGACTGTGGCGTATTCCATGATGAACGACAACATATGGGCCAATCCCAGGTTTTCCTCTTCCTGGTACGTTTCTGGAGCAGAAATACATGCTTTAAAGAAGCTGAGTACATCCTGCTGAAACACATTTTGCACCTTTTCAAGACAAGCATCGACTTCTTTTTTGAACAGGCTTTCCGTGCGGTACAGCTGCGTATATCGGCCAAAGCCCTCTTGAACGTCTCCCGCAAATACAAACATGGTGCTGCTTGGAACAACCGCCGATTCTCTGATTTGTTTTTTACTCCGATGATCAGAAAGCTGATCAAGCAGATCCTTTTGATGTGAAGCTACAAAGGAGATTCTGTACTGGAATTGCTTTCTGCCAAGCTGTAGAGTACGGGCTATGGCTGGCAGCGGTGCTTCCGGGTTGCGGCGAAGAAAATCAGCCAATTGATCCATTGAACGGATAAGCTCCTGCCTTGTTCTCGCAGAAAGAACAACAAGCTCAGGACCGCCGACTGGCATTTCATCAGTATGAGATGGGGGCTCTTCAAGGACAACGTGAGCATTCGCGCCTCCGATTCCAAAGGCGCTCACGCCGGCTCTTCTCGGCCCTTGCTGAGATTCCCATTCAGCCAGCTCTGTATTGACAAAAAACGGCGTGTTCTCAAACTTGATGCGCGGATTCGATTTTTGATAGTGAAAAGCGGGAGGGAGCATTTTATGATGGAGCATCATAACGGTTTTTATAAATCCCGATACCCCCGAAGCGGCGTCCAAATGCCCGATATTCGCTTTGACAGAACCAATGCGGCAATATGCTTTTTTATCTGTATTGAAAGCACGGGTCAGCGCCTCAATTTCAATCGGATCTCCAACAGGCGTTCCCGTCCCGTGAGCCTCAACATAACCAATGGTTTCCGGTTCCGTTTCCGCCATCTCCATAGCTGTGGCAATGACATTCGCCTGGCCTTCAGCACTGGGAGCCGTATACCCTGCCTTATTGTTTCCATCATTATTTATTGCAGAGCCCTTGATGACCGCATAAATCACATCACCGTCAGCTTGTGCGTCTTTCAATCGCTTTAACGCCACCACTCCGGCTCCTTCACCAAAAATGGTTCCGTTCGCCTTTTCGTCAAACGGACGGCAATGACCATCTGCTGAATAGATCATTCCTTCCTGATAAAGGTACCCAGATATATGCGGCAGGCTCAGGGTAACACCTCCGGCTAATGCAAGGTCACATTCTCCCCCAATTAAGCCCTGGCACGCCATATGTATCGCGACAAGAGAAGTCGAGCAAGCAGTTTGAACTGATACACTCGGCCCTTTCAAATTAAGTTTATAAGCGATTCGTGATGCAAACGATGAATCATTTAAATGCATGATTTGAAATGCGTCTTCATTCTTATGAAGAGAAGACATATGACGGCCCATCCAAGACAAATTGCTGGAAGCACCAGCATACAGCCCGATCAGCCCGTTAAACCGTTCAGCGTCACAGCCCGCATGCTCCAGCGCTTCCCAGGTGCATTCATGCATGAGCCTGATTTGCGGATCCATCAAGGCAGCTTCTCTCGGTGAATAGCCGAAAAACGCCGCGTCGAAGTCAGAAACCTCATCAATGATCGGCTTTGCTTTTACATATGCCTCTTGCCGAAGCAGCGTCTCATCAACCCCGGCTTCTTTTAATTCTTCATCGGAAAATTGAGTGACCGATTCTATTCCTTTTGAAATGTTGCTCCAATACTCATCAATATTTGCCGCGCCTGGAAACTTGCCCGCCATACCGACGACCGCTATTTCCAGTCCTGTTTCTGTCCATTGTTTCTCGTCAGCCATGGAAATCAGCCTCCCATCTATTTTCGTCTCATTCGCTGTTTTCGCCGGTTTTTCCCTTCATTTATGGCTTTTTGGCGATCTGGCTCTATTCCTTTTATGTGTAAGTCATCACCGCTTTGCTGTGCTTTGACGGCTTCGGTTAATGCTGCAACCGTCGGGTGTGCATACATCATCACAACCGGGATATCCACACCGAGCTCGTTTTTGATTCTCCCGCTCACCTGAAGCAGATCAAGTGAAGAGGCTCCTAATTCAAAGAAATTCATATTTACATCTGTCTCAGCATGAAAATAATCCTTAAAAATATTCATTAATCTTTCTTCAAGTGTATCCAAGCGGTCTTTTGTCAGCACATGCGCAGCGGTTTGTCTGTCCTCTTTCACATAGCTGTCTTTTATTCGTTTGTTTACGTCCTGCAGCGAAATCAGGACTTGCGGGTAGCGCAGCTGCAAAGCTCTCATAAATGCTTTCGCACCTTGAGCCGGCAGGATTCCTTGTTGCTCTCCCTTGTCCGCTATCTTCGAAAGAATGGCTGCCGTTTCTGATTCATATGCCATCCCTACTTGTTCCCAACGGTCCCAGTTAACCGACACCATGTTTTCGCCTTCTTTTCGGCATGCGTGAGCATAGCTGTCCAAGAATGCGTTTGATGCAGCGTAGCCGACTTGGCCTCCCGCTCCTAAAAATGAAACAAGAGAGGAACAAATGATGAAGAAGTCCGGCTGTTTGTTTTTAAGCGCTTTTCTTAACAGAGCGGTTCCTGTTATTTTGGCTTTTGCCATCTGCCTCTCATCGTCTAGTGTCCTTGCGTGAATCACTTTGCCATCAGGAATGCCCGCTGCATGAATAACGCCGTGAATGGCTTGTCCAAAACGAGATTCTGCCGTTTGCAAGGCTTTTTGAAGCTCTGCCTCATCTGAAATATCCGCCTGTAATACCAACACCTCGGCTCCAGCCTTCTCGAGCTCTTCAACAGCTTTGAGTTTTTTGATTGCATCGTCATTTGCTCTTAGTTTATCGGGCAGTCCTGTCCGGCTTAGCAGCACAAGCTTTGCTTGAACTGTTTCAGCTAAATGAGATGCAAGAGATAATCCGATCCCGCCAAGGCCGCCTGTAATGATATAAACTCCTTTATGCCTGAGATTGCCGGCCATATCAATCTCATCTTGCTTGCCCGGCTGCTTCGCCTGCCGAATCCATCTGCTGTTTCCGCGATAAGCCACAATAGGCTGATCATCCTCTTTTTTAAGTTCATAAGAAATCATTTCAGGCCAGTTTGATTGACCGTGCCGCGGGTCCGGACAAAGATCAACAGCTTTACAGCTGATCTGCTGATACTCTTGCGGAATGGTTAAACAGACTCCGGTCAGCGCAGCCTGATGAGGCTGAAGCTCCTCCATTCCCGTCACATCGTGAGCTTGATTGGTCACTACGGTCATGCTGAATCTTTTGTTGCTCTCTGTTCCAAGTAAACGGACAAGATCAAGGAGGGGAAGATAACCGGCTATTGTGCGCTCTGCAAGATCTCCATCACAACAATCACAGTCTTGCAGCCGCATCCAGATGATTTCATCAGGGATAAACCCCCTTGCATTCAGTTCATCCAGCAGCTTCCGAAAGTGGGCCGTATCCCGATGGTTTACCGTAAACGTGTTTTTGTCCATTTCCGCAAAGCAATCACCTGGGAGGACAGACACGGCTTCCGCTTGCTGCTTTAGGAGATATTGGCTGACATTATTGTTTTCTTCAAAGACAAGTATCCTTTTTCCTTGATGAGTGAATGTCTCATTGGCTGGTTCCATTCGTTCCCAATGCGGGACGGAAAACCACTTATCAAAAGGAAGCTGTTCTTCACTGGAGGCAATGTTTAATTTCAATTCGTTTTTGATCTTTTCTTCCATGCCGCCCTGAGCTGGTTGCGGATCGGGAAATACTTGATGCTCAAAAGGATAAGTCGGAAGCGGGACCCTTTCATATGAGCCCCCCTGGCGAAAGTGCTCCCAGTTCATGTTTACACCATGCGTCCAAAGCCTGCCGATGCGGTTTAACAGATAGACACGATCAGACGATACTTCCTTTGGATGCCTGATGATATTAACCGCAGCATGTTGCTCCGCCATAAAACCCTCATGTTTTCTCACAAACTGCGTCAACGTGTTCCCTGGCCCGATCTCAACAAATACAACATTACTCATTTGTAAAAGCGTGCTCAGCCCTGAATGAAAATCAACCTTTTCCGTGATTTGCGAAGCCCAGTATTTCGGATCTGCGGCCTGATCTGCTTGTATCCAATCGCCTGTCACATTTGAAATAAACGGAAGGTCTGGTGCTTGGAATTCTATCTCCTGCAGAATATCAGCAAAACGAGATGCTGCCGGCTTCATCATGCTTGAATGAAACGCATGGGACGTTTTTAAGTGCTGAATGGCCACTCCTTTCGACTGAAGGCGCGCGGCAAAAGCATTGATTGGCTCCATAAGGCCTGATACAACCGATAAATCAGAGCTGTTTGAAGCCGATAGCTCAACCCCTTCTGTCAATTCCATTTCTGTCTCTACGCCGGGCAGTCTGACGCTCAACATTTCTCCCTCCGGCATTTCCTGCATCAATCGGCCTCTCATCACAACCATATGAAGCGCGTCTTCCAATGAACAAATGCCTGACAGACAGGCTGCCGTTAATTCCCCTATGCTGTGGCCAATCATGTATTGCGGTTTTAACCCCTTTTTGATTAAGAAGGACGCCAGCGCATATTCAAAAGAAAATAAAATAGGCTGCGTATACGAGGTTTCATGGATAAGCTGTTCAGCTTCCTCGCTTTCTGCCTCATTATTCGGAAACATAATGCTTCTAATATTGAGTCCTTCCTCAGCTTGCAGAATGTCAAAACAGCGGCGCAGCTCCTCCTGGAATATGGGTTCTTGTTCATACAATTGTTTCCCCATATTGACGTATTGAGAGCCTTGGCCGGAAAACATAAAGACAACGGCCGGCTTCTCCAGCGCTTTTGAAGTACTTGCCATATCGCTTGTTATCCCTAAAGGGCCAGCCGTAAACGCCTGACGATATTGAAAATGCCTGCGGCCCTCTTGCAGTGTGTATGAAACGTCTTGGAGCGGCACCTCTTCATTCTCTTTTATAAATCGCTTGACCTGATCCGCGGCCTTCTTTGCCGCTTTTTCAGAACGGGCAGAAATAAGCATAAGGCAGTCTTCATAATCCTCTTGATGACGTCTTTCCTTCATCGGCGGCTCTTCCATCACAACATGAACATTCGTGCCGCCGATCCCAAAGGAACTGACGCCCGCTCGAAACACCCGGTCAGCTACTGTCCATTGCTTTGCTGATGTGCTGACATAAAAAGGACTATTTTCAAAATCAATTTTAGGATTAGGCTTTTTGTAATGAAGGCTTGGCGGCAGAGTTCTCGCTTTGAGACTCAGCGCCGTTTTAATAAACCCCGCAATACCCGCGGCGGAATCCAAATGACCGATATTTGTTTTAACAGAGCCGATTGCGCAGTATTGCTTCTTTTCAGTTTGAAACGCTTGTGTAAGCGCCTCTATTTCAACCGGGTCTCCTAACGAGGTGCCCGTGCCGTGCGCTTCGACATAAGAAATACTTTCGGGCTCTACACGGCTGATGTTCAGCGCTTTTCTAATGACATCGGCCTGCCCTTCGATACTTGGCGCGGTGTAACCGACTTTACGGCTGCCGTCATTGTTATATGCGGAACCTTTAATGACAGCGTAAATATGATCTTGATCCTTCAGCGCCTGCTTTAAGGTTTTCAGCACTACAACACCGCAGCCCTCTCCCCCGACTGTCCCATTGGCTTCCGCGTCAAATGCGCGGCAGCGGCCGTCCGGCGACATAATCATTCCTTCTTGATACATATAGCCCTTTTTGTGGGGGCAAGTCACCGTTACACCTCCGGCCAGCGCCATTTTGCAGTCGCCGGTAAGCAAAGCTCTGGACGCGAGATGCACCGCCGTCAGAGAAGATGAACAGGCTGTATCCACCGCGATACTCGGCCCTTTCAAATTTAATTTATAAGAAACTTGTGTATTCATAAAATCCTTGTCCGTCAACTGAACAGCAGCAAACTGTTCAGAAGAACTGCTATTTCTCAGCAGCATTGAACTTGCCTGCCAGTACAAATTCGCAGACGCAGCGCCGAATAAGCCGATAGGCTGTGAATAGGTTTCGGGATTGTAGCCGGCGTTTTCAAGAGATTCCCACGCAACTTCATGAAACATGCGCACTTGCGGGTCCATTACCTCAGCTTCTCGCTGTGAGTAGCCGAAAAACGCCGCGTCAAAGTGGTCATGCCGGTCTACTTTTCCTTTGGCTCTGACATAATTCTCATGATCGAGCTGTTCTTTAGGCACACCGGCTTCCATAAGCTCTTCTTTTGAGAAAAATGTGATGGATTCCGTGCCCGTTTTCATGTTCTCCCAAAACTCTTCAATATTTTTGGCTCCGGGGAAACGGCAAGCCATTCCGATAACCGCTATTTCTAAGCCTGTTGTTTTACTCATCAGAAATCCCGCCTAACAGTTGTGCGACATTTTCTAAATCTTCCGCTGCCTCTTCCTCACTTTCTGCATTTGCCTGACAACCCTCAGACTCCGCTTGCCGGCTGAGCTGGGCAGCTATTGCCGATACAGATGTATACTGAAACAGCTGAACAACAGACAGCTCTTGTCCAAACTGCTCTTTCAATTTGTTCGATAGTTCTACGATATGAAATGAGTTTCCGCCGATATCAAAGAAGTTATCTTCCATGCTGATATCAGATTCAGGTATATTCAGAATGCCGGCAAAAATGGAAACCAGCTTTTTTTCGGTTTCATTGTGCGGTTTTATGACCTGCTCGTCAGATTCAGGCTCTTCAAAGGGGTCTGGGAGTGCCTTGAGATCAAGCTTCCCTGACAGGTTCATTGGAAATGAGTCCACGCGGATGAAACGTCTCGGAATCATATAACCCGGCAGCTTTTCTCCTAAAAACCCTCTCATTTTTCGAGTTTTCAGTTTTTGGTCGGAAATGAGATACGCCACAAGAAACGGATCATCTGATTCCTTTTGAACTGGAATAATCACCGCATCATGAACGATTTGTCCCGGCTCCCGGTAATCAAGCAAGGCTTTTCTAATCTCATCAAGCTCTATTCTGAATCCTCTTATTTTTACTTGATCATCATACCTGCCAAAAAATTCGATGAAGCCGTCACTACGCCATCTCGCCAAGTCGCCGGTATGATAAAGCTTGCCGGCAGGAATATGCTGCGGTTCTGTAAATTTTTCTGCCGTCAGCTCTGGCTGACGGATATATCCTCTTGCCACCCCGTCTCCGGCAATGCACAGTTCTCCGTATACGCCGATGGGCACAGGCTGTCCGCAATGATCCAAAATATAAATCTGTTCATTCGGCATCGGCCTGCCAATCGGTACGACGGGTTCATTCCAAGACTCAGGTATGGTAAAAGCCGCTGACTGCACAGCGCATTCCGTCGGACCGTAATTATTTGTCATCACCGGCTTACCCGCACGAAACGTTTGTAAATATTGCTGAACCAATTGGGGCGGCAGCATTTCGCCGCCAGCCATTATTAACTTCAATTCGTCAACGTGATGCGGCTCTTTCTCAGCGGCTTTGATCATGAGGCGCAAATGAGAGGGTGTCGCATCTGAAATATGAATGCGGTTCTCCTCATAAAAAGACCACAGCTGCTTTCCATCCATCCTTGCATGATCTGGCGCAATATATAAGGTGTGTCCAAGAAGCACTGCCGGAAATATCGTTTGCACGGATGCGTCAAAAATATGTGAAGCAAGCATGCCGATACGGAGGTGCTCTTGTGAAAATGGCTGAAAATGAAGGCTGTCTATGCCATATACTAAATTGATGACTTGACGATGCTCCACCATCACGCCTTTCGGTTTTCCTGTTGTCCCTGATGTATACAGCACATAAGCGAGATTTTCAGGAGACGGCAGGCGCCCATGCTCCGCCGCACCTTCAAATTTCATCATTTCCTCTATACATAAGCTTTTTTGATCCTCAGCAGAAGTGCCATAACCCTTGTTCGTGATCACAAACCGCGACCCGCTGTTTGTCAGCATATAATCCATCCGTTCGGACGGCATATTTACATCTATCGGCAAATAAGGACAACCTGCTTTCAATATGCCTAATATGCCGATAACCATTTCTGCCGAGCGATGAACCATCAGCCCCACAGGCTCCTCATGACAAACGCCTTCTTTTGTCAAAAAAGCAGCAATCCGATCTGACAATTCATCAGCCTCACCGTATGTGAAGCTGACATCTTCATACACGATTGCAGGCTGATCAGGTTTGAGAGCTGCCTGTTCTTTGAAGAGATCGACAATCGATTTTTCCTTCGGGTATGGTTGATTTGTGTGATTAAATGTCGTGATGACTCTCTCTCTCTCCTCATGAGAAAGTAACTGCAGCTCAGAGACCAGAGTCTCAGGCGCCGACAAAGCCTGATCTGCCAGCATGCAAAAATGGCCGGCTATCCGTTCAGCAGTATCGAATGTGTAATGTTTCAAATTCCAGCTCAGCTTTCCAGTCAATCTCCCTTCATCACACTGAATGGAGAAAAATAGATTCGTGTCCAGCGCTTTCAATGACACCGGCTGCTGAAGATCATTCACAGCAAGGGAGATGCCGAAGCGGGGCTCCCCTTTTTTATGCAAAGGATGAAGCTCATCCAATAGGATTTTCACAGGATAATTTTGATGGGCATACACTTCTTGAAAAGCTTGTTTCACATGCTCTAGACAGTCTCTGAAACTCATAGAAGGATTGATTTTCACCAGCAGCGGAAGAAGATCATTGATCACCGGCTGTGTTTCCCGCTGTCTCAACACAGGGGCCGACGCCATGATATCCGTTCTTCCATCGTACCTGTGCAGCAATGTGACTGCCGCAGTCATCAAAATCATAAACATACGCAAATCTGAAGCTCCGGATGCCTTTAAGATGGCCTTTTCCAGCTGAGCCGAGAATGAAAAAGGTATTGAAGCTTCTTCATCGTTTTGATCAAGAAGCTGTGAATCATAAGGAAAACGGCAGTCCGACGGGATTTGAGTTAATACAGAAGTCCAATATTGCCGCTCCTTCACTTTTTCAAGAGCTGCGGTTTTTAATTGAAAGACATCGGTTTGGTTCATTGTTATTCACCTATTTCTGCTAGATTTTCAGATCGTCTAGTTCCAGCAACGATACCTTTTCTAAATCATTGATGCCTGAAGTCAGGTCAATATCCTTGAGAGCGGTTTGCTTACAATCAATTACGGCTGACAGCACCTTTTTAATCCCTTTCGCAATGCCTTCAATCGTTTCTCTTGTAAACAGCTCAGTGCTGTATTCAATGACAGAAGATAAACCGTTTTCGTCTTCTGAAGCGATCCAAAGCAAATCAAACCGGGAAACTGCTGTTTCATATTCATAGTCGGTTAGTGTGATCCCGTCTACCTCTAAAGAAGGCTGGCTTAGATTTTGCAGAGCAAAAACGGTATCAAAAATATGATTCCTATTTAACGTCCTATCTAACTTCAAGTCTTGAACCATATGTTCATACTGATAATCTTGATGATCAAAGTCATCAATCACCAGCTGCTTGACATGGTGCAGAAATTGAGTGAACGTCATCTCTTTTTCCGGATAAAACCGAAGCGGAAGCATGTTAACGAAGATACCGATGATCCGCTGCAGCTCCTCCTGCCTTCTCCCCGCAACCGGAACGCCGACTACAATGTCGGACTGTCCAGTGAGCTTGTGCAACAGGACTTGATAGATTGATAAAAGTCCCATAAACAGCGTGGCGTCTTCATCGGCCATAATGGCTTTAAACGCCTCAAGCTCTTTTTTGCTTACATCAAAACGATAATGGGCGCCGGCAAAGCTTTTGACATCAGGTCTCCGGTAATCAGCCGGCAGCTGAAGCTCACTGAAGCCGTCAAGCCGTTTCAGCCAATATGTTTTCACCTCATTCAGGTCATCAGACTGAAGCATCTGATTCTGCCATTCTGAGAAATCTTTATATTGCAGTTCAAGCGGTGCAAGCTCTTTGCCGTCATATAGATCCATAAACTCGCTGACCAAGATATCCTGAGATAGACCGTCAGAAATAATATGGTGCATATCGAGCATCAGAATATACTCGTTTTCAGAGTTCTTCATCACACCAGCTCTCATCAAGGGTGCCTGATCAAGCTGGAACGGCTTTAAAAAGCTGCTGATGACTTCTTGTTCTTTTTCGTTTTGCCCTTCCTGGCCTGCCAAATGGGATAGGTCAAAAAAGTCTGCATGAAATTCCGCATGCTCAGCTATACACTGCATAGGAACACCGTCTATTGCTTTAAAGGATGTTCTTAAACTCTCATGACGATGAATCAATTGCCGGAACGCATTCTCCAGCCTTTGCATATCAAGCTTTCCTGCAATCCGGCCGGCAGTGAACTCATTGTAGCCAGTGCTTGTTTGATCTAACTGCTGAACAAGATAAAGCCGTTTTTGCGCTGAGCTCAGCGGATAATAATCCTGTTTTTCAGCTTTTTCTATCTTTCTGTAAATCTTCTTGTCGGCTTGGCTGATAAATTCGGCCATCTGCCTGATCGTCGGAATGTTAAAGAAATCCGGCAGCGCAATTTCCACATTGAACGCTTGATGAATAATGGAAATGAAAGTAATCGCCTTTAAAGAATCACCGCCCATCTCAAAGAAATCATCGTCTATGCCGATTTGATCAATTTTGAAAAATGACTGCCAATAAACAAGAAGTTCTTTCTCCATATCAGTTACTGGTTCAACATATTCAGCGGTAAGCTCTGGCCGCCCGTACAGCGAAACGTCCTCTTCTTGCTGTTCATCGCTAGGCTGGTGCAGACGATTCACATATTTTTGTATCCTCTCCTGCAGATCCGTGGCAGACACGACAATCTGATCCATATGATCAAATGTGAAAATTCTCTCGAAAACCTCTCTGCCCTCATGCGCACGAATCAGGGTATTTTCTAAATCCCCTCCGACTGGAATATCCGGTTTTTTGCCGTCTTCAAATTCCCAGCCGTCTAAATTTATGGCTGTCCACTGAACAGGATGCTGCGCATTATGTTGATATACAAAGGCATCAACAAAATGGTTAACTGCAGTATAGGCGGTAAATCCAAGTCCTCCCAATATCGGAGACAAGGACGAAATCAAAAAGCAGAAATCAAGCGGCCGATCGTCCAACACTTTTTCTAATACCGCAACGCCCGTCATTTTTGCTTGAATGTGAGCATTCGAAAAACTTCTATCCGTTTGCTCCATCATCCTGAATGATTGTTCGCCTGTTATTCCAGCTGCATAAATTACGCCATGTATGGAGCCGTACTTATGTTCAGCCGCATGAACCAATTCAGACATATCCGCTTCACAGCTTGCATCAGCAGCAACAGCAATAACTTCCGCGCCTGTTTGTTCTATCTCATATATTGATTTTATTTTTTTAACAGTTGGATCATCCTCAACATGCGTGCTGATTAAGGACTCCCATTCACTCCGCGGCGGAAGGCCGGAACGGCTTGTCAGAATAAGTTTTCCTTTTGTTTTCTCAGCAATGGTTTTTGCAGCATGTAAACCGATGAAGCCCAGCCCGCCAATCAGAATATATACGCCTCCGGGACGAAGGTGCCCTTGCGATGATTCTGCAGGCACTGCTTTGTGAATAAAATTCCTGGTGTACCTTTTATTATTTCTGTAAACCGTTAGGAGATTGCCTGATTCGGTCATCAGCTCAGATCTGATGAGTCCCAGCAGCTTGTCTTCTTTCCAGGAATCTTCTTTCTGCCTGTCTATATCAATCACTCGATAGCGAAGGAACGGTGTTTCCTGAGATATGACCATACTCGGCCCCAGATGTACGGCTTTCTCTGGATATAACGTTTCTTCTCCATCAAGCTGATACGTAAGGGACGATAATACAAAGATCGAAATTTCCTGGTTTGTTCCTTTCTTTTTCAATGCTTGCCCTAAGTAAAGCAACGAGTAATAGGATTCGTTTTGCATCTGCTCAATCCACTCGGCAGCAGCGGTTTCATTCTTCTCCGCCAGCCCCCAGAGGTGCAAAATCCGGCTGTACTGAATCTTTTCCTTCTCCAACACTTCAAAGAGACGGCAGTAATCTTCCGCAGAGTCTGGGCGAAGTGTGTACACTCCTTTTTCAACCTGCTGAAAGTTATGCCCTTTTTTAACGATGACACAAGAAGCACAGGCAGATTGCAGCCCCTGAATAAGCTTATGTGAAAAATCGCCATCCTCCATGAAGACAAGCAAACGTTGTTCCGCCGCTTCAATCTCTCGGGAAATTGGCAGGATTTCTTTTTCCCATTGCGGCAGATAAAACCACTCCTGAAGCGGGAGCTTTCCTCCGGAATGTTTATTGCCTTTTCCGCTGGCAGTATGCTTCCGTTTGGGCCAGAAGGATTCCTTTTCAAAAGGATATTGCGGCATAGTAATTTTTTCAGGATTTCCGCCCTCATGCAGCCCGCGCCAATCAATGACTGCGCCATACATCCACAGCGTGCCAATTCTGCTGAGTAAAAATTGGACATCCGACATATTCTGCCTGCTGTGTTTCAGCACATTGCAAACATGCTGGCGCATCTCATCGTTAATCGATCTCTTCACAAGCACACTTAAATCTTGTCCCGGGCCGATTTCGATAAAAATAGCATGCTCCTGCTTCGTTAACACGCCAATCCCCTCAGCAAAACGAACAGTCTCAGTCATGTGCCGCTTCCAATAGTCATAGTCCGCAGCTTCTTCATCCGCTATCCAGTCTCCCGTTAAATTCGAGAAGAATGGAACACCCGGTTTTTGATAAGAAATGTTCTTAGCCGTGTTTCCAAATCGTTCAGCGGCGGAAGCCATGACGTGCGAGTGGGCAGCAATTGAACCTTTTACTCTCATACAAAGCACTTTTTTGGCTTTTAACTGTTCTTCAAACGCTGAAATGTCAGACTCTAGCCCCGACACAATGCAAGAAGCGTCATTCACAACAGCCAATGAAATGCAATCGGGGAGAATCGCTTTCAGTTCTTCCTCTGGCATTGGCACGCTTAACATGATGCCTGACGGCGCTTCGTGCATCACTTGTCCACGCAAGCTGATCAGCTTGATGGCATCACTGAGCGTAAACACTCCCGATACCGCGGCAGCCGTTAGTTCACCAAAGCTGTAGCCGATCATAGCCCATGGCCGCAGCCCCCACTTCATCAATAAAAGTGACAGCGCATATTCCAGCATAAAAATAGCCGGCTGGGCATATTTCGTCTCTTGAAGCTTTATCGCGGCAGCTTCTTCATCCTGCTGATCAGGGTATAGAATATCCTCAAGCCTCTCACCAGTTGCTTCATAAAATTCTTGAAAACAGTGATCCATCGTCTCTTTGAAAAACGGCTCCTCCGTGTATAAATCCCTGCCCATGTTCACGTATTGACTGCCTTGGCCTGTGAACATGAAGATCAATTTTTTCTCCTTTTTTTCCTGAATCCGCGACATTCGACTGAGTCCTCTGTCCTTTTTCTCGGAAAGCAGTCGGATGACATCCTGCCTGTCCTTTGCCACAAACATTTGCCTATAATCAAAGTGCTGTCTTCCAGCCTGAAGTGTATAGGCGGCGTCTGCTGCATTAAGTTCAGAGTTCCTTTCCATGTGTTCGAGCAAAAGGTCTTTCGTTTTTTCTAAAGCATTCATCGTTTTTGCTGAAAGAGGAAACAGCTGATACGAACGCGAATGTTTTTCACGTTCACTGACAGGCGCTTCCTCCAGAATCACATGGGCATTGGTGCCGCCCATACCGAATGAGCTCACGCCTGCACGTCTCGGAGCATTTGTTTTCTTCCACGTCCGGAGCGTGTCATTGACAAGGAAAGGACTGTTTTCAAAATCAATATTCGGATTTGCTTCTTTAAAATGAAGACTAGGCACAAGTTGTTGATGCTTCAAAGATAGAACTGTTTTAATGAGACCCGCCGCGCCTGCAGCAGCATCAAGGTGTCCGATATTGGTTTTTACGGAACCAATCCGGCAAAACGCGGTTTTATTCGTTTGAAATGCTTTAGTTAAGGCCTCAATTTCAATTGGATCTCCGAGAGCTGTACCTGTCCCGTGGGTTTCCACATAGCTGATGGTTTCCGGCTCAATCCCCGCATCAGCAATCGCCTCTCTTATAACCTCTGTCTGGCCTTCCACACTCGGCGCATTAAAGCCTACCTTTTGGTCACCGTCATTGTTGACCGCAGATCCTTTTACAACCGCGTAGATCCTATCGCCGTCAGCCAACGCGCGGCTCAACGATTTCACTGCGACAAATCCGACTCCGTCGCCTCCTACAGTGCCTTTCGCGTCTTTATCAAAGGCTCGGCAATGGCCGTCTGGCGATTTCACCATATTCTCTTGATAGATGTAGCCTGACTTAACCGGATGGAGAATGGACACACCTCCTGCGAGAGCGATATCGGATTCTCCATTCAGCACTGATTTGCAAGCCAAATGCAGCGCGACCAAGGAGGTTGAACAAGCGGTCTGCAGGGTAATGGCTGGAGCTTTCAGATTAAGTTTATGAGCAACCCGCGTGCTGATTGTATAAGTATCATTTAAAGAGCCGATTTCAAACAGCTCTGACATCCTGCCGTCTAATGAGTCAGCGAAATGCTGGAGCCATTGAAAATTTGAGGTTGTTCCTGTAAACAAACCGATTTTCCCTTCATATTCAGCTGAAACACATCCTGCGTCCTCCAGCGTTTTCCATACATACTCATGAAGAAGGCGGATTTGCGGGTCCATGACCTCTGCCTGCCCCGGTGAATAGCCAAAGAAAGAGGCATCAAATAAATCAGGGCCGTCGATGATTCCTTTCGCCCTTACATAATCACCTCTTGTAAATGTTTGTTCATCAATGCCCGCCGCAAACAGCTCTTCATCAGTGAAAAAAGAGATGGATTCCTTGCCGTTTTTCAGATTATGCCAAAATTCATCTATGTTTTTAGCACCGGGGAAACGCCCGGCCATCCCGATGATGGCGATGCTGTCATTTGAAGGAGCCTTCCGTTTTGATATGAATGGTGCTTTCTTTTTTGATTGCCCTTCATCCTGGCCTGATAAGAATTCAGCAAGCAACTGAACTGTTGGACGGCGGAACATCTCAACCATCGGAATACTTTTTCCCGTTTCCTTAGAAAGCTGCTGATTGACTTGGATCAAATGCAGGGAAGTGCCGCCGATTTCAAAAAATTTATCGTGAACATTGATGCTGTCTTGACCAAGTACACGTTTCCAAACCTCCAGCACCATCTTTTCTGTTTCAGAAGCGGGGGCCTCCGCAAGCACCTTCCGTTTTGTCTCTGCGGCAAGCTCGGGCAGTGCTTTTTTATCCAGTTTTCCATTAGCCGTCAGCGGCATCTCATCCATCACAATAAATCGGGATGGAATCATATATTCCGGCACATGACGGCGCAGGTATTCACGCAGCTGCTTTTCATCAATCGTCTCATCAGTGAATAGATAAGCAGCCAGGCACGGTGTCTGGGACGCGTCCTTCTTCACGACAGCCGCCGCCCCTTTGATCCGTCCGTACCGGCAGAGCCAATGTTCAATCTCCCCGCTCTCAATCCGATAACCCCGAAGTTTGATTTGGTCATCATTTCTGCCTAAAAATTGAATGGTTCCATCTGGTAAAAAGCGGGCTGCGTCTCCTGTTTTATACATTTTTTCTCCGGGCTTAAAAGGATGCGCCACAAATCGCTCTGCCGTCAGTTCCTTCCGGCCCAAGTAGCCTTCTGCTACTCCTTTTCCGGCAATATAGAGTTCTCCCGCTGCTCCTCGGGGCAGCAGATTCATATGTGAATCAAGAATGTATATATCAGTATGTGCTGCAGGCCGGCCGATCGGCACATACAGATCCTTATCCATTTCAGATGAGTAGCGGTGAATCATGCAGCCGACTACCGTTTCTGTCGGTCCGTATTCGTTGAAAATTTCAATTTTCCCATCGAAGTTTTGTTCAATTTTCGCCGCAAGGGAGGTTTCTAATTGCTCTCCCCCCAGTATCAGGCACTCCATGACACTGTCCTGAAACGGCATCTCGGAAATGAAATGAAGATGGGACGGCGTTAACTTCATAACGTGGGCCCGATTATCTTTCAGTATTTGTTCCACAAGAAGCTGCTTGTTTTTATCCTGGTACACAATAATTGCGTTTCCGGTTATAAGCGGGGTAAAGATAGAAGTTACTGTTAAATCAAAAGATAAAGACGTATAAAGGGCAAAATCTCTTTTATGGCCTCTTACATATTGCTCGGCGGCCCAGGAAACATAATTTTCAAGACCCAGATGCTTAACAAGCACCCCTTTTGGCCTGCCTGTTGTTCCAGAGGTATATATGCAATACGCAATGTCTTGCGGACCGTATTGTTTCACCAGATTGCTGTCGTTTCCTTGATAAAGGTTCTGATCGGTAATATCTATTTTCACACCGTCGTACGAGTAAACCAGCCCATCGATATCCTCTGTCAGCAGCAGGTTTATCCCGCTGTCCTGAAGAAGATATTCAATTCTTTCCGGCGGATAATCGGGATCAACCGGAACATAAGCGCCGCCCGCTTTTAATACAGCGAGACAAGCGATCACCATTTCAATTGAATGTTCTGTTAAAATACCGACTCTTTGTGCAGGTCTGACTCCCTGACCTTCTAAAAAACGGGCGAGCTGATTCACTTTTTTATTTAATTGATCATAGGTCAGGGATTCCGAGCGAAACTCCACAGCAAGAGCGTCCGGCGTCTTTGCTGTCTGCCGCTCAAACAAATCAATAACAGACTCATGTTCGTTGCCGGACATACCTTTATAGTTGCAAAACTCTTCAAGCTGATAATACACTTCATCTTCAGAAAGCATATTCAAGCGGTGCACAGATCTATCTGCCGGATTGTCAATCACTTCCGATAACAGGTTGAGAAAATGATCCCCAAGCTGCTTCACTTGAAGAGCAGACATAGCACCAGGATTGTAGATAAATGAAAAATGAATATGTTCATCAAAAGCTTGTACACTTAATGTCAAATCAAACTCAGTTTGCTCAAACATGTCATATTGTTCGATTGAAAGAGGAAGACTGTTTGACTTAAGCATTTGATCAAGCGGATAATTTTCAATCACGACAATCGTGTCAAATAATGACTGCTCAGCCGTCAGACCCGCATATGTTTTTAAATCAGACAGCGGTGTATGTTCATATTCACTTCTTTTGGCAATCTGCTCATGCGCAAGCTGAATCACATCTAAAGGCGTGGATTGAGGCGCAAAGCGAAGACGAAGCGGAATGGTGTTAATAAACAGCCCCGTCATTTGTTCTATTCCCGGTACATCCGCGCTTCTTCCTGAAACAGTTGTTCCGAACACCACTTCTTCTTGATCAGAATACTTCTTTAGCAGCAGCCCCCACACACTATATAAAATGGAAGCAAGCGTAACTTGCCGTTCAGCAGCGAGTGAGCGCAGAGCCTTTCCTGCTGAAACCGGAAGCTGTATCTCATGTTTAGAAAAAATAGCATTTCGCTTCCCTGGCCTTTCTGTATTCGGCAGCAATTGCACAGGCTCCCAGTCTTTCAATAACCCTTTCCAAAATGACGCCTGGCTGTCTTTTGTTTTACGCTGCTGTTCCTGCTGCCATTTCACAAATGCTTGATATGACGGTTTTTGAGAAACAACAGGTGTTTGACCCATGGATAACGCTTGATATGACTCCATCCACTCTTTGAGGACAATCCCCATGCTCCAGCCGTCCATCAAGATATGATGAAAGCTGATCATCATCCAGATCCCGTTTTCTTCTGTTTGATAAAGTGTGACACGAAAAGGGACTTCCTGAAGCTGAAACGGCTCTTTCCGATCACGGGCCGCAAGCTCCTCCTTCAGCTTATCCTGAGAAATCCCTTTCTCGAACGGCATGCTCTGATAACGGATATCTATATTATGATGCTGTAATATCACTTGAATTGGCTTAGCTGTTTCCTTCCACCTAAACACCGTCCGCAGCATTTCATTTTGCTGAACCGTTTGCTGCCATGCTTTTTCAAAAAGATCACGTGCTGGTTCACTCTCTAGTTTTATCAGCATTTGTTCAAAATAGGCATTACCTTCCGGCTCCATTAAATGATGAAAAAGCAGACCTTCCTGAATGGTTGTCAGTCCGAGAATGTTGGCTATGTTATTTTTATCTATTTTCTTCATTTGCTCACTCACAGAATCCTCTCCATCCTCTGCCTATATATGTTTGACAAAATATCGTCTCAATCCATAATTCGCTATAACTTGCTGCTGAATTTGAGAAGTTCCTTCAATGATCTCCAATACTTTGGCTTCTCTGTACAGGCGGGCTGCTGAATGATCTCTGCTGAAGCCGCTTCCTCCATGGATTTGCACATTTGAATTGGTAATCTCAACAGCAACCTTTGAAGTGAAATATTTCGCGACAGACGTTTCCGTCACGGCCTCTGGATCTTGTTTCATCCGCATTTCGCCGGCTTTCATGCATAAGGCGCGGGCTGCATGCAGCTGTGTTACGGCATCACCGATCATTCCTTTAATCATTTGATGTTTGTAGAGCTTCTCTCCGAATTGGCTTCTCTTCCGTGAGTATGTGACTAAAGAATCGACGGCTTCCTGCGCAATCGCCAATCCGGCCCATGCCACACTGTATCTGCCATGATCCAAAGCCAAGTTAACGATGTAATTAAAACCGCCCCCGATTGGCCCTAATATTTGGTCATCAGAAACCTCGACGCTGTCAAACTCTATTTCCGCAAGATAAGAAGCTCTATTGGCCATCATGCCTTCCATTTTTTTTACCGTTACTCCGCTCTGGCGGCTGTCTACAATAAAGGCTGTAACCACTTCTCCATCCCGGGCTATAACCAGAAAAAAGTCAGCAATGGCGCCAAAGGAAATCCATTTTTTTCTGCCGTTGATGACATAGCTGCTTCCGTTTTTTGTATACGATGTTTCAATGTGGTTTGCGTCTGAACCAATGTTTGGTTCAGACAATGCAAACGCTCCGATTTTCTCTCCTTTTCCGATGGGGACAAGCCATTCTTCTTTTTGGCGCTCTGTACCGTACCGCAGCAGAGATTCACCGACTAACGAATTTACAGTCAAAAGGGTTCGAATATTACAGCACGCTTTTCCTGCTTGTTCAGTGAACAAACCGTACTCGACAGGGTTCAATCCCAATCCGTGATAAACTTCCGGAATCCCCGCAGCAAAATAAGACTTGCTCCCTAACTCTTTTATTAATTCTGCCGGGATGCATTCCTTCTCATCAAACTCGCCTGCAAAAGGTCTGATTTTTTCATCGCAGTAATCCCGGAAATCTTGAATGATGTCGGCTTTCATCTCAGCTGTTTTCATTAGCAAGCGCTCCGTTCTGTTTCTTTTCAATTAGGCTGACGATTCGGTTTACTGTGCTGAAGTTGGCAATATCTAAATCTTCGTTATCAAGCTGAAACCCAAAGTTTTGCTCAAGAAATGTTACAAGCTTCATCGCAAATAAAGAATTTACAAATCCCATTTCAAAAATGTGATCATCATTGGTTAATTCGATTTCATCGTCAAAGACCACCAAATTTTGTTCAATATATTCTCTAATTTGTTCATGAAGATTCATCTATTTGCTCTCCCCGCTATTTAGATTAATTGCTGCTTCCCGCAACAGGTGATTGGCTGAATTCCGTTTTGACCTCGACATACGCAGGATATGGCTGAATCTGGCTCAGGTCATTTTCAAATAGAATGTAGCCGTCCGGGCCCTTCGTATGTTCTTTGAAATTGGCAAATTTATAGGTGATATACATGACTCTGTTGCGATCTGTTTGTTTAAAATCGGCAAACAGTTTTTTCCCTTTTTGTTTCGCTTCATTTAAAATAGCTGTCAGTAATATGGTACCGACACCGCGGGACATAACCCGGCATGACATTAAAAGAAGATTAATATGCCATTCATCTCCCTTTTCTTCTATTAAAGAGAGTCCGATCTTTCCATAAGAGCCGTACTTGTCCTCAAGTTCGCAGACTAGCAGCATATGAGAGTCTGATTCTCGGAAATAATTTAATTCCTGATAATCGTATGTTTTTCCGCTTGCATTCAGCTGGTTTGTACGCACCGTAAGCTCTTCTGCCCGCTGCAAGTCGCTTTCTTGCGCATGGCTGATCGTAAACTTCATATTCAGAGTGGCAAGAAATTGTTCGGACGGTCCTTCAAACTGCTCTTCATCCTCTTTTCTGCGATCATCCTCCAGATACATCTGCCGGCGTCTTTTGGCATCCTCTGTTACAAATGCAGGCTTCAGCAACGGGTCGACGATTAGATCCTTATACCGAACGGCATCCCAGCACGAAATCTCCGGATGGGCATTTTTCACTTCTTCCCTTTCAAACGCTTGGTCGTCAATAAAGAGAAGCGTATCCTTATGAATATTGAGGTTTTTGCTGATTTTTTCCAAAGAGACCGATTTGGCATTCCAGCTGATTTCCGGATATAAAAAGAAATGGTCTATTCCAAATTCCTTTAATTTTTCCATAGCAGCAGCTTCGTCATTTCTGCTGGCGACAGACAGCAATATGCCGCGTTCATCAAGCTCAGTCAGAATCTCTTTGATATGTTCCTTCAGCTTTACATCATCTGATTCAAGCAGAATACCATCCCATAGCGTATGATCTAAATCCCAGACAACACACTTAACTCCCTTTTTCAATGGCCTGCCCCTCCTTTAACTGTATTGAAAGAATCCTTGTCCTGACTTTCTCCCTAACTTTCCTGCGTCTACCATTTTCACGAGCAGCGGACACGGCCTGAACTTTGAATCTTTGTAGCTTTCATATAGAACCAGCAAGGAGTTAAGGATTGTATCGAGACCTATTAAATCCGCAGTCGCGAGCGGACCCATTTTATGCCCGAACCCGCCGCGGAAAATTTTATCCACATTGGCAGGTGTCGCCACTTGATCTTGTACCGTCCAAATGCTTTCATTAATGGTCAGCATTAACACACGATTTGACACAAAGCCAGGCAAATCATGAACGACGACAGGGTTTTTGTCGAAAGATTTCAAAAACTCAACGGTTGCATTGACAGTCTCGTCAGAGGTGGCATCGCCCCGTATCACCTCTACAAGTTCTTTCAGAGGAACAGGATTCATAAAATGTGCTCCGATTACCTTTTCCGGACGATGCATCAGTGAACCGACCTTCGTAATTGAGATGCAGCTTGTATTGACAAGGTAGACGGCATCCTCTCGGCAGATATCCTTTAACTGTAAATACACTTGTTTTTTGATCTCCCAATCTTCTGTTACGTTTTCAATGATGATATCAGCCGGCTCCACATTGTGCGGCTCAGTTGTGAATTGAATGTTATTAAGCACATCTTCCAATGACATGCTGAATTTTTCTTTCCGCATCAGTTGAACAAGCCTGAATGTCTTTTTAATGTTTTCCTCTGCGGCTTTCAGTTTTTCATCACTGATATCCAGCAAAATCACTTGATACCCATTCGCAGATAAATCAAGAGCCATATCGGCCCCCATGACGCCTCCTCCGATAACACCGGCAGTTCTGAAATCCATTTCATACCACTCCTGTCTGATTCAAAATATGATTGATTTTAGCTGTCACTTCTTCTGTCTTCTGATTAATGAAAAAATGATCTCCTTCAAATTCGTAAAATCTGCATGTCTGATCGGTGTACTGACTCCAATCAGATAAATCAAACAGCACTGACGGCAGATCACGTTTTCCGTAAAAAACCGAAATATCGCAGGATAATGGAGCAACTGCTGTATTCCTGTATGTTTCCAGCAACTCAAAGTCAGCTCTTAAAATAGGAAGGAAAAAGTCAAGCACCTGCTCATTTTTGCTGAATTCTTCCGGTACACCCCCCATCTCAATAATCGCTTGTTTTAAAGCGGAATTTGAAAGCTGATGAAGCACTTTCTTTTCCGGGATATGAGGCGGGAAACGCCCGGAAAAAAACATATGGATCGGCTGTTTATTTTCCATGGTTAATTTCCTTTGCAATTCGTATGCAAGCAGCGATCCCATGCTGTGCCCAAAAATGGCATAATCCGAATCACCCAAATGAGATTTTGCTTGCATAAACAGATCTTCCGTCACGGATTCTGCACGATTGAGCAATGGCTCAGACATTCTCGTTCCATGTCCCGGAAGCTCTAGGGCCACCAATTCAACTGACGCATCAAGAAACCTTTTCCATCCGCTGAAGATGGTGCTCGAACCCCCTGCATACGGCAGACAGAATAATTTGATCATTTGACCCTCTCCTCTTTTCCTATATCCTTCAGGCATTCAATATGGGCTGCTTCAAGCTCCAGCACTTTTTTCAGTGAATCTTTGATTCGCTCTTCATAACCAGAAGAAGATCCTCCCGAAAAATAAAGCTTAGCCGCAAGATGCCGCGCTGCTTCCCACTCATCAATAATGTCAGATGTCACAGCGGCAAGCTGTTGAAAATCCGGAAGAAATGCGAGGCGGTATTGCTCTGTTTTTTTCACATTTAAAATTCCATTAAATGAATGAAGGAGCTTTTCGCTGTCTCTTATGCTGTGAAATTGCTCAGTAAACCGGCTGAAGGACGCCAAACCGGATAACATCCGATCTACATGCCCGGTGATGTTCTGAGCAAAGAAGGCAGCCGCATCCTTGAAAATGCTTTGCCCTGAGCGGTCCCTGCCCGGATCATAAGAAAAGGAGGCATAAGAATGAAAAGCGGCAGGAGGCTGAAAATAACTGTGAAAGCCTTGATAGGCTTTGGCCAAATGCTGATATGAAATATTTCTGGCTTCATATGACAAGTTATCGGGATAACGGTTTTCAATGGCAAGAACAGACTGATCTACATCATGAAAGCCATAAATCAGTATGTTGTTCCGGTTATGCTTAGACATATATTCCTGTCTATAAGGCTGCGCATATGTATCCAACCAAATGATGACGGGTTTATGTTTAAGAACATCGCGTTTCACATCAGCTATGAGACTGCTGCTGACCGATTGCTTATCCGCGATGATTCCCTGCTGATTCATGACATACTCAGGATCATAAACTTCTGTCCGATCAACCATTGGATAACCGTCTTCATCCAATTGATACGAATACATGTCATTTAAAAGATAAGGATAGATTTCTTGCTGAAACGAGCGAACCACGGAAAAATAACAGTTAAAAAAACAGCTGCGATAAAATAGGTCGTTAAACGGCTGAATACCAAGGATGGATGTTTCACATTTCATGCGTCTCACTCCTTCTTGCGGCACGGTGATTGAAAAAACAAGCGGTTAAACCGAATAGACAGGAGGCAAGGAGCAGCAAACCATAAACCGCCGCCAAATAACGAAGAGATCCGGGCCCCCAAATAAATATCATGCTCCAAGGCAAGCCATTAAAGGCAAAGAGTGAAATAAGCTTCGGCACCACTATTCCGGCTGCCAGCAACCCTCCCCAAAGCAGCGCCTTTATTCTTGTTCGCTGCTGAACGGGAACATTTTTCGTTTTAACGTTTTTTACAAAAATATAAACCCTCCACACCAGAACAATAAGCAATAAACTGAATAAAACCAGCAAGGCAGCCGCAGCTTTATCAATGACCTGAAACGGATCAGTGACAGAACCGTCCTGCTTTTGGTTTTGATCGGCAATCACTTGTAAAACAGAACGAGCGATTTTCTCAGGGTACGCGCTGTTCATATTGGCCAAAACCCCTACAGCCGCATTATCGTCAGGGCTGATGATAATAAACGAAGAAAAGTTCGGGTTGGAGCCGGCATGGAACAATTCTTTGACTCTGCCCTTTTTTTCAAAAATTGACCATCCCGCACCGTAATACACGCCAGGCTCGTCCGTTTTTACGCTTTTATCAGGCAGGTGGCTTTGCTCAATCAAACGGCTTATATCACCGTCACTGTGATTCAGCTGAGATCGAAGCCATTTGGATACATCCTTTGCGTTCGTGATAATATATCCGGCAGGCGTGTTTCCCCGATACTCAGGCGCGTCATAGACTCTCGCCTTTAAAAACCCAATTTTAAAACCTGATGATACATCTCCGTCATTACCAGCGTGCCGCCCAGCATACGTGTTTGACATACCTAACTGCTTAAAAACGTGCTCAGCCATATATTGCTCGTACGGCTGGCCTGATGCCTGTTCAATGATATATCCCAGTACATCATAATTGATTGTGGCATATTCAAATGTGCTTCCCGGCTTATGACTAAGTTCAACTCCCTTTAGCCCCTTCGCTGTTTTTTCCAAAGCATCTTCCTTTGAATCAATCTTGATATCCGCTATTGATAAAAATGGAATTCCGCTTGTATGATGCAGCAGCTGATGAACTGTGATATCTGTTTTCTTTCCGTTGTAAACTGCATAAAATCCGCTGATATACCGGCTGACAGGGTCATTTAGACTGATTGCCCCCGAATGGACAAGCTTAAGTACGCCTAGTCCAGTAAACGCTTTAGAGGTTGAGCCCAACTCAAACAATGTCGAGGCGGTTACAGGGCGGTTATGCCTGTCGCCGGCATAACCAAACCCCTTTTCGTAAACCGCAGCATTTCCTTTTACCACTGTCACTGAGATCCCCGGTATTCCGCTTTCCTTCATTTGCTTTTCGATCAGAGCGTCAATGCGCTTATCAACTGGCGTCTGAGCGCTTGCGTGTCCGCCGCTCCAGATTTGAACCGACAAGATACAAAGACAGAAAACCAGCCATACGTTTCTCATCATTTGAACAAGGAATCCAATTCTTCAATAGATAATGAGGCGGTTTCGAAATCTGATGGCGTATATTTGACAGACTCTTGTTTACAGCAATGTTCAGTCAGCTCTTCCAGCTGTACAGAAAATTCATCTAAAAGCTGTTCCATATCCTCTGTCTGATAAAGATTGCTGCAGATTAAATCCAACGTTAGCTGTCCGCCATAGATTCCCGCTGTCAAATCAAGACTGACTGTCAGATCATTTTCAGGCGATGACTCAGCGCCTGAATTTAAATAAGTCATGCGGTATTCTGATTTATCTGCTAAAAAACGGTCAACTTCTCCTAGATAATTAAAGCGCAGCTCAGGCTTCTTGTGATCCGGCATTCGTTTATTCAAATAGGTGAGAGCGCCGTAGCCAATTCCCTTATTGGGGATATTGCGCAGGTTTTCTTTCACTGAACGGATTTGCGCCGGCAGATCAGCCTCTGCCTGAAATACTGCGGGATACATTGCTGTAAACCACCCGAACGTCCTTGAAAAATCTAAGTCTTCCTTTAATGGCTCTCTTCCATGACCTTCTAACTCCAAAGAAATAACCTCTTTGCCTGTGCAATGACGGCAAGCCCGGATTAATGCAGTGATAATCAAATCATTTGTTTTGGTTTGATACGCCTCATTTGCTTCACTGAGCAGTTTTTGGGTCAACTGGCTTGTCAAAACCCGTTTCAGTTTTATGCTATTTTCAACTTTGGAATTTTCCGAACAAATCCCATAGAGCGGCTCAATTTTTTTCACTTTTTCATTCCAATAACTGCATTCTTCCTCCGCTTCACGTGAATAAGCGTATTCATGGATCGAATGTGAAAATTCCTGATAAGAATGTGTCTTTAAAGGGAGTCTCTTCTCTTCCTTCTTATCTAATGAATCTAAAAGAGCAAGAAAATCATCAATCAGGATTTGCCATGATACACCGTCCGCGATTAAGTGGTGGGCTGTAAATAACAAATGCGTTTTTTCGTTTGCTTTGATCATGCCGGTTTTAAAAAGCACTCCATTGTATAAGTCCGTGCTTTTTCTCATTTCCTGCCCGATTACCGCAATTTGTTTGGTTTGCTCTTCCTCGGAAAAAGTAGACAGATCCCAGTATTCAATATAAGGTTCGATATCTGTATTGTGATAGACCAAGGCATTCGTCTCTTTTTCTACATTCATTCGCAAGCTGTCATGATGATTGATTAAAAGAGACAGAACCGTCTTAACGTCTTCAAGGTAAATCTCTTTTTCAGCAGTTAGCATTACCGATTGATGCCAGAAATGAGCGCACTTTAAATCCAAAGACCAGAACCATTGGGTAATCGGTGTGCCCATCACTCTGCCTTCAGCCTGTTGTTGAGAAATTGCAGGCGATTGTTTGCTGGTCACAGCACTGACAAGTTCTCTAAATACGGGATATGTCATAATATCCTGAGTCTTGATAAAAAGACCTTTTTCTTTCATTTTCGAAACGAATTGAATAGCTTTGATAGAATCTCCGCCAAGCTGATAAAAATGGTCCTCTGGGCAAATGTCTGTCTGGCCGAGAATCTCCTTCGCGGTTTCCAAAAGAACCGCCTCAGCTTCTTTCTGCTCTTCATTTAACAATCCGTAATCTGTCTGCTCTTGATAAAGTAAAGGATCAGGGAGCGCTTCTTTGTCTGTTTTTCCATTTTGCGTAAGCGGAATATGATCCATCTTGATAAAGTAGGCCGGGACCATAAAAACGGGCAGTTTGCCAGAAAGCTTTTTCCTAAGCTCCAGCACTGGCACAGGTGCAGAGCTCACTACATATGCCGCCAATTGCTTTCCGCCCTGTGAATCATCAAAATCAATGACAACCGCTTCTTCTATTTCCGCGAGAGAAAGCAGGGCTAATTCAATTTCTCCCAGTTCTATACGGTAGCCTCTTAATTTGATTTGATGGTCTTTACGCCCTGCATATTCAAGCAATCCACTATTCGTTCTCTTCGCCAGATCTCCTGTCTTATACATTTTTCTGCCCTTTATGAAAGGGTTATCCAGAAAACGCTCGGTTTGCAAATCCGGACGCTTCCAATATCCTCTGGCGACATTATCGCCTGATATATACATTTCGCCTTGAGTTCCCGGCAATACCGGCTGCAGCTGTTCATCTAATAAATAAATTTCAGTATTCTGCAGCGGAACCCCAATTGGAACCGAGGCTTGCTGATCCTGTTCTCGGTCATACTTGTGGATCATACACCCAACGGTCGCTTCTGTCGGCCCGTATTCATTAAAGATCTCGATGCGGTGATCCGATGCTTCTGTTATTTGGCGTGCTAAAGAAACAGACAGCTGCTCACCGCCAACAATCATTCTTTTAATAGAGGAATCTTTTAAGTTTGCATCTTTCAGCAACGCTAAATGCGCTGGTGTCAGCTTGATGACAGCTGTTTTCTTTTCTTTTACGATTTGATGAAGTATAAATTCCGGGATATCTTCTTGTCTGTAAATGACAATCTTATTTCCTGTCACTAATGGGGTGTAAATGGATGTAACGGTTAAATCGAAAGCTATGGATGAGTAAAGCGCAAAGCTGTCCTCTTGGGAAGAAGTATAATTCTGAGAGGCTGATGTTATGTAGTTCACAAGGCTTTGATGTTCGATCATCACGCCTTTCGGCTGCCCTGTTGATCCAGAAGTGTAAATCATGTATGCGATGTCGGAAGGATCGTTCCTGATGTCTAACTGTCCCGTATCTAAATCGTTGAACATGGTGCAGTCAATACTGATTTTTTTCACGTGCCTTGGCAAACGGCAGTCTATTTTAAAAAGAGGGTCTGTAATCAAAAACGCCGCTTCACTATTTTCTAAAATATACTTGATTCGTTCCGCGGGATACTCGGGGTCGATCGGCACATAAGCGCTGCCTGTTTTTAAAATGCCCAGTAAAACAGCAATCAACTCCGGTGAGTGTTTCATGCTCACGGCAACAAAATCACCGCGGCTTATTCCTTTATGTATTAGGCAGCGGGCAATTTGGTTGGAGCGTTCATCCAGTTCCTGATAAGTAACATGTCTGCCCCCATCCTCTATCGCTGTCCGAAACGGATGCTGTGAGGCTGTTGCTTGAATTAATTGATTGATTGTCTGTTCTTTCGAATAGTCGGCCTGCGTCTGATTCCACTTAAATATCTCGTCCCTTTTTTCTTGTTCAGTTAATATAGACAAATGTCTGAATTGAATATCTGGGTCCTCGATAAGCAATAAAATCAGGCGAAGTAAACGGTCTTTCAATTGCTGAATTTGCGTTTCGCTGTAATCCGCTACCTTGTAGTCGAACTGCAATTCGATTGCCCCGCCTTCATCCCATTCTTTAACCGCAATTTGAAGGGAATAAGGCTGTGATCCGTTATATAATTCATCATATTCGACATGGCATCCATCTATATCAGAAGCAAGGTCGGTGTTGTATGAATTGATATACATTTGGAAGAGCTGGTCATATCCCTGTTTTGCCAGCTGTAATTCCTTTATCAGTTCGTCATAGGGGTACCGTTGGTGGAGAAAGTATTTCAGATAGTCTGAATTGACTTCTTGTAAAAAATCTGAGAAACGCTGGTCAAGGTCTGTTTTCTTTCTGAACGGCATCGTACTGACAGTCATCCCCGCCGTGCTTTTTTCCTTCTTTCCAGACCTGTTTAGCACCGGCGTGCCGATTATCAAATCAGTCTCTCCCGTTGCTTTGCTTACATACCAAAACAGCGATGCGGTAAACAATGCGTTTAACGAAGAGCCTTGCTTTTGAATAAATTCATAAACAGCAGCAGAATGTTCTTGGTCTAGTTTAAATCGTTTGCGTTTACCAGCAATGTTCGCTGAACTTTTTGACAAGAAGCTGTCCGGCAAATGAGAAAATTCTCCTTTCCAAAATGCGGCATCTTTTTGATATCGTGGCGAAGAAAGGTATTTTTTCTCTTTTTCTATGAGAATTGAATAGTCATCAGCGGCTTCTTCAGGCAGTTCTCCTTTTGCCAGAAGCATGTACAGATCCTTAATCTTATCAATGATGATTTTCATAGACCAGCCGTCAGCAACAATGTGATGGCATTTTATTAAATACCCGCATGTTGCTTCATCTGTTTGGAAAACATAAAATTGAACAAGCGCGCCATCAAACAAAGAGAAAGGGATTTTAAATTCCCGTTCGGCCCAATCTAGCATTCTTTCATATGGATGGTCGGTTGAAGTAAAATCGACTGATGGCACATGGGCCTGCACTTTTTCGTCTATGTATTGAAGAACTGATCCTTCCTGCTTTACGAGCCGTATTCTGAGGGATTCTGTCTGTCTGATGCAATGCTGAATGGCTTTTTTTAATGTCTCAAGATGAAGTTTTCCGTTGATTTGGATAAGGCCGCCAATATGATTAATAGCTGTTTCGGGGTATAAATTTTCAATATTTAAAACTCTTTTTTGATGATGAGAAAGAGGAAATAAATTCAAGTTACCACTCAACATTTCCACCTCTTTACAAATAGTATTTTACATCACCAATTTAAACACATAACAAATAATTTGTAAATATTTATAAAAGATTGTCTATATTTGTTCATTTTTTAGTTTTAAAGATAAAAGCGCTGAAACAGTAAAAATAATAAAATTTAAGAAAAATACATATTGGACACCCAGCCAATCAGTAAGACTGCTCATAATTAAGATCGATGCACCGTATACAAATGTACTTATTGTATGCTGAGCCGACAGTATTTTCGGAAGCAAAGTTTCATTTATGCTCTCCTGCACATAGGTTCTGATCGCAATTCCGCGGAGCTGAAATGAAGGTCCTAAAATAAAGACAAAAAGCAGCGATGCCAACGCATACTTATTAAGCGCAAGGCATAGTGTGCAAGCGCCGATGGCAAGTGATGTCCATAAAATCATCGAGAACAGTTTTCCATTCATTATTTTTGAAAGTTTCCAAACGATTAAACCGCCTGTAATGGTGCCGGCGAAATAGCTTGCGTTAATAAACCCCCACCATGTTTCGCTTTTATGCAGCACTTCATCGACATAAACAAGGATAATGGCTCCTGTCCAAATACTTCTGCCGAACATGGATAAAAGCTCAAGAACAGTCAGCATTCTGATAACAGGCATGCGATAAATCGCTTTCCACCCAGAAGAAATTTTATCCATAAAGGACTCGGTTTCTTCCTTTTCTGCATCTCCTTTTCCCGCATCCTTGACAAAAAATAAAGAGACTGTAGAGGTGCCATAAAGCGCAAAAGTCAACAATAGCAGCAATTGCGGCCCGAGCCATTTGATCAAAATACCGCCGAGCATCCATCCAAGCAGGAGCACGATTTGGTCAGAGGTCAGCACCAAGCTGTTTGCTTTCAACAACATGGATTTTGGAACAAAGCGGGGAATCATTGAATTTCTGACTGGAATCGTTCCTCCGTCTAACAGCGACATTAAAAATACGATAAAGAAAAAAATAAAAATAGATTTAAAATCTATCATAAATATGAGAAGCAACAAAGATAACAGAATGGTTTGCGTTAACTGTAAAAAAATCAAAATGTGCTTTAGTCTGTATTTATGAATGAAAATCGGTATAAATACTGCGCTTAATGACTGACCCACGAACTGCATCATGGCTACCAGCGATGCCAAGAAGGCCGAGTCTGTGACTTGATACGTAAATAGAGTCAGTACCAGCACGTATAAAGAATCTCCTAAATTGGCAATTGACTGGCCCGCCCATATAAAATAAAAGGATTTATTTTTCATAATTTCAACCCTTTTCTATTTTTAGAACATCATAACATAAATAAACACCCTCTCCAATGCTACTTAGCCTTCAAAAAAAACGCAAAAAACCCCTGCGCCGCAGCGGCACAAGGGGTCATCCAATATTAGTCATAAATGTGAACAGTCGGCTCTTTATCTCCGGCATTGCGGATAATGACCGCTTCTTGTCCGTCTGAGGACGTGATATTGACTTCGACATCAATTGAGCCTTTAGAGTAGTAGTCCATCACTTCACCCGTTAGGAACTGGGTAAACGCGACAACTTCACTTTTTCCGTAGAATTGCATTGGTATGTCAATCTTTATTTTCTTCATTTCATCATTATCATACAGCGCTGTACCGACAACGCCTGTATAGTTCGGGAAATATTCTTCAATTGAATTTTTAAACCGCTTAAAGACCTCGGTGTCATCCGGGTACTTTTCTGCTGTGGTTGTATCCGCTGGATAGAATACGTATTTTTCATTGATGTCATCCCAATTTGAGATATCAGTAGAGCCTGCTTTGACCTCTGTTTTGGCGATGAAGTTCCCCGGCACAATCGATGTTTTCGACGCCTGCTTATAAAGCGCGACGGTAATCGGCACATTCTTCAAGTTATCTTTTTTACGGAGGCGGTTAATAACCTCCTGTGCGATTTTTTCTCCTTGCTGGCGGAGCGTGCTGTCCTTAATCTCCACTTCTTTTTGCGGGTCGCCCGTTTTTTCACGATAGTAATACACTGAGTTTAACGCCAGTCCGATCATGACGCCGCCAAGCTGGATAGAATTCTTGTCCTTTCTGACTAAATAATCGTGCTCAAGCATGGATGCTAAATAAATCGGGCTGCTTTCGTTCTTTTCTTCTGTTGAACCAGAGCTCGGGAGCGCTGGGTTCAAGCCTTCATTTTTGAAGTTTTTATCTTCTTTTTCGGCTTTTTTCAAATCAGAGCCCGTTTTTTTCCGTGCCAGCCAGCTTAATACTGTATCCTCATCTAAATATTGTCCTTCTTGGAACAGATAATCGTCAGTCGAGAAAGAATCTTGGGCAAGACGCATCAGCCCTGTTTCAAACTCGTCAATGTCCAGCCTAGTATTCAGCTGTTCCGTTGTTAAGCCGCGCGCTTTGCCTGCCTTAAACGGCAGCACCATTTTGTAATAGGAGTCAGAGATATTATATTTCGGGACAATCGCTTTTTCTGACGATTTCGCCGTCTTTTGCGTAATCTCTTCCTCCTTCTCCCCCCCAAAACCTGACGAGCAGGCAGACAGCATTAATACTGCCGCCGTTGCCGCCAATGCCAACGTCTTTTTCAATAGAAAACACTCCTCTTATTTCTTTAGCTCTTCCATTAACTGTCCTTCATTCCACACTTCAATGTTCAGCTCTTGTGCTTTTGTCAGCTTGCTTCCCGCCGCTTCTCCGGCGATGACCAAGTCTGTGTTTTTGCTGACGCTTCCCGTCATTTTTCCGCCCAGCGCTTCGATTTGCGCTTTGGCTTCGTTTCTTGACAGCTCTTCCAGCTTTCCTGTCAGAACAATTGTTTTACCGGCAAAGTAAGAATCACTGTCCTCTGCCTTTACTTTTTTCGGGCCTTTGTAAAGCGTGTTTACGCCCAGCTCCTGAAGTTCATTCAAGAGTTCAAGCATTTCTTCTTTATGAAAATAGGTGATGACCGCGTCAGCCATTTTCTCACCGATTTCATCAACCGCGAGAAGTTCATCTTTAGAGGCTTTTTTCAGGTTCTCCAAGCTTTCAAACTGCATGGCGAGCGTCTTTGCAGCCTTTGATCCGATAAAGCGGATGCCAAGCCCAAACAGCAGGCGCTCTAACGAATTTTCTTTTGATTTTTGGATGGAGCTGATCAGGTTTTCAGTGGACTTTTCACCCATGCGTTCGAGCTGGATGACTTGTTCCTTCGTCAGCTTATATAAATCTGCCACATTGCGGACAAGGTTTTCCTCAAACAGCTGTGTGATCACTCGTTCGCCGAGCCCGTCAATGTTCATGGCATTGCGAGAAACAAAATGGATCAGCCCTTCCCGGATTTGCGCCGGACATTCAGGGTTAATGCAGCGAAGCGCTACTTCTCCTTCGATCCGGACAAGTTCGCTCCCGCATTCAGGACATTCCGTCGGCATGCTGAATTCCTTTTCTTCTCCTGTGCGCTGTTCAACAAGGACGTTCACGACTTCCGGAATGATATCGCCCGCTTTTTTGATGACGACCTTATCCAAAATCCGAATGTCCTTCTCTTTAATTAAATCTTCGTTATGAAGGGATGCTCTTGAGACCGTTGTGCCGGCAACTTTTACCGGCTCAAGAATCGCGGTCGGCGTGATCACACCCGTTCTGCCGACATTTAATTCGATATCGAGAAGCTTCGTCACGACCTCTTCAGCAGGAAACTTATACGCGATGGCCCAGCGCGGGCTTTTCGCCGTAAAACCGAGCTCCTCCTGCTGATCGAGAGAATCGACTTTAATGACAATGCCGTCTATTTCGTACGGCAGGTCAGCGCGCTTCGCCTGAAGCTCATCGATCAGCGTAATGACTTCTTCTATGTCGCCGCATTTTTTTCGTTCCTGATTCGTTTTAAATCCGAGTTCGTCGAGAAAATCAAGCCCTTGGCTTTGCGTCTCCACACCCATCTCGTCAAGCTCCGCTATACTGTAGACGAAGATATCGAGGTTTCGTTTCGCTGCAATTTTCGGATCGAGCTGTCTAAGTGATCCTGCCGCGGCATTTCGCGGATTAGCGAACGGTTCTTCTTCATTTTTAATTCGTTCTTCATTGAGTGCTTCAAACGAACGCTTCGGCATATACGCCTCGCCGCGCACTTCGATCGACAGCTCACGGTTCATTTTGAGCGGGATATTGCGAATCGTCTTCAGATTCTCAGTAATATCCTCTCCCGTCGTTCCGTCACCTCGTGTGGCTCCTCTGACAAAATAGCCGTCTTCATAACGGAGAGAAACAGCAAGACCGTCTATTTTCAGCTCCACATTATACGCCACATCGTCACCGACGGCTTGGCGCACACGGCGGTCGAAATCACGGAGATCATCAGCATTAAAGGCGTTGCCCAGACTGAGCATCGGTGTGCCGTGGGTGACCTTTTGAAACGCTTCAAGCACGGCTCCGCCGACGCGCTGCGTAGGAGAGTCAGGCGTTCTGAGGTCTGGATGCTCCTCCTCGATCGCAATCAGCTCCTGCATCAATCTGTCGTATTCGGCATCAGGGACGCTCGGTTCATCTAGGGTGTAATATTCATAGCTATACTTGTTGATGGTGCGGCGCAGTTCGTCTGCCCGCTGCTTGGCTGTTTCTTTGTCCATCTGCTTCTTCCTTTCCTCTTCAATTACTGCTTTTCAATAGGAGCAAATGCTGCTAACAGGCGTTTCACGCCGACAGGACTCGGGAAGGCAATATCGAGCTCCGTCCCTTCTCCTTCGCCTTTCACACTGACGACAGTTCCTGTTCCCCATTTTTTATGGCCCGCCTTATCTCCGACTGCCCAGTTCAAGGTGTCGCCGCCTGTTTTGCTGGCGTAGGATACCGGACGTGAAACAGGGCCGCGTCTCGGCTGCATTTTTCTCGCAGACGGCGCTCTCGTTTCTTTTTTCTCATTTAGGTTTTCCAATAAATCATCCGGTATTTCAGCAATAAAGCGAGATTCCGGATTCATATTCGTTCGGCCAAACAAGGTGCGCATTTTGGCGTTGGTCAGATAGAGCTCCTGCTCCGCCCTTGTAATCCCAACGTAAGCAAGGCGGCGTTCTTCTTCCATTTCCGCTTCCTCCATTAATGAACGGCTGTGCGGGAAGACGCCTTCTTCAAGCCCCATCAAGAAAACAACCGGGAACTCCAGCCCTTTTGCGGCGTGCAGTGTCATCAAGGTGATTGCATCCTTGCCGCCTGACTCTTCCTCCTTCTGGTCGAGCTGATCGATATCTGCAATCAGCGCCAAGTCTGTCAGGAACGCAACGAGTGTCTTGTCCTCACTTTTCTGTTCAAAGTTTTTCGTAACAGACAGGAACTCGTCGATGTTTTCTAAACGGCTTTGGGCTTCGATCGATTTCTCAGCCTTCAGCATTTCTCTGTATTCGGTCTTATCAAGAATTTCTTCTGTCAGCTCTGTAATGGATAAGTAATCCTGCATATTGGTCAGGTTCTCAATCATCTGTCTGAAGCCGTCAAGCGCGTTGGCTGCTTTGGCACTGACGCCGATAAAATCAACCTGCTGAATCGCTTGGAAAAATGACAAACCGTTTATGGCCGCATACGAAGCGATTTTCTCAAGTGATGTCGCGCCAACTCCGCGCTTTGGCACATTGACAATGCGCGTGAAACTGATATCGTCATCCGGATTGGATACGAGGCGCAGGTACGCAAGAATGTCTTTAATTTCTTTTCTGTCATAGAACTTTGTGCCGCCGACAATGTTATAGTTCAAGCCCGCTTTGAGAAGCGTTTCCTCAATCACACGGGACTGCGCGTTTGTCCGGTATAAAATGGCGATATCCGACAGCTTCCGCTTGCCTGAACTGTGAAGCTGATGAATTTTGCCGGCCACAAACTGTCCTTCACCGAACTCATTATCACCGCGATAATAAGAAATCTTGATGCCTTCATCGTTTTCCGTCCACAAATTTTTCGGTTTGCGGTTAGAGTTATTTTTGATGACCTCGTTAGCCGCGCGCAAAATCCGTTTCGTTGAACGATAGTTTTGTTCTAGCAAAATCACGCTTGCATTCGGATAATCTTTTTCAAATGAAAGAATGTTGGTGATATCCGCGCCGCGCCATCTGTAGATCGACTGATCAGAGTCCCCGACAACGCAAAGGTTCTGGAAACGCTCGGCAAGCTGCTTAACGAGCATGTATTGTGCCCTGTTCGTATCCTGATACTCATCAACGTGGATGTACTGGAATTTGCGCTGATAAAATTCAAGCACTTCAGACACTCTGTCAAACAGTTTAATCGTCGTCATAATTAAATCGTCGAAATCGAGCGACTGGTTTTTCAAAAGCTTCTTCTGATAATCAGCATATACGTCGCTGACCACCTGATCGTAGTAGCCGCCTGCAACCTTAGAGAATTCCTCCGGTTCGGTTAATTCGTTTTTCGCACTGCTGATCGTGCCAAGGATGCTTCTCGGGTCAAACTTCTTCGGATCAAGATTGCGCTCCTTCAAAATCCCCTTGATTACTGAAAGCTGGTCCGCCGTATCAAGGATGGAGAAATTTCGGTTAATCCCAATCCGGTCGATATCTCTGCGCAAGATCCGCACGCACATGCTGTGGAATGTGGAAATCCAGATATCGTCCGCGCCGGGCCCGAGGATGCTTTCCACACGTTCTTTCATTTCGCGTGCCGCTTTATTGGTAAATGTGATCGCCAGAATGTTCCACGGCGCCACATGTTTTTCTGCCATTAAATAAGCAATTCTGTGTGTCAGGACACGCGTCTTTCCGCTTCCCGCTCCCGCCATCAGCAAAAGAGGCCCGTCCGTTGTTTTGACTGCTTCCTGCTGAACGGGATTTAAACCGCTTAGTAATTGATTGCTAATATAATTCAAAATTTGTTCACCCGCCTATACAAAACATATGTTCTATCATAAACCAAATCCGTACAATTTACTACTCGCCTTTCACAGCCGCTACTGTTTTCAAAGCCTTGTCGAAATCTTCATACACCGCATTGCCTACAACGATCACGTCCGCATGCTCTGCATACTGTTTGGCCGTTTCTGCATCCTTGATGCCGCCGCCATAAAACAAGGTGGACGTTTCCAATACAGCCTTCGTTTTCTTGACAGCTTCTATGTCTCCAAGCATGCCGCTGTATTCTAAATAAAAAATCGGCAGCTGCAGCAGCTCTGACACACGCGCATAAGCGACAATATCGTCAGTACTCATTTCGGCATCCGCTTCAGTCAGTGCCGCCGCTTTGCAATCTGGATTTGCGATGCAGTAGCCTTCCGCCACGATTTCTTCCATAGACATCAGTTCTCCATATTCCTTCATGGCTTTCTGGTGCATTCCGACAATCCAATCCGTGTTTTTGCTGTTTAATACACTCGGAATAAAATATAAGTCAAAGCCGGGAACGATCGCTTCAATCGCTGACACCTCAAGGACACACGGCACCAAAAACCGTCTGACCTTAGACATCATCCGCAGGACATTATCTTCTGTCACACCATCGCTTCCTCCGATAATGACCGCATCCGTTCCTGATTCGCAAAGGATCTCCAGCTGTTCGTCAGGCAAATCTTTATTTGGATCGAGTTTAAAGACATGCTTCCACTCTGTTACATCGTACACGTCATACGTTCCTCCATTCGTTTGTTACCATTTAAACATTATAACAAATTCACATAGCGCGGAAAAACGGAAAAAGCCGTTAATCTCGTTATTCACTGAAAAAGGTGTTTTGATTCTTTTTTCATAAAAAAGAGAGCAGGCGGACGTACCTGCGCAGTGAGTCTTATTTCTGCAAAAGCGCACATTTTTCACCAGATTCCCTCTGCTATTGTTTGGAAAGTGTTCAACTGTGGAAATGGTTACATAAAAAAGGGAGGCTGAGAGATGGAAACCATTATTATTGCACTCATCGCATTTATCATTGGGATCATCGCTATCCCGATCGTCTTATTTGCCTGGATCTACATAAAGGATGAAAAACAGCAGGAGCACTCAATTCTTCGCAACTACCCCGTCATCGGAAGGTTTCGGTATATCCTTGAAAAAATCGGGCCGGAGCTCAGACAGTATTTATATAGCAATGACAATGAAGAGCAGCCTTTTTCACGAAAGGAATATGAGCAAACGGTTATCTCTGGCAAATACAAAAGCAGAATGATGGGCTTTGGATCTGTAAGAGATTTTGATAAACCCGGCTATTATATCCGTAACGCTATGTTTCCAAAACAAAGGGAAGAAATGCACGTAAATCAAACGCCAAAAATTGAAACCCAAATCTATAAAATGGATGCAAACAATCTCTTCAAACGCAAGGAACACGCCGAACGCATCAAGGCAGATCCGTATTTTCTTCATCCTGATGATGTGCAGGTGATTGGCGAGCATACATGCGAGAAGCCATTTCACGTGAAGGGATTAGTCGGCCAGTCTGCAATGAGCTACGGCTCCCTCGGAGAACGGGCAATTACGGCGCTCTCAAAAGGGCTCCATCAGGCAGGCGGCACTTGGATGAATACAGGTGAGGGAGGATTGTCTGAGTATCACTTAAAGGGCGGCGCCGATATCATTTGCCAAATCGGACCGGGCCTATTCGGCGTGCGCAAAAGAAATGGAGAATTTTCGTGGGAGGAATTTAAAAGAAAAAGCAGAATTGACCAGATTAAAGCGTTTGAGCTAAAGCTGGCACAAGGAGCAAAAACCCGGGGCGGCCACGTGGACGGCGCCAAAGTATCAGAGGAAGTGGCAGACATTCGGAATGTCGAGCCAGGAAAGTCGATTGACAGCCCGAACCGCTTTTATGAATTCTCAAACCCTCCTGAAATGCTCGACTTTATTGAAAAACTTAGGGATGTCGGGCAAAAGCCAGTCGGCATCAAACTGGTCGCAGGGCATCCTGAAGAATTGCATGAGCTTTTCGCTTATATGCAGAAAAGCGGAAAGCATCCGGATTTTATCACGATCGACGGAAGTGAAGGCGGTACCGGAGCTTCCTTTTACGAGCTCGCGGATACAGTCGGCCTTCCGATTATGACAGCGCTCCCTATTGTTGACACGCTTCTTAGACAGTACGGGTTGCGCAGACAGCTGAAAATCTTTGCTTCCGGAAAGCTCCTGACTCCTGATAAAATCGCGGTCGCCTTAGCTCTCGGCGCTGACTTTGTCAACATCGCACGCGGCATGATGTTTTCGGTTGGCTGCATCCGTGCTCTCGTCTGCCACAACAACACCTGTCCAGCAGGCGTGGCGACAACAGATCCAAAATTGCAAAAAGCATTGAGCATTGAGGAAAAACAGCACCGTGTCTGCAACTATGTTATTTCACTGCGCGAGGGGCTGTTTAACCTTGCAGCCGCAGCAGGAATCAATTCGCCGGTTCACTTTTCCAAGGAGCATGTTGTCTATCGAAAAGAGGATGGCAGCATTGTCGATATCGACAACCTGATCCATCAATTTGTTTCATAAAGAAACCGCCCTTGCCAAACGGCAGGGCGGTTCTTTGTTATTTAGAAGAAGACTCAGTTTCCGTCTCCTTCACACGGTCGAGCGCCATTTCATAAGCGTCATTTCCGTAATTTAAGCAGCGTTTCACACGGGAAATCGTAGCTGTGGAAGCGCCTGTTTCTGTTTCAATCTTATGATACGTGTTTCCTTCGCGAAGCATGCGCGCCACTTCAAGGCGCTGAGCCAGCGATTGAATTTCGTTAATTGTGCATAGATCATCGAAGAACCGGTAACATTCCTCCAGGTCTTTCAGCGATAAGATCGAGTTAAATAACTGGTCCAGCTCTTTGCCGCGTAATTTATCGATTTGCATCGTTACACACCTTCTCCTTTACTAATGGAAGCCGCATCAAGATCAGGTACGATATTGATCCAAGTCTTTCCTGGCACAAACGGAAGCCACTTGCCGTCTTTTATCGGCACAATTCTGCCATTCACTTGTTTCCAGTCTGTTTCAATGACGTTTCCGTGCTGAAACAACAGACCTTTCCCCCCTGATTCCAAGTCGATGTCCCGCCTTCCATCTTGATCAATAATATGATGGCTGGCTTCAACAATGAAAATATTTTGCATTGCAACCGGCTTTCCGGTTTCCCGGTCTGTCGTTATGACACCATCAGAGCTTCTTGTATAAGATTCAGCTTTTTTATCATAGTTGTATTCGACAAGATTTGTAACGTTTTTTGTTCCATAATCTACCCGAACATTGTAAGATTCATTTGCAGGTTTTGCTTCTGATGTTTGAAACAGCAGCGGATTTGTTTCCCGCTTCAGCTTATATCCCTTTTGTTCCGCCGCCTTTTTTATGTAATCATAAGACGTGTAGGAATTATGGGGCGGTTTGCTGAAATCAGCTCTCCAAAATAAGCTTCCGTCAAAATCCAATCCGTTTATATAATCGGCAGCTCCGGATTCTAGCTGCTCTTTGGCGCCGGGACTCCAGCCGTGATGGACAAATATGCTGTCAAAGCCATTGCTGAGAGTGACGAAATATTCCCGCGCGCTCCGCACAGGTCCGACAGTTTCAGGCATCTGGCTTTGGAAAATAGCCAGAAATCGTGTGATCTGCCCTTCTGCAAGCGCTTCTATGACAATGTCGGCTTTAGACAGTCCAGACTGCGGCCTCGCCTTCGGGTGATTGTTCACCACAACAGCAACAGGCCGGCGTTCAGTCACCTTCTGTTCTATCTCCAGTCCCGTCAAAGGAGCTTTCTGCTTCTTTGCGGAATCCGGGACAGCGTCCTTCTGCTGGCAGGATACAAGCAGAAAAAACACGAAACACAGCACGCAAACTGTCATCCATTTTTTCATATGTCGGCTCCCCGCTCTTTTATATTTTAACGCATTATCGATGGAAAGAGTACAGTTTTTTTCATGACGTCGAAGATTCCTCTTGGCGTAATGCGTATATACGGAAGGTGCGTACTTTGCAAAAAGAGCAGCGTATAGACGGGATCACTAAATTTGTAGCCTCTTTCTGTCAAAAGATCTCTCAGCTTCTGTTCCTTCTCAAGCACGACTTCATATGCTTCTGAAGAGGCGCAGCCGCACAGCGCAAGCGGAATTTCATACAGAATGTTCCCGTTTTCCGCCAGAACGATTCCTCCCCCGATCTCTTTCATGCGGGCGAAAGCGAGCAGCATATCCGCTTTATTTTTACCAATCGCGACAGTATCGCCAGTCGTCGTAAAGGAGCTAACAAATCCCTGCACGCTTGAGGCAAAGCCTTTTATCATTGTGTTGACGCGCCATTTTCCATGTTTATCAAGCATTGTCAAATAACTTTCATCATGCTCAAATGAGAGCTGTTCCATCGAATTGTCGATCTCAATCATATACGGCTCCATAATGACCGCATTCCGCATTTTCACGCCCATCGGCATGGAAAACTGCAAATCATCCATCGTCATATCATATGAAAGCTCAAGCGGGACAAGACCGCCTTTGTTCCAGTCCATATTTGTAAACGCCTTCAAATCACAGCCGTCTTCTCGCAGGATGGTCCCTTTTGACAGAACAGTCACGGGATTTGGATTTAGCGGGTCTTCCAGTATGTTCAGCGAAGCCAGTCTGCCAGGTCCGACAACTCCTAAATAATCATCCATTTGGTAATACTTTGCAATATTAAATGATGCCATATTGTAGGCGTCAATGGCAGGTACGCCTTCTTCTAACGCAATGCGGATCAGCTCGTTTGTCATGCCGCCTTTATAGAAATTCGGCGTCGCGCCGTCTGTCGTGTAAAAGAAGTGGTCATAATAGCGGAAGCCCTTCTCATGCAGCTCCTGCAAGATTTTTCTTACATCAGGGCGAATGGAAGAGTTCCGAAGGGAAACATAATAGCCCAGTTCCAGCCTTCTCATCACTTCATCACCTGTCATCGCTTCATGATCGCAATCCGCTCCGAACAGCTTCATTTTTGTAAGCGTTTTATCAGAAGCGCCGGGAAAATGCCCTTCAATGCGTTTTCTTTGTTTCTTTGTAGCTTGCATGCAGTGGAGCATTAAATCATCACCATCTACAAGGCGAGGCCATCCGGTCATTTCTCCGCCTTGAATGACATCCGGATGTTCAATCCACTGTTTTCTGACATCAAACGGAAGAACGTGGTCCTCGTTCAAAACCTCTGTCTGGAGGTCATAGCGTGACCACCAGAAATACTGGACAGGCTGCTTTTTGAGTTCATTCAAAATCGTAAGCGCTTTCTTTTTTCCGCTTTGCAAAAGCAAAAATAAATTATCATTCACAAATGTCGTAGTTCCGTATTGAGACACATATTCCGCCAGTGTTTGGGGATTATATATTTGAAAAGGATGTGCGTGCGGTTCAATATAACCTGGCACAATGTATTTTCCTTCACAATCAATCGTATGAATTTTTTCGGCTCTATTCGGAAGTTCATGACCCACATAAACAATGCGGTCCTGATAAATCCAAATGTTTTTTTTCAGCCATTGTTTTACATATGGATTTAAGACGAGAGCATTCCGTAAAAGGAGCGTTGGAAGCAGCTTTGAGTCTACAACATCAACCTGTGCCCTGATGTCTTTGTTTTTCCAGTTAAAGGTGCGTTCGGACATTCACATACTCTCCTTTATATGTATTAGACTCATGGTATCACATCCTTCCTCATCACGCACGATAAAAACGTTACAAATTTTTGAAGGTTCAATTAAAAAACTTTTTCAAGTAAAAAGGAGCGGATTTCCATGAAGCCAAACATCAGTCTCATCAATGCCGTCTTCAGAATCGCCTGCGGATTGACGATTATGTCAGCCGCGAGCGCAAAGTTTACGAAAAAACCTTGGTGCAGAATGCATCTCTTTTACATCTTTATGGGGGCCATGAAAGCGGGTTCGGGAATCCTGCGATTCTGTCCTGTGACCTACATGTTTCAAAACAGCGATTCTGGAAATAACGGCCAGCAAAACGGATAAATGAAAAAGCTTGATCACGAAACGTGATCGAGCTTTTTTTTATGTCCACCCTTTGTTTTCATATAGAAATATCCTGCAGCTGCCAGCACTGCCGGATAAAGAAGCGCCCAGCCGCTGAATGAGTAAATCACTGCGCACGCCACAAATGCCCCGAGCGCCATCCACCAGCCCGAATCTCTCCAGCTCAGGAGTTTCAGTGCAGCCGCCAATGTACATATGTAAGATGCGATGAAAGCCGCGCTCGGCCCTTTCAACAGAGTCGTCAAATCGATTTGAAACAGGCCATGCGCTGCAAGCACTAAGCCAAACACCGCGGCCATCGCGGTCAAAACACGGATAGGCGTACGTTTTGTCGCACTTAGTTTTCCAAAAAATACGGGTATGTGCCCCTCTCTCGCCAATGCGTACACCATTCTTGAAAAACCAGCAATATTGGCGTGTATGGTGGCGAATGTAATAAAGAGCGCTAAACATACCGTGACATATACACCGCTTTCTCCTGCTCCTTTTGAGATGAGCATGGCAAGCGATGCAATTTCTCCATTCTCTCCATATGAATGAGTCCCCACCGTCACAAATGACAGCATGATATACAGCCCTGCCACACAAGACGCTGCCAAAAACAAGCTGAGCGGGACATCTTTTTCAGGGCGATGAAATTCCTCAGCCAACGGGGTAATCATTTCCCAGCCTACAAAAGAGAAAAAAATCATAACTGAAACAGATCCCGCGGCAGACCAGCCATGCGGAAGAAACGGCTTGAATTCTGCTATCGTGACGTGTGGCAATGACACAGCAATAGAAGTGACAAGCAGAAACACAATGACACATATAACGAGTGTACTGATGTTTGCGGATAGTTGAATCCCTCTCATATGAAGCAAAATAGATATAGCCAGCATACAACCAGCAATCGATGTAACCTGCCAATCCGCCGCCTCTGTGACGTAACTGACGTAATGCGCGCCAGTCAAAGCGATGATGGGAACGCCGATCGGAACGGACCCTAACATGATCCAGCCCAAAATAGCCCCGGCTTTTTTCTGAAAGGCCAGCTGTACATAAGCCGTGATTCCTCCCGCGCTGGGCGTTATTTTCACAAGCCGGGCCAGCGTGCCGACAAGAAAAAAAGATAAGAAGGACATAAACACCCAAACAAATAAAGAAGCGGGGCCGGCTGCGTCAGCTGTTACAGACGGCAGAATTAATATCCCGCAGCCTAAAACGGCCCCAATCGTTAACGCCGTCCCTTGTATCCAAGTAATAGAGCGCTGTAATTCTGGCAACATGATGCCTCCTCTCTGATTGATGGCTTTATTATAGAAAAAATAAGACGGCATCCATATGCTACAATGAAGCTAAATCAACAGCATTACCTTATGATCAAAGGAATTTTCATTCATTCGCCTAAATATGTAAAGGAGCCAGACAAATGGACGATACAGACCTTCAGATTCTCTCGCATTTGCAGCGAAATGGCAGATTAACGATGGTTGAGCTTGGAAAGCTTGTCGGACTCAGCTCACCAAGCGCGGCGGAGCGTGTCAGGAAGCTTGAAGACAAGGGAGTGATTACCGGCTACAGCGCGAATATCTGTTACGAAAAACTAAACAAGCATGTCACCGCTTTTATTCTCATGGAGCCGAAAAGCTGCAAGCACTACGCTGCCTTTGCAACATCGCATCCTGATGTAGCAGAAAACCACCGTATCACGGGTATGTACAGCTATGTGACAAAGGTCGTGACAGAATCGGTACATACGCTTGAAGATTTTATTGACGCCTCGATGGCCCATGGAAAACCAACCACGCTTGTTGTGCTTTCTTCTTCCAGCTGCCATCCCGCTTTTATGTAACAAAAAACCCGCAGATTAATCTGCGGGTTTTCCTCACTTATTTTTGGGCAGCCTTTAAAGCGCGTGCCCCAATATCTTTTCTGAAAAAGAGTCCCGGTTTGAATATTTCATCAACCGCTTTGTACACTCGTTCTCTAGCCGCTTCAAACGTTTCATCAAAAGCCGTCACATTGGCGACGCGGCCCCCGTTTGTAACGAACTCTCCGCCCTCTGCTTTCGTTCCGGCATGGAAGACCACGACCTGCTCAGTTTCCGCAGCAAGGCTGCCGATCGGCGTGCCTTTTGCGTAGCTTTCCGGATACCCTTCTGATGCAAGCACAACACTAACAGCCGCGGTATCCTTCCATCTTAAATCAACTTCCTTATCATCTAAAAGATCAAGAAGCACCTGTACCAGATCAGATTCCATGCGCGGAAGCACGACCTGTGTTTCCGGATCGCCGAAGCGGGCATTAAATTCGATAACCTTGGAGCCGTTTTCAGTGAGCATCAATCCCGCGTACAATACGCCAGTGAAGGAACGGCCTTCTTGTACCATTGCTTTGGCGGCCGGCTTCACGATGGTTTCTACAGCATGGCGGACCGTTTCCTCCGAAATTTGCGGAACTGGAGAGTAAGCCCCCATTCCGCCCGTATTCGGGCCTTTGTCTCCGTCAAACGCACGCTTGTGATCCTGGGCAATCACCATTGGATACACCTTTTCTCCTTTGACAAAGGCCATTAAAGAAAATTCTTCACCAGAAAGGTATTCTTCAATGACAACAGACGCGCTCGCATCACCGAACTTTTCATCCTCAAGAAAATCATGCAGGCATGCAATTGCTTCTTCCTCTGTCATAGCAACAGTAACGCCTTTTCCAGCTGCGAGTCCATCAGCTTTTATGACAATTGGAGCGCCTTTTTCCTGCACATATGCCTTCGCCTCTTCAAAGGAAGTAAACGTGTCGTATTCTGCGGTCGGAATGTCGTATTTCTTCATTAAATCCTTAGCGAACTGTTTGCTTCCTTCGATGATCGCCGCAGCTTTTGACGGGCCGAACACACGCAAGCCCGCTTTTTCGAATTCATCCACCAGACCTTCAATTAAAGGAACCTCAGGGCCGACAATGGTCAGGGCGACCTGATTTTCTTTTGCAAATGAGACAAGCCCTGCGTGGTCGCTTTCCTCAATGTTTACAAGCTGTGCGGAAGCTGCCATGCCGTCATTTCCGGGAGCGGCAAATACATTCTCGACGAGGCTGCTTTGCGCTGCCTTCCATGCCAGCGTATGCTCTCTTCCGCCTTTACCGATAATTAATACATTCACGTCGTTTTCATCCCCTTAATGTTTGAAGTGTCTGATGCCGGTGAATACCATGGCAATGCCGTATTCATCCGCTTTTTTGATGGAATCCTCATCACGGATCGATCCGCCTGGCTGAATGATGGCTGTAACGCCCGCTTTTGCCGCTTCTTCGACAGTATCCGGCATTGGGAAATATGCATCAGAGCCGAGCGCGCTGCCCTTCGCTTTTTCTCCTGCTTGCTCGATTGCGATTTTCGCTGATCCGACGCGGTTCATTTGGCCTGCTCCCACGCCGACTGTCATGTTGTCCTTCGCGAGAACGATCGCATTTGATTTCACATGCTTCACGACTTTCCAAGCAAGCTTCAAGTCTTCCCACTCTTGCTCGTTCGGCTCTCTTTTTGTCGGAATGCTGATCTCCGCATCATCGAAGCCGTGCATATCTAAATCTTGAATCAGCAGCCCGCCTTGAACGGATGTCAGCTGTTTTTCCTTTTGAACAGCAGCAGATACGTCAAGCGTCAGCAGACGAAGATTTTTCTTCGCAGTCAGGACGTCAAGCGCTTCTTGGCTGAATGAAGGCGCAATGATGATTTCTAAGAAAATGTTGTGAAGCGCTTCGGCAGTTGCCTTGTCTACTTCACGGTTCAGCGCGATAATGCCGCCGAAGATAGATGTTTTATCCGCTTCAAACGCTCTGTCAAACGCTTCTGCGATCGTTTTTCCTGTTCCTACGCCGCACGGATTCATATGCTTCACGGCAACCGCAGCCGGCTCAGTGAATTCACGTACGATTTGAACTGCCGCGTCCGCGTCTTTAATATTGTTGTAAGAAAGCTCTTTGCCGTGGAGCTGTTCTGCTTGCGCAATGGAGCCTTTAACAGGAAGTGCTGTTTGATAGAATGTTGCTTCCTGATGCGGGTTTTCTCCGTAGCGAAGCGATTGTTTTTTCTCAAATGTTACAGTGAATTGCTCTGGTTCTTTTTCACCGACAACATTTGTCAGATAGTCAGCGATCAGTGCATCATATGCCGCAGTATGACGGAATACTTTTGCCGCGAGCTCGCGTTTTTTCTGAAGGGATACGCCGCCTTCTTCTTTGATTTGCTTCAGCACTGGGCTGTAATCGGCCGGATCGACGATAACCGTCACATCCTGATGGTTCTTTGATGCCGCACGCAGCATGCCAGGTCCGCCGATGTCAATATTTTCAATCGCTTCTTCATACGTGACGTCTTCTTTAGAAATCGTTTCTTTAAATGGATAGAGGTTGACGACAACGAGGTCAATCGGCTGTATCCCGTGTTCATTGATCTGCGCCATATGCTCTTCATTGCCGCGAACCGCCAGAAGACCGCCGTGAATATTCGGGTGAAGGGTTTTTAACCGACCGTCCATAATTTCAGGAAAGCCTGTCACTTCAGAAATTCCGATCACATCCACGCCGTTTTCTTGAAGAAGCTTTTTCGTTCCGCCTGTGGAGATGACTTCAACGCCAAGCTCTGTCAGTTCTTTTACGAAAGGAACGAGATTTGTTTTATCTGAAACACTGATTAATGCACGTTTAATGGTCATGCCTTTTCACCTCTGTTATTTAATCCTAATAGCTGTTTAATCACACTCGGATACCATTTATGCTCAAGCTTGTGAATTCGCTGTTCGATTGTTTCCAATGTATCATGTTCATCAATTTCGATTGCCTTTTGAGCGATGATCGAACCTGTATCCATTCCTTCATCGACATAATGCACGGTGATTCCGGCCAACTTCACACCCGCTCGGAACGCCTGTCCGACTGCGTCGATTCCAGGAAACGCGGGAAGAAGCGACGGGTGAATGTTAATGATTTTCCCTCCATATGCTTGAAGGAGCGTATCACCGATCAGCCTCATATAACCGGCAAGAACAATCAATTCAACCTCGTGAAGACGAAGCTGTTCAATAATGGCTTGTTCAAATGCAGCCTTGTTTTCATAAGACTTCGGCTCAAATGCAAAGGATGGAATGTGGAATGCTTCCGCCCGTTCGATGACTTTCGCCTGCGGTTTGTCGCAAACGAGGAGCGCTACTGACGCATCCCAGTTCTCCTCCTTCAAACGCGTGACGATGGCTTCGAAGTTTGAACCGTTTCCTGATGCAAATACCGCAATCTTTTTCATGAAAGTGCCGCACCGCCAAATGTGACGCCTTGGCCTTTTTTCACACGCCCGATCAAATAGGCTTTTTCGCCATGGCTTTCAAGCGTTCCGATCACATCTGTCAAATGCTCTTCTTTGACTGCCAAAACAAAGCCGATCCCCATATTAAAGACGTTAAACATGTCTTCTTCCTTCAGCTTGCCGTACTCTTGCAGGAAAGAGAAAATCGGCGGGATCGGCCATGAACCGTGATCGATTTCCGCACTTAAGCCTTCTGGAAGCATGCGCGGGATATTTTCGATAAATCCTCCGCCTGTGACGTGCGCCATGCCGTCAATTTTTCCGCTTTTGACTGCGGCAAGCACAGGCTTCACGTAAATTCTTGTCGGTTCAAGCAACTCCTCGCCAAGCGGGCGTTCAAACGGCTCATATGTTGTATCAAGGTCCAGCTCCGCATCATCCAGAAGCACTTTTCTGACAAGGGAAAATCCGTTGCTGTGAAGGCCGCTGGAGCTGAGGCCGATCAAGAGATGGCCCTCTTGGATGTTATCTCCAGTCACGATTTCGTCCTTTTCTGCCACTCCGACTGAGAAACCGGCAATATCGTATTCATCAGCTGTATAGAGCCCCGGCATTTCAGCCGTCTCGCCGCCGACTAAGGCTGAACCTGACTGCTCACAGCCGTCCGCCACACCTTGTACAATCTGTTCAATTTTCACAGGGTCCGCTTTGCCAACCGCTAAATAATCGAGGAAAAACAGCGGCTCTGCACCTTGTGCCAGCACGTCATTGACGCACATCGCAACAGCGTCCACGCCAATCGTGTCATGCTTATCCATGGAAAAAGCGAGCTTTAATTTTGTGCCGACACCGTCCGTTCCCGAAATGAGAACTGGCTTTTGATAAGAAAGCTCAGACAGGTCAAACATGCCGCCAAAACCGCCAAGGCTGCCCATAACGCCAAGCCGTTTCGTGCGCTCCACGTGTTTTTTCATTCGTTTTACAGCTTCATATCCGGCTTCGATGTCAACTCCTGCGTTTTTATATGCTTCAGACATCCTATTCACTCCTTTAAGGCGCTTTTCAAAATATCTCCCCTAAAGAGGGCAGAAAGAGAAAGGCAGCCGAACTGCGCTGCCTTTATGTCATTTTCAAGTTTTATTTGGTTAATACTGCTTCTTTCACATGAGGAAGCACTGTATCCTGGTAAATTTCAGTCGGATATTTTCCTGTAAAGCAAGCGAGACACTGTCCGCAATTCGAGTCATCGTATTTTCTGCCGATGCCTTTCAGCAGCCCTTCCACACTCAAAAATGAGAGGGTATCAGCTCCGATTTCCTGACGGATTTCTTCAACAGAATGCGAAGACGCGATCAGTTCTTCATGTGTGGAAGTGTCAATGCCATAAAAGCACGGATGGGCGATCGGCGGTGAACTGATTTTCACATGCACCTCTGTCGCACCCGCTTCTCTCAGCATCGTGACAATCCGGCGGCTAGTTGTTCCGCGTACGATCGAATCATCCACCATCACGACGCGTTTGCCTTCTACAACCCCGCGCACCGCAGACAGCTTCATTCTGACGCCTTGCTCACGCAGAGCTTGAGACGGCTGAATAAACGTTCTGCCAACATACCGGTTTTTGATTAAGCCGAGCTCATACGGAATGCCTGTTGCCTCTGCATAGCCGATTGCCGCTGAAATACTGGAATCTGGAACCCCGGTTACGACGTCAGCTTCAACTGCGGATTCCTGAGCCAGCATTTTTCCAAGGTTTTTACGGGCACTGTGCACATTAATACCGTCAATATTGCTGTCTGGTCTGGAGAAATAAATGTACTCCATGCTGCAAATAGAACGGTTGATATTCATGGAAAAACGCTCTGATTTCATGCCTTCATCATTGATGATCAGCATCTCACCCGGTTCTACCTCACGAAGGTACGTTGCGCCGACGACGTCAAATGCGCATGTTTCTGATGCGACCACATAAGCGTCGCCCATCATGCCGATCGACAGCGGTCTAAGCCCGTTCGGGTCAAGCGCGACAATCATTTCGGTTTCTGTCATGATCAGAAACGCGTAGGCGCCTTTCAGCATGGAAAGCGAGTTTTTAATTTGATCCTTCAGTGTGAAGTGGCCGCTTCTTTTGATCAGATGGGCCAAAACCTCTGTATCCGAAGAGGTTTGGAAGATGCTCCCTTGATTTTCGAGCTGCTGCTTCAGCTGAGTGGCGTTGACAAGGTTTCCGTTATGAGCAAGCGCCAGGCTGCCGTTGTTTTGGGAACGGAAGAGGAGCGGCTGAACATTTTCGTATCCGCCGCCTCCAGCCGTTGCGTACCGAACGTGCCCGATAGCGCCTTTTCCCTTTACTTTGCTGAGTTCGCCATTTTGAAATACTTCAGTGATCAGCCCTTGGCCTTTGTGCGCCGTCAGTTTTTCACCATCAGTCGCTACGATGCCCGCACCTTCCTGTCCTCGGTGCTGAAGGCTATGGAGACCGTAATATGTGATCTGCGGGGCTTCTTCATGCCCCCAAATCCCAAATACGCCGCATTCTTCATTTAAGCCTTTGATTTCAGCAAGCATGGGATAGCTCCTTTCCATGCGCGTTCAAGCTCTTTCGTTTGCGCATGAATCATTTGTTGTCCGTCTTGGTTTTGAATCGCCAGAATTCCGTCAGCCGTTACCTCACCAATATGAACCGCATCTTTTACAGCTGCTTCAAACGCTGCTTGGTGTTCTTTTTTCACTGAAACAACGAAGCGGGATTGAGATTCAGAGAATAATAACGCTGCTTCCCCTGCAACAGTTACGTTAGCGCCAAGGTTTTCCGTCGTCATGACACTTTCCGCAATCGCTACGCCTAGGCCGCCTTCAGACACATCATGCGCAGATTGAACGAAGCCTTTTTTAATCGCTTCAAGCAGTGCTCTTTGGCGTGACAGTTCGACATCAAGATTGATTTGCGGCGCTTTGCCGTAAATGCGGCCTTCTGTCATTTTTTGCAGCTCGCTTCCGGCAAACTCTGGTTTTGTTTCGCCGATCACGTACACAAGATCGCCCGCTTGTTTGAAATGCTGTGTTGTAATGTGTGCTGTATCTTCAATTAAGCCGACCATGCCGATAACAGGTGTCGGATAGATCGCCGTGCCGTTTGATTCGTTATAAAGCGATACGTTACCGCCGATAACCGGTGTGCTGAGAACATTGCACGCCTCGCTGATGCCGTCAGCCGCTTTTTCGATCTGCCAGAAGATTTCCGGCTTCTCAGGGTTTCCGAAGTTAAGGTTATCTGTGACTGCAAGCGGTTCTGCACCAGAGCAAATGATATTGCGTGCCGCTTCAGCGACAGCAATTTTCCCGCCGACTTCAGGATCAAGATAGAGATAACGCGCGTTACAGTCTGTCGTCATCGCCAGCGCCTTTTTCGTTCCGCGGATTCTGAGAACACCAGCATCAGACCCGGGAGCGACAACTGTATTCGTGCGCACCATGTAGTCATACTGGTCGTAAACCCACTCTTTGCTCGCAATCGTCGGCTGCTGAAGAAGCGCCTTCAGCGTTTCATTCGCATCTTCAATTTGCGGGGCGGGAACGTCCGTTTCCAAAAACTCGCGATAGTAAGCAGGCTCTTGAGAAGGCTTATGGTAAACCGGTGCTTCTTCTGCCAAGGCATCAACAGGCAGCTCGCACACAACCTCTCCTTTGTGTGTCAGGCGAAGCATTTTATCATCTGTCACACGTCCGACAGAAACCGCTTCAAGATCGTACTTGTCAAAAATATCGATGATTTCCTGCTCACGTCCGCGCTCGATGACCAAAAGCATCCGTTCCTGTGATTCAGAAAGCATCATTTCATACGCGCTCATGCCTGTTTCGCGCTGAGGAATCAGGTCAAGGTTCATTTCAATACCAGAGCCGGCTTTACTTGCCATTTCTGCACTTGAGCTTGTTAAACCGGCAGCTCCCATATCCTGAATGCCGACTAAGGCGTCGCATTGGATGACTTCCAGACATGCTTCAAGCAAAAGCTTCTCCATAAACGGATCGCCGACTTGGACAGCAGAACGCTTTTCTTCAGATGAGTCTGACATCTCTTCAGAAGCAAACGTAGCGCCGTGGATTCCGTCACGCCCGGTTTTCGCTCCTACGTACATTACGGTATTGCCGACACCCTTCGCCTGGCCTTTTTTGATGTCTTCATGATTGATTAAACCGACGCACATAGCGTTGACAAGCGGATTTCCTTCATAGCTGCTGTCAAATTGCACCTCTCCGCCGACTGTCGGGATGCCGATACAGTTGCCGTATCCGGCGATACCCGCTACTACTTCTTCAAACAAGTACTTCACTCGCGGTGAAGTCAGTTCACCAAATCGAAGAGAGTTCAATACAGCGATTGGACGGGCACCCATCGAGAATACGTCACGGATGATTCCGCCTACGCCAGTGGCAGCGCCTTGGTAAGGCTCTAGAGCTGATGGGTGGTTATGTGATTCAATTTTGAAGACAACCGCTTGGTTATCACCGATATCAACGATTCCGGCGCCTTCCCCCGGCCCCTGCAGCACACGCTCGCCGCTTGTCGGGAATTTACGCAAAATCGGCTTTGAGTTTTTGTAGCTGCAATGCTCAGACCACATGACAGAAAAAATTCCGATTTCAGTGTAGTTCGGCAATCTTCCAAGAATGGATTCTATCAATGCAAACTCATCATCACTGACACCCATTTGCTGATATAGTTTCTCTTCTTTTATTTGTTCTTTACTTGGTTCAAGCAGTAGTGACATGAGTTTCCCTCCAATTTTTCACGATAGACTGGAACAATTTAAGACCGTCGGCGCTTCCAAGCAGTTCATCGACCGCGCGTTCAGGGTGAGGCATCATGCCTAATACATTGCCTTTCTCATTCACGACACCGGCAATGTCGCTGACACTTCCATTAATATTAGAGCCGTATGTGAAAGCAATTTGATTGTTTTCCTTTAATGAAGCAAGCGTCTCGTCATCACAGTAGAAATTCCCTTCACCATGGGCAACCGGGATTGTAATCGATTGTCCCTTTTCGTAGGAAGCTGTGAATAATGTTTCGTCGTTCTGCACAATCAATTCAACCGGACGGCAAATGAACTTCAAATCTTTGTTGCGTCTCATTGCGCCTGGCAGAAGCCCAAGCTCCTGTAAAATCTGGAATCCGTTGCAGACGCCAAGAACAGGTTTTCCTTCAGCCGCCGCCTGTTTGACAGCTGGCATAATATTCGCAAATCGGGCGATGGCGCCGCATCTTAAGTAATCGCCGTAAGAAAATCCTCCCGGAATTAACACGCCGTCGAAGCCGTCAAGACTTGTTTCCTCATGCCAGACGTATTCCACTTCATGGCCGAGCTCATCCTTTACAGCATGATACATATCGATATCACAGTTGGAGCCGGGTAACACAATCACCGCAAATTTCACTGTGCGACTACCTCCTCAACTTCATATCTGTAATCTTCAATCACTGTATTTGCAAGAAGTTTTTCGCACATTTCTTTCACTAGCACGTCAAGATCACGGTCAGATTTTTCAATGGTAAGCTCCATGTATTTCCCGATGCGCACATCTTGAACTTCGTTGTAAGTCATACTGTGCAAGGCATGCTGGACAGCGCTCCCTTGTGGATCTAGTACACTTTCTTTTAAGCTGACATAAACTTTTACTTTATACATGATGAATGCCTCCCAGTCTTTTGAAAATCTCTTCGTATGCGTCGGTTAAGCTTCCCAGATTGCGTCTGAATAAATCTTTGTCAAGCTTTTCGTTCGTTTCTTTATCCCACAAGCGGCATGTGTCAGGAGAAATTTCATCCGCCAAAAGCACTTGCCCTTCTGCATCTAAACCGAATTCAAGCTTGAAATCTATTAATCTGACATGACAATCGTCGAAAATGCTTTGAAGCTCTTCATTTACTGTTTTTGTAATGGACTTAATGGTCTCTACCTGCTCAGGAGTCGCCGCCTTCAAAAGCCAAATATGATCTTCGGTGATGAGCGGATCACCCAGCGCGTCATCCTTGTAGTAAAACTCGATAATCGGCTGTTCAAGTTCCGTGCCTTCTGGAATGCCGAGACGTTTGGACATGCTTCCTGCCACAACATTTCTGACGACGACTTCAAGCGGCACGATCGTTACCTTTTGAATGAGCTGCTCCGTTTCCGAAATGCGCTCGATAAAGTGATTGTTAATGCCCTTTGTATGAAGATGTTTGAAAATCAAGCTTGAAATCTCGTTATTTAAGCGTCCTTTTCCGCTGATTTCTGCTTTTTTCTCGCCGTTAAAGGCAGTGGCGGAGTCTTTATACACAACATACAGCGTGTTTTCGTCATCGGTTTTGTAAATCTTTTTTGCTTTTCCTTCATATAAAAGTTCATTCTTCACAATATTCACGGAAGGCCTCCTAACCCGAATGTTGGGAATTTTCAAACTGCGGCAGCTTAGAAGAAGCCGCTAAAAGCTTCTTCTATGCTAAACCTAAACGTTCAAAGATCAGATCAACATTTTTCAGATGGTAGTTGTAATCAAAGCAGTCAGCAATTTTTTCCGGAGAAAGACGTGACGTAATTTTCTCTTCCGCTTCCACAAGCTCACGGAACGGCACTTGTTTTTCCCACGCTTCCATTGCTTTCGGCTGAACAGTATCATAGGCTTCTTCACGTGTCAGGCCTGTGTCGATCAAAGCAAGCAGCACACGCTGAGAATAGATAAGGCCTAGAGTGCGGTCCATGTTGCGCTTCATGTTTTCCGGGAAGACCGTTAAGTTTTTCACGATGTTGGAGAAGCGGTTCAGCATATAGTTCAGCGCAATTGTCGCATCCGGAAGAATAATCCGTTCTGCTGAAGAATGAGAAATATCGCGCTCATGCCATAATGGAACATTTTCGTAAGCTGTCATCATGTAGCCGCGGATCACGCGCGCCATGCCTGTCATGTTTTCAGAGCCGATCGGATTTCGTTTATGCGGCATTGCAGATGAACCCTTTTGCCCTTTCGCGAAAAATTCCTCAACTTCACGTGTTTCACTCTTTTGCAATCCGCGGATTTCCACAGCGAATTTCTCGATGCTTGTCGCGATTAAAGCAAGTGTTGCCATATAGTCAGCATGACGGTCACGCTGAAGGGTTTGAGTTGAAATTGGTGCTGCTTTCAATCCGAGCTTCTCACAGACATATTGCTCAACAAATGGATCAATGTTCGCATATGTGCCGACAGCGCCGGAAATCTTTCCAACCTCGATGCCTGCTTTGGCTTGTTTAAAACGCTCAAGATTACGTTTCATTTCTTCATGCCAAAGCGCAAGTTTTAAGCCGAATGTTGTAGGCTCAGCGTGTACGCCGTGTGTGCGCCCCATCATGACTGTGTATTTATGTTCTTTTGCTTTTTCTTTAATAATGTCAACAAATCTCTCAAGATCCTTGAGCAGAATATCGTTTGCCTGTTTTAATAAGTAGGAAAGAGCCGTATCAACAACATCAGTTGACGTTAAGCCGTAGTGCACCCATTTTCTTTCTTCGCCCAGTGATTCGGAAACGGCGCGTGTAAAAGCGACAACGTCATGGCGCGTGTCCTTTTCGATTTCTAAAATGCGGTTGATGTCAAATGACGCGTTCTCGCGCATAACTTTTACATCTTCTTTCGGAATGACGCCAAGCTCTGCCCACGCTTCACAGGCAAGAATCTCTACCTCCAGCCATGCTTGAAATCTGTTTTCGTCCGTCCAAATCGCAGACATTTCAGGTCTTGAATAACGTTCGATCATTCTGCTTGTCCTCCGTCTCTATTCATCCATTTATTTGTGATCTCCTGAATCCATTCGTCTTCAGGCTGCTTCATAAATGTAATATGCCCCATTTTGCGGCCTTTTTTGATTTCATGTTTTCCATATATATATAGCTTTGCCTCTTTTAAAAGATCCGGGTCTTCCTCAACAAGCTTTACTTCATTGCCGAGAAGATTCACCATCATGCCCGGCTTCAGCAAATCTGTCTTGCCAAGCGGGAGCCCGCATACCGCTCTGATATGCTGTTCAAACTGGCTCGTCTCGCAAAGGTCCAGCGTATAATGCCCAGAATTGTGCGGTCTTGGCGCCAGTTCATTAACCAAAAGCTCTCCGTCCTCTGTCAGGAACATCTCAACAGCAAGCGGCCCAACAAGATTGAGCTCATCAGCAAGCTTAACGGCCAGCTCAGCAGCCTTCTGCTGAATCTCTTCCCCGACCCGTGCAGGCACAATGCTTTGGAAAAGAATATTGTTGTGGTGAATGTTTTCAGCTGCCGGAAATGTTGAAACTTCTCCGTTTACCGATCTGACGACAATCACTGACAATTCCATTTTAAAAGAAACCCAGCTTTCAAGAATACAGGTTCCGTGTTCTAAAAGAGCGGCTGCCTGCTCCATTTGCGCCTCTTTTTTTATCACAAATTGGCCTTTGCCGTCGTACCCGCCGCGGCATGTTTTCAGCACTGCGGGTAACCCGAGCTCCTGTACCGCCTGTTTCAATTCCTTCTGTGTTTTGACTATGCTGTACGGGGCGACTTCACAGCCCGCGGCTTGAATTGCTTTTTTCTCTGTTTCACGGTTTTGGGTAATGAGCAGCAGCTCACTTCCTTGCGGGAGATACGCATGGTCTTTCAGCCAATGCAGCGCATCATAGTCAATGTTTTCAAACTCATATGTGATGATATCGCTGATTTCAGCCAATTGTCGAATCGCTTCACGGTCATTATAATGAGCGGTAATTTCGACATCCGCAACCTGCCCGCACGGCGAATCTTTCACAGGATCAACGACCGCGACTTTATACCCCATTTGTTTGGCGGATACAGCCATCATTTTCCCAAGCTGGCCGCCGCCAATTATGCCGATTACAGCTCCCGGATAGATGATTTGTTTAGACAAGCTGATCACTGCTTTCTAACACCGTCTGTTTTGTATTTTCTCTTCTCTCATCCAGCTTACGGGCAAGATCTTCGTCAAAAGCTGACAAAATTTGCGCCGCTAACAGGCCTGCGTTCACTGCGCCAGCTTTGCCTATGGCTGTCGTCGCAACAGGTACGCCTCCAGGCATTTGGACGATGGATAGCAGTGAATCCATGCCGTTCAGCGCCTTGGACTGAACCGGCACTCCAATGACCGGAAGCGTTGTTTTCGCCGCCGTCATCCCCGGCAGATGCGCCGCTCCTCCGGCACCGGCGATAATCACCTTGATGCCTCTTTCTCTGGCGGTTTCAGCGTATTCAAACATGAAATCAGGCGTCCTGTGAGCGGAAACGACCTTTTTTTCGTATGGAACATTAAGTTCGTCAAGTATGTCGCATGCGTGTTTCATTGTCTCCCAATCGGAAGTGCTTCCCATGATGATTCCTACTAGCGGCTGCATTCTGTTCCCACCTTCTAATGCTTTAGTTTTCAGAAAATAAAAAATACCCGAATTTGCATTGCACTTATGAGGAAGCAATACAAACCGGGCATGGTACATGTATCGTCAGTCGTTCGCTTCTGCGATATATCCATGTCAGTTTTATCGATCACTTTCCTGCATAGTCCGGCAATTTACGGTTGCCGGGTAGAAACTTATGGGCCATATTCCCAAGATTATATGAGGTCGTGTTTTGATTTCATGTTTATCTTAACAACGGACATGGATAATGTCAACGATATTATCGAACGATACAAAAATTCATTCTAATAATGTTCGTGTTTTAGATCAATTTCCCTTCAAATACGATTTTTTTCCCGCACGGAACGATCTGAATTGACCCATTTTCCTTTTTTTCCATAAAAATAGGCTCTTCCATTCGCCTTACAGGCAGATAACCTTCTTCTTTCATTTGCTGAAGCACCGCATCAATCGTTTGCTGCTCTGTCACTTCAAACTTTTTCTTCTTCGGCTTTGCCATTATTCTTTAATTCTCCTCTTCTTAACCGCTTTGACCCAGAAGCCCCCGTGGATTGTTTTTGGTTCGTACGCAATAATAAAGGCCTTTGAATCAAGTGTTTTAATCGTATCATATAGCTGGAGTTCATATCTTCTCGGCGTCAGAATCTGAAGGGCTGTACGGTCACCTTCAAGTCCGCCGGCCACCCAGTTTGTCACGCCGTAGCCTTTTTCACGGAGCTGCTTCGGAAGATCAAGATCGAGCTCCTTCGTAATGACGTTGACCATAATATAGCCAAGCGCCAATTTTTCTTCTATTTTCATGCCGACAATCACGCCAAGACCGTAACCGAGCGCGTACGCGATCACGTTTTGAATCTGGTCTAGGTTGTCAAGCACAAGACTCAGCCCTGTCACATAAACCAGTATTTCAATCGTGCTGATGCCGGCCGCTAAATAACGCTGTCCTTTCAGCGTTAATATCATTCTTATCGTAAAAAATGACACATAGACAATATTAATAATGAGAATTATGAGAACCATGGCTATCCCATTTGATAAGATGGTTTGCATCATTTTATTTCATCCCCCTACTCTTCAGCTTGCATAAAGCATTCATATTCTACTAGAGAAATGAGTCGTTTACAATGAGCCGAGGCCCAAAGCCTAAGGAAAATATTTCGACACGCTTTATGAGGTTAAACAGTAGTAGTTTACCCGCTTTCTCACCTTTTCAAAATCAAAAAAAGCCCGCTTTTCAGCAGACTCACCTCTTCTCATCTATTGTCAGATCTCTTTTTTCATTTTCAGAAGGGACTTGTATTCTTTCTCAAGCTCACTAAGCGTGTAGTGAGCCAGCTGTTCCCCTCTTCCCTGATAAAATTCCGAGAGCAGTAATTTGGTTTTTAAAAATTGCTTCTTTTGATTAATTGCGCGGCGAAGTACTTCAGCCATGTCCATCATCCTCCTTCAATATAAAGGTTTTTGCGCTGGACGTTTACAGCATTTTCCCCATCATACACGGGTTAATCCTACAAATCAACTATGTTTTTTAGATATATTTGTAAAAAGTGTGACATGAAAAAACCGGCTGCTTTGAGCCGGTTTTTTCATTAAAGCGGAATCAGCGATGCTGTGAAATATTCAGAAATAAACGGCCAAGTCACTGCCGTAAACAGCAGGGCTACCGCCACCACCGCCAATACACAATAGATATAATCAATCGGCGCATCTTCTGCCGCCTGGTACACCCGCTGTACATACAGCGCGATGATAAAAAAGATGGAAAACAGGATCAGCACCGTAAACAGAACTGTCAGCATCGGGATATTCACGATCGCAAAGATCAGCCATATAATTGAAACAGCTATCACCGGTACAAGCAATGAACCCAATACGGCAGCCGCTTCTCTGAACGTCACCTTCTGCTTCATCATGTAGCGGGAGACAGCCCATATAGCAAAGACCATTACCGCGAAAAAGATCAGCAAATACACTAGAACAACTAAAAACCCGTCATAGAAAGCATGATGGCGTTCTCCGAAACCGAGCGGCCGGTTCCAGCTCGCCTTTAACTGAAACCAGTTCCCAATTGAAAAGATCACACTGAATATAAGCATTGAAATCAGACCGTACTTATAATGAGAAAAACCATCCGCTATGACGGTTTTCGCCGGTGATTTTAAAATCGAGAATGCAAAACCGCAGTATCTGTTGATGGCTGCCCATACAGACGCAAGCTTGTCTTTAACAGCCGATTCACCGCGTTCCTGGCGCGGTTTCTGCTTTTGTTTTTGCTTCTGCTTGCTTTGGCGGCTTGCCTTTCTAGACATTCTCGATAGCGGTTCTTCATCTGCATCTATTCTTTCACTCTGGTTAATTTCTTCTTCAAACGTTTCTTTTCTTTCTTCCGTCATGTCAGCAACTCCTATCAAAAAAATACGGCGGAATACCATTCAGCAAGAAAATAAAACACTTATATAAGGTACCGAAGCCTTCCTGAACAGTCAAGTCATTTCCATTTAAGTAAAGCATGGCTTCACATCTACATGACGGTATATCGTATGAAATGGTTTTATCTTTTGCAACAAAAAAACCAGCTGCACCGGCAGCTGGTTTTTCATTCCTTATTTTAAGAAGATAAAGTACAGGACAAATACAACAAACAGCCCGTACATGATTGGATGAACCTCTTTGGCTTTTCCTTTGCACACCATCGTAATCGGATAGAAAATAAATCCGATGGCAATACCAGTTGCAATGCTGTACGTTAACGGCATCATGATCATGGTAAGGAAAGCAGGAACGGCCACCTCGAACTTATCCCAAGCGATTTTGCCAAGCGGCGCCACCATCAATGCACCAACAATAATAAGCGCCGGCGCTGTTACATTTGACGTGACGACCGATAGGAGCGGCGAGAAAAACGTGGCCAGTAAAAAGAGAATCCCTGTTACAATTGCGGCAAATCCTGAACGGGCACCCGCAGCGACACCTGAGCTTGATTCCACGTAAGAAGTTGTTGTAGACGTACCAAGCACAGCACCGATCACAATCGAAGATGAATCAGCTAAAAGCGCACGGCCCGCTCGCGGCAATTTGTTTTCCTTCATTAAACCAGCTTGTGTTGCCACAGCAACAAGTGTACCAGCTGTATCAAAAAATCCGACAAACAAGAATGTTAAAATAACGATCAGCATTTGTACGGAGAAAATATCAGGAAGGTGAATCCACGCTTGTCCGAAAGTCGGCGCAAGGCTCGGCACACTGCCGATAATCTGAGTCGGAACCGGAACCAAACCGAAAATCATGCCGGCAACCGCTGTTAACAGCATCCCGATAAACACGCCTGCGTTCACGCGAAGCACCATTAAAATAACTGTTACAATCACACCGAAAATGGTTAACAGCACAGGACCGCTGTGAATGTTTCCGATCGTGACGAGCGTAGAAGGATTTGCAGTAATGATTCCTGATCCTTGTAGGCCAACGAATGTAATAAACAGGCCGATCCCCGCACCGACTGCTAATTTCAGCTCAGGCGGAATGGCGTTGATGATTTTTTCACGAAAACCTGTTAAAGAAAGAGCAACGAAAATAAGACCTGAAATAAAAACACCAGACAAAGCTGCCTGCCATGAAATGCCCATACCAAGGACAACAGAAAACGCAAAAAACGCATTCAGCCCCATACCGGGCGCGATGGCGATCGGATATCTCGCTATTAATCCCATTAAGATACATCCTGCTGCAGACGCCAGCGCTGTCGCCGTAAAGACCGCACCTTGGTCAATTCTCAGCGCCTCCGGAAAATCTTTCACGCTGTCCAAAGCAAGCGTAATCGGATTGACGAACAAAATATATGCCATAGACAAAAAAGTCGTTAATCCGCCAATGATTTCATTGCGATAGCTGGTGCCCAGCTCATCAAACTGAAAATACTTTTTCAAGCTATTTGACTCCCTTCACTCTTTGCTATTTATCCTGCCCTGAAATCGCCAAATAAAAAACGCCCCAATAATTTTGGGACGCTTGACTACAGACGGATTTCAGTTCGAATAAATAAACGTGTTTTATTTATATCAAACGAAAGAAATGTTTACGTAGTCAAGCCATTTACGGTAGCTTGGTAGAAACTTGCGAGCCATATCCCCGCGATTATACGAATTCATCTTATTTGATTTCTGTGTCTATTGTACCAAGTTCATTTTGAAATGACAATATAAATAACGAACATTACTTATTAAAAAAATTGGTTTATTCGTCTATTGACTAAATGGGCAACAATGATAAAAACCGTATGTATGACAACATACGGCTTTTCGACTTATGATTATTTTTTTTCGGTAGGCTGACTCACCTGATGAACTGGTACAGTAAACGAGATTGGCTTTTGTTGAATCAGGTGATTTAAAACGCTCTTATCAATATACAAGCCGTACTCATTAAACTCAAAATGCTTTAAAGACAGCTTATCATTATAATCATCATCAAGTTCAAAAGTAGATACCATTTCCGCTTTGTTCATATTTTTCACTTTAGCTATATTTGCTTTCAAATAATAACCTTCTTCATAATCACCCACTGGATCAGGCCAAGATTGCATTTTTTTCGAATCACCAAGGCCAATCGTTTCACCGATATTCACTAAGTCATTTTCATTCATGCTTGAGGTATCAATTCCAGTGAAGCGATAATGAACCAATACTTTCCTCCCTTTTTGGTTAATGTTATTGATTTCAATCCCTATGTTTTGATGGTTTGTTTCTGAAATATGAAACGGCATCTCTGCATTTAGCGGGACGATTTCACTGTCCTCTGCCTCAGATTTAATATTTGCTATTAATGTTAGCTTTTTTGCCTTTGGATTAATTGGTGATTCTAACTGTGTTTGTCCTTTTGCTCTTACCGTTCTCTCGTTTACTTTTTTGCGGTCTCCAAGTTGGATGTTTGACGCTGTCATCTCATATGTGTTCCCTAAATCATCTTTGACTTCGTTAATTTCAACCGTATCATGCTTTGCTACGCCTTGATAATCGATTGTAAATTGAAGGACAGATCCGAGCTTTCCGTTCTCCACTTGAATATTGGAAAATTGATAACGATTGTGTTGCACTGATACCACTTTCGAGCTTTCTAAATAACTAGCATTCTTTTTGGTAATAGGCAGTTTGAATCTCCAATTTCCCTGTATTTCATTGATGTGAGTAATCACAAAAGGCACGGTATCCCCATTATTTATTTCTGTCCCTTTTGTATAAAGCCTTAATTGACCAGCATATTGTTTGTTATTTAATTTTTTGAGCATTAAGGAATCGTAGTTAATTGAAAAATTATTGTTAAAACTCGCTTTACTCACATTATAACTGAGCTCTTTTTCATCAGACTGGAGGTTATCAACAGTAAAGTTATACACAAGCTGCCCGGCATCGTAATACGAGCTGTTTACCGAAACAGTGATTCCCCTTGACTCAGCTTTTTCATTCAAAGCTGTGACCAGATTGCTTTTAAACAATGATAGGCCAACTTTATCTTGAAACTCCTTATAAATTTGGCCGACAATGGGTATGCTCCCCATCGCTTTGTTTACAGAAGGCAGAAAAAGACCGGACGTTAAATACAGTATACCTACCACAGCAGCAACAGCGATTCCATTTGTAATAGTTCGTGCCCATTTAAAACGGCGCCTTGTGTTACTCACATTTTCAGCACGAACAACAGCTTGATGTATTGCTTTTTTTAGCGCTGTCTTAGGCACTTCAATGTCATCAAATATCTGCTTCATTTGGTGTTTGTCCATTTGTTTTGATCCTCCTTTTCCAGCTCCTGTTTCAATGCTTTTCTCGCTCTATGTAAATGGGTTTTAATTGTGCCTTCTGCCATTCCTGTTTGTTCAGCTATCATTGAAATCGAATAATCTTGAAAATAATAGAGCTGTATCGTGAGCTGAACATGTTCATCAAGTAAATCAATCGCATTTCGCAAGTCTATGTATTCCTCAATATTTGCTTGATTGGTTCCAGCATCATGATGTTTCTCAAATGGAACCAAATCTCCTTTCTTTTTATTCATGGCAAAAATGGTATGAATCAATATTCGAGTAAGCCACGTTAAAAAATACTTTGGCTCTTTTAGTTTTTCTATACTGATAAAAGCTTTATAAGCTGTTTCCTGTACAGCATCAAGTGCATCTTCTTTATTTCTTAAATAAAGATAAGCGGTTTTATATAAAGTTTCCTGATGTGCCAGCATAAGCTTTTCAAAGGCCCGAGCATTTCCTTTTCTCGCCTTTGTAATCAATCTTTCTTCCTTCACCTTATCCACCTCCTATGTTGTTAGATACGAAAACTGCCGAAACGGTTTCAAAAAGTTAACAAAAAACGCCCCTTTTGAAAAAGGGACGTTTTTCTCATTGTTATTTACTTATTCCCACTCAATCGTCGCAGGCGGCTTGCTTGTAATATCGTACACCACGCGGTTAATGTGCTTCACTTCGTTTACGATACGTGTCGAAATGACTTCAAGCACATCCCACGGGATACGCGCCCAGTCAGATGTCATGCCGTCGATTGATGTAACGGCGCGGATTCCGATTGTGTAATCATATGTTCTTGCGTCACCCATAACACCAACGCTGCGGATGTCAGGAAGAACAGTGAAGTATTGCCAGATATCACGCTCTAAGCCGTGATTTGCAATTTCTTCACGCAAGATTGCATCTGATTCACGAACGATTTCTAGTTTTTCTTCTGTTACTTCGCCAAGAACGCGGATTCCGAGTCCCGGTCCTGGGAACGGCTGGCGCCACACGATTTCATCCGGAATGCCGAGCTCTGTGCCAAGCGCGCGCACTTCGTCTTTGAAGAGCGTGTTTAACGGCTCGATCAGCTCAAACTGCATGTCTTCAGGAAGCCCGCCGACATTGTGGTGAGATTTGATCGTTTGCGCCGTTGCGGTACCGCTCTCGATGATATCTGTGTAAAGCGTACCTTGTGCAAGGTAGTCGATGCCTTTGAGCTTGTCCGCTTCATCATCGAATACGTAAATGAATTCATTACCGATGATTTTGCGTTTTTGCTCAGGATCAGAAACGCCTTTTAGTTTATTTAAGAATCGATCTTGTGCGTCTACTTTAATCACGTTCATGTTAAAGCCTTCGCTGAATGTTTTCATAACACCCTCAGCTTCGCCTTTACGGAGAAGACCATGGTCTACAAAGATACAAGTCAGCTGGTCGCCGATCGCTTTATGAATCAAAACAGCAACAACAGAGGAATCAACGCCGCCGCTTAGCGCGCAAAGAACCTGTTTGTCTCCGACCGTTTCACGGATTTTTTGCATTTCGATTTCGATAAAGTTCTCCATTGACCATTCGCCTTCGCATTCGCAAACACCGAATACAAAGTTTTTCAGAAGATCATTGCCGTATTCAGAGTGGCGCACTTCCGGGTGGAACTGAACGCCGTACCATTTTTTGTCTACTTTGCTCATTGCTGAGTTCGGGCAGTGATGGCTTGTCGCGTCAACAGTGAAGCCTTCAGGAACTTCTACAACCAAATCGCCGTGGCTCATCCAAACCACTTGTTCATTCGGAAGATCTCTGAACAAATCAGGTGTGCCTTCGATGTGGATGTTTGCTTTTCCGTATTCACGCTGGCTTGCCGCTTCAACTTTACCGCCAAGGTAATGAGTCATCAGCTGCATGCCGTAGCAAATTCCCAATACAGGAATATCAAGCTCGAAGATTTTCTCGTCACAGCGGAAAGAGTTTTCATCATACACACTGTTTGGACCGCCGGATAAAATAATTCCTTTTGGATTCATTTTTTTAATTTCTTCAGCCGTCAATGTATGTGGATGCAGCTCGCTGTATACACCGAATTCACGGATACGGCGTGTAATCAGCTGGTTATACTGACTGCCGAAATCAAGGACAAGAATCATTTCATTCACTAACTTTGTCATGGTTGTCACCTAATCTCCTCTAAGTTTTTTGACACAGAAAAAAACGAGGACAGATATGAAGCTCGCTCCGCCCTCTTTGGCAAGGCCGTTTGCCGGAGTCAGGCCAACTCGCTCCCAGACTCCGATAATATTCACTAATTCTAACAACACGTCGATAAGTGGTCAAGACCATCTTCTTTTAATTAAATTTTCCCATAACTCTCTCGAATCATTCCATAGCGCCGAAGAATCTTCATTTCTGTAAAGCGCCCTTTCATAGCTTAATGTCAGCTTTGACATGTCTTCTATGTCGTATTTTTCATCGATTCTTTTCGCATAATCACGCAGCGTTTCACTGTCTCGTTTCGGCAGTCCTTTTCTCTTCAGTTGTTTCAGCAGTGCGCCATATGCCTCAAAAAACGCGTGCTGATCGCTGCGCCGCTTCAATTTCCTCACAGCGAAAACAGGAATCCATAACGAACGGAAAGCATACAGCAATACCGCTGCCACCAGGAGGACTGCAAGAACCACAAGCGCTGCATACCAGCCTGCACCGGCATTTGTATGCGAAGCGGACGGCTTTTTAGAAACAGCCGACTCCCGCTTTTCCTTTTGGTTTACCTCTTTTTGCGGCTGTTTTTTCTCTTCTTTCTGTTTCTCTTTTGTTTTCTTCAGCGAGCTGCTGTTATCGCTGCCGGAGTCCTTTGTTTCAGAAGAAGTAAATTGGGCCGGATTTGTAAACCCTTTAGTCGGCTCAAATGTAACCCAGCCCTGTTCCGGGAAATACACCTCTACCCAGGAATGGGCATTGTTATTTGTCACTTCGTAGATGCTGCCATTTTTGTTTCCTGCTTCTTTGTATTCGCCGGACGTATAACCCTTTACCCAGCGGGCCGGAATGCCGGCCGAGCGCAAGAGCACCACCATGGCGGAAGAAAAGTTATCACAATAACCCATTTTCGTTTCAAACAGAAATTGATCGACATAATCCTCATCATTCTTAGGAATGGTCACGTTTTCTGTTTCATATGTGAACGCATTTGACCCTAAATAGTCCTCAACCGCTTTCACCTTATCAAACATATTGTCGTGATCCTGAGTCAGTTTGATCGCAAGGGTTCTCACCCGCTCTGGCAGTGAATCTGGAAGCTGCATGTAGCGATCGCTGAATGTGTACTCCTCACTGTTTTTTCTCACTTTTACCTTTCTCAGTTCATCCAGCTTATAGACCGGGGAATTGTACGCTACTTTATAATTCCCCATATTTCTGATTTCACCGGCTTGTTCACTGATCGGAGAAATTTGCTCCGTGTTGCCGTTCATTTCAAGTGAGACAGCCTGCTTTGGCTGAATGGTGACCGCACCAATCGGATACATCAAATGGTTGTACCCATAGTGCTTATCAACCTTTACACGGACTGTGCGGCGCTCTGTTGCCACTTTATGGTCAAACCACAGATTTTCCACTTTTCCTCCGCTAAGCTGATATGACATGCCTGTGTCTGTTTCAACCCAGCCTTTCCCGGTATACGTATCCTTCGTTTCCACACGGAAATACGTCCGCTCTTTTCCCTGCCATGTAAAAACGGGTGTAGCATCCTGCTGGAACGGGCCGCCGAGTGATTCATCATGATTCCCGTATCCGATTTTGCTTTCCCCTGCAGACACCCGGTCTTGATGAGTGATTTTTTTAAGAAAAGGCACCGGATCAGGCCAGGCCGGATCTGATTTTGGAGCGGCGAGCCCGAATCCCACTGCAGCCAAAACCAATACAGATAAAGGAAGAAACCATTTTAGGACAGATGTTTTTGGCAGTGTGATTCTTTCCATCAGCTTAATGCGTTCTAAGTATAAAAGGCCCAGCATAAAGAAGCCGATCAGCACGATACGGATGACGGCAAAAGTGGCATCATATGGCGTAAAGGTATCAAGAATCGTAATATACGCTACTGTCATCATAAAGAAAAACAAAATTCTTCTCTGGTAAATCACCCAATAATGCAGGAGATAGACCAGCAGCCACAGCAGCACAAAAAACAGCAGGGTCCGAAAAGAAGGAATCATGTCATTCCATTGCCCTGATTGAATCAGCGTGATATTCAGATAGATATCCTGCAAAAAAGAGCTGACCCAGCTCAAGTCGAATATAGATCCTTGATAAAACAGGATGTGTATCGAGAGCAATGTAAATAAGATACAAAAAGGAACGGTGACAAACCACCTCATCCGGAAAAAAGTCAGCAAAAACGTCAAGCCGATAAAGACAATAAAAAAGCCCGTATGTTTCGTTTCAGTAAAACTGTTGAGCGGTCTGAGCCACTCCCACAGCAATAAAAAAGCCAGAAAATAAAATAACAGCAAGCTCAAACGGCTTCCCTTCTGATCATCGTGCGGCATGTGAACCCGTCACCTCTCTTTCTAAACAACACGCGAAACTCGTCCGCCCCTCATGACCTGAACTCTGATTTGGCGTTTCATCATGCGTTCAATCACGATATTTTCAGCTTGAGAAAGCTCAGCATCTTTCTCTTTTGCCAGTATCACCGTAACCCGGCCGCCTCCGATTTCTGCGAGGTGCAGCAGATCTTCCGTTACCTGTCCTGTGACGACCACTTGATCGGCTTGGCGAACAGATGGCTTTCCCAGCTCCTCCCGTACATATCGGCTTATCGGGTCAGCCGCATTACAATGAACCACTGCTAAATGCCGAAGCATGTGCTTAAAATGCTCATCCCCTTCCTGAATAGGGAAAATGTTTTTTTCCTTTCCGACGGAAGCCAATCCTGCGCCCGCTCCGTTTTTTAAAACAGAATAAAGGATCGAAGCAGTCGCTGAAACGACCTCTTCGAATGCTTCAGAGGGAAAACGGTCCATCAGAAGAAACAGATTTTTGCTTCGGGAAGGTTCAAATTCCTTCGTCATCAGCTGGCTCCGCCGTGCAGAAGTCTTCCAATCTAATGCAGCAAACCGGTCTCCCGGCTGATAATTCCGCACACTTGCTGCGACTGAGGAATGGTGCTGATGAATAGGAGAAGAACCGCTTACACCGTCTTCCTGATGCCTCTCATTCACCTGATAGGAAAAACGCTGAAAGGATGGATAAACAAACAGGATATCTCCCAGCTCAAAAAATGCTGTTTTTTCAATCAATCCAAGAACATCTCCGGTTCGCACCCTGACAGCATGAAGGTGATGCTCTCCGCGCGGTACCCGAGCTAATTCATACGACATCGTCATACTCCGTTTAAACCAAGGAAAAACGAGCCGTTTGGCCGCAGCTTCGTCTCGCTTCAAGGACTCAATTCCTTCTGGCAGGCAATCTTCAATCACCATATACATCAGGGGAAACGGCAGCTTCCGTCTCAGCGTAATCGTCACGCCCAGCCTGTCCCCCGCATGCAATTGTGTTTTATCCATCTGCCGTGAAGCCTGAAATGAGCGGAGCGGATACAATGCCAGCAGCCCGGCATACAAGACAAAAGGGAAAAACGCGTAAAACAAAAACCAGCTGACAAAGCCGCCCTGAAACATCGCATAAGAAAAAACAGCAGCCGTCAATAAAGTTAATATTATCAGCTTCCAACCATATACAAGCCATTGCCAATTCTTATTCATCAGCGGACCGACGACCTTTGAACCGGCACCTTCACAGCTGACATGATCTCCCCTACGATCGCTTCTGCCTGAATCCCTTCAAATTTTGCCTCAGGATGAAGCATCATCCGGTGCGGCAGCGTGAAAGGAGCTAAATATTGAATATCATCCGGGATGACATAGTCGCGATGATGCAGCAGCGCGTAGGCCTGTGCCGCTTTCATGAGAGCGATTGAGCCGCGCGGACTGACACCTAATTGAACAGAGGGATGCTGTCTCGTTTTCTGCACGATTTCAACGATATATTCTTTAATACTGTCATCGGCACGGACATTTTGCACTTCCCGCTGCAAACGGATGAAATCTTCTCTAGTAATAACCGGCTCAAGCGTCTCAATCGGATGGCTTTTTTCCTGAAGAGATAAGACATCAAGCTCTTCATTAAAGGACGGATACCCCATCCGAAGTTTGAATAAAAAACGGTCAAGCTGGGCTTCCGGCAAAGGATAGGTCCCTTCATATTCGACCGGGTTTTGCGTTGCCATCACAAAAAACGGAGCGGCAAGCGGCATCGTATGGCCATCTACCGTTACGCTTCCCTCTTCCATCGCTTCAAGCAAAGCCGACTGTGTCTTCGGAGAGGTACGATTGATTTCATCGGCCAGCACGATATTTCCCATAATCGGACCGGGACGATATTCAAATTCCATCGTTTTTGCATTATAGATAGATACCCCTGTTACATCAGATGGCAGCAAATCCGGAGTGAATTGGATTCTTTTGAAATCGGCGCTGATTGACTTCGCCAGCGCGCGGACCATCATCGTTTTTCCGACTCCGGGTACATCCTCAAGCAGCACATGCCCTTTGGCAAGAAGGGCTGCTAAGCTGAGTATGGCGATGTCTCGTTTTCCAACCATTACTCTATTAATATGTTCAACTGCTTTCCCCAGCAAAGGATGCAGGTCCTCTTGATATGCCATTCTTTTCCTCCTATTTATCTACAAAATTCATCATATCGTAACCTAACTTTACCACAAAAAGAGATTTGTATAAAAAAACGATTCTAGCAAATTGTTTCCAACCCAAGCAGAAGAAATCACGCAAAAAAGCTTCCTATGACAGGAAGCTCCATTATTTTTGTTCCAAAGGCTCCATATGAACATGTGAATAGTCAATCGCATGCTCCTCCTTCATCCTCCGCTCAATTTCATTGGCTATATCGTGGCTTTCCGTAATATTTAAATCTGCCGATACCTCAACCACTACATCAACATGAACCGTACTGCCCAAGTATCTTGCTTTTATGTCTTTTAAACGGCTCACACCGGAGATTTTTTCAATCGTCTGTTTATAAGCTGAAATGTCCTTTGTATCGAATCCATCTGTCAAAGAGTGAGATGACTCTTTAAAAATATCCCATGCGGTCTTGCAAATGAGAAGACCTATCACAAACGCAGTGACCGTATCGATCCAAGCCAGATGGAATTGAGCAGCCACAATGCCGATAAACGTGCCGATACTGACGAACGCATCTGATTTATTATCAGCAGCCGCAGCAAGGAGCGCCTGGCTCTTTACCTTCTTGGCCAGCCTTTTATTGTACTGGTAAACGACCAGCATCAGTGCTGCCCCGCCTGCTGCCGTCCAAGCCGCGATCATATCCGGCGTCTCTTGCTTAGCAGAAAAAATAGATTCTCCGGCATTGAACAGCACTTGCAAACCGACAACCATCATAATAAAGGATGCGATAAGCGATGCAATCGTTTCCGCCCGAAAGTGGCCGTATGGATGATCTTCGTCAGGAGGTTTTTGAGAGATGCGCAGGCCGATCAGAACAGCAACAGAAGCAATAATGTCCGTTGTGTTATTTAACCCGTCTGCCGTAAGTGCTTCCGAGTGAAAAAAATAACCGATGATCAGTTTAATCGCGGAAAGGACAAGATACGCAGCAATACTGACCAGCGCCCCGGATTCGCCTTTTTTCAATTCATCATACCTCTCCATACAAAAACCTCCTCTCCGCTCACGTTTTCCTATGATTATCATACAAAGCTGAACCGCAGTGGGTCTACAGAAACATGATTCACCTGCCACAGAAAAATAGTGATGATGGAACACTTTTTCTCTAATCCAATTTATTGTGACTCTAAAAAGCCCTTTAAACCTAATGAAAATCTACACATTAGCGATCCTTAGAATTGGAAATATCAAACAAACTTGCAAAAGTGAATTATAAACGAAATATTCATTCCTATATTTTATGAAAGCGCAAACAAATCACTACAAATTTGAAATAAAACGTTATATTTTCTCACATGAATTTTCGACAAACTGTATATTTATGATAGAGTTTCAATTATCATAATATTCAGTAATGATTTCATTCTTAAAGGAGGTAACTTATGAACCAGTCTCAACCAGGATTAAAAAAAGAATTAAAGACGCGCCATATGACAATGATTTCGATCGCCGGCGTCATCGGTGCCGGGCTATTTGTAGGCAGCGGTTCAGTGATTCACTCGACCGGTCCCGGTGCGATTGTTTCTTACGCGTTGGCCGGATTATTGGTGATTTTTATTATGAGAATGCTCGGTGAGATGTCTGCCGTAAACCCGACGAGCGGATCGTTTTCTCAATACGCTCACGACGCCATCGGACCGTGGGCAGGATTTACAATCGGCTGGCTGTACTGGTTTTTCTGGGTGATCGTTATCGCGATCGAAGCCATTGCCGGTGCTGGCATTATTCAATACTGGTTCCATGATATTCCGCTCTGGCTGACAAGTTTGATTTTGACGATTGTGCTCACCCTGACAAACGTCTACTCCGTTAAGTCTTTCGGTGAGTTTGAGTATTGGTTCTCCCTCATTAAAGTTGTGACCATCATTGCTTTTCTAATCGTTGGTTTTGCCTTTATTTTTGGCTTTGCACCGGGCAGTGAGCCAGTCGGTTTTTCGAATATTACAGGCAAAGGCGGGTTTTTCCCGGAAGGCATCAGCACTGTACTGCTCGGCATTGTCGTTGTCATCTTCTCTTTTATGGGAACTGAAATCGTTGCCATTGCAGCAGGAGAAACATCCAACCCGATCGAATCTGTGACAAAAGCAACCAGATCCGTTGTATGGCGCATCATCGTCTTTTACGTGGGCTCTATCGCCGTAGTCGTGGCGCTCTTGCCATGGAATTCAGCAAATATTTTAGAAAGCCCTTTCGTCGCTGTACTTGAGCATATAGGAGTGCCGGCAGCCGCACAGATCATGAACTTTATCGTCCTCACAGCCGTACTCTCTTGCCTGAATTCAGGTTTGTACACCACATCCAGAATGCTATATTCACTTGCAGAAAGAAACGAGGCACCGCGCCGTTTTATGAAATTGAGCAAAAAAGGCGTTCCTGTACAAGCTATTGTAGCCGGAACATTTTTCTCTTATATCGCGGTCGTAATGAACTATTTCTCACCGGATACTGTCTTTCTATTTTTAGTCAACTCATCAGGCGCAATCGCTTTACTCGTCTACCTTGTCATCGCTGTTTCCCAGCTGAGAATGCGGAAAAAACTCGAAAAAACAAACCCGGAAGCTTTGAAAATCAAAATGTGGTTTTTCCCTTTCCTCACTTACTTGACCATCATCGCCATCTGCGGAATTTTAGTGTCCATGGCGTTTATTGATTCCATGCGAGATGAGCTTCTGCTGACAGGTGTCATCACGGGAATCGTTCTGGCTTCTTACCTTGTGTTCAGAAAACGCAAGGTGGGCGAGAAAGTAGCTGCAAAGCCAGTCACACAGCAGCAGCCCGATATCCTGCCTTAACGCTGATCAAATCCTAAACGGCCTGCCGTTTAGGATTTTGTTATTTTCTTCATTAGGCAGTCTTCAGCACGAAGATTTTTTGTAACCATCACGTCCTTATTGTCATTAACTATAATACCAATTTGGAAAATTTAAATAAGGACAGATGAAAATGACACTTGAAAAATTTGTGGATGCTCTCCCAATCCCAGATACACTAAAGCCAGTGCAGCAATCAAAAGAAAAAACATACTACGAAGTCACCATGGAGGAATGCACTCATCAGCTTCACCGTGATCTCCCTCCGACCCGCCTGTGGGGCTACAACGGCTTATTTCCGGGCCCTACCATTGAGGTTAAAAGAAATGAAAATGTATATGTGAAATGGATGAATAATCTTCCTTCCACGCATTTCCTTCCGGTTGATCACACCATTCATCACAGTGACAGCCAGCATGAAGAACCCGAAGTAAAGACTGTTGTTCATTTACATGGCGGCGTCACGCCAGATGACAGCGACGGGTATCCGGAGGCTTGGTTTTCCAAAGACTTTGAACAAACAGGACCTTATTTCAAAAGAGAGGTTTATCATTATCCTAATCAGCAGCGCGGGGCTATATTGTGGTATCACGATCACGCCATGGCGCTCACCAGGCTAAATGTCTATGCCGGACTTGTCGGCGCTTATATCATTCATGATCCAAAGGAAAAACGCTTAAAACTGCCTTCAGGCGAATACGATGTGCCGCTTCTTATCACAGACCGCACGATCAATGAGGACGGTTCTTTGTTTTATCCGAGCGGACCGGAAAACCCTTCTCCGTCACTGCCTAATCCTTCAATCGTTCCGGCTTTTTGCGGAGAAACCATACTCGTCAACGGGAAGGTATGGCCATACTTGGAAGTCGAGCCGAGGAAATACCGATTCCGCGTCATCAACGCCTCCAATACAAGAACCTATAATCTGTCACTCGATAATGGCGGAGAGTTTATTCAGGTCGGTTCAGATGGAGGACTCCTGCCGCGATCTGTTAAATTGAATTCTTTCAGTCTTGCGCCTGCTGAACGTTACGATATCATCATTGACTTCACAGCGTATGAAGGAGAATCGATCATTTTGGCAAACAGCGCGGGCTGCGGCGGTGACGTCAATCCTGAAACAGATGCGAATATCATGCAATTCAGAGTCACAAAACCATTAGCGCAACAAGACGAAAGCAGAAAGCCGAAGTACCTCGCCTCATACCCTTCCGTACAGCATGAAAGAATACAAAACATCAGAACACTAAAACTGGCAGGAACCCAGGACGAATACGGCAGACCTGTCCTTCTGCTTAATAACAAACGCTGGCACGATCCTGTCACAGAAGCACCAAAAGCCGGCACAACTGAAATATGGTCCATTATCAACCCGACACGCGGAACACATCCGATTCACCTGCATCTGGTCTCCTTCCGTGTATTAGACCGGCGTCCGTTTGATATCGCCCGTTATCAAGAAAGCGGGGAATTGTCCTATACGGGTCCGGCTATCCCGCCGCCGCCAAGTGAAAAGGGATGGAAAGACACCATTCAAGCGCATGCGGGTGAAGTCCTGAGAATCGCGGCGACATTCGGGCCGTACAGCGGACGATACGTATGGCACTGCCATATTCTTGAGCATGAGGACTATGACATGATGAGACCGATGGATATAACTGATCCCAACAAATAACCCGACAAACTTGCCTCTAGCAGGCAAGTTTTTTTCTTTATGAAACCTTTGCCTCAATTTATCGTATTACGTAAAAACTGCAAAAGGAGCTGCTTTTTTTCTGAACACCATCTACACAAAACATTTCCATTTATGCTGAATGAAAATCAAAATGAAAATGAAAAGTTTCACACGATCAGATATTAATACTCATTTCCTCTGCATATATTGTGAATAAAAGAGAGTTTGATTTTCAGCGCTTTTATGATTTGAGCAGCGATATTAAATCAAACATCGGCAGCTTCACAACACTCAATTCACACCACTGCTTTACTATTGCTTCTATTCTGGCCATTCATTTTCAGCATGAGGCAAAACAAACATGTCATACTTTCATTGATGTATACAATGAAATGGTGAAACAGCCATTCAAGCGCAACAGCAGCCAGTCATACTCATGACGGAAACTAAGGGAGGAGAAATATGCCATACATCACATTAGAAGATCAGACACGCCTTTACTATGAAACACATGGGAGCGGGACACCGATCCTGTTTATACATGGGGTGCTGATGAGCGGACAATTTTTCCACAAACAATTTTCGGCGCTTTCTGCCAATTATCAATGTATTCGTCTTGATCTTAGAGGACACGGCGAATCTGACAAAGTGCTTCATGGACACACCATTTCCCAATACGCCCGTGACGTAAGGGAATTTCTAAACGCAATGGAGCTTGATCATGTCGTTCTTGCCGGCTGGTCAATGGGGGCCTTTGTCGTATGGGATTATCTCCATCAATTTGGGAATGATAACATACAAGCTGCTGTCATCATTGATCAATCTGCTTCCGACTATCAATGGGAGGGCTGGGAACACGGCCCGTTTGATTTTGACGGTTTAAAAACAGCGATGCACGCCATTCAGGCTGACCCGCTGCCATTCTACGAAAGCTTCATCCAGAATATGTTCGCAGAGCCGCCTGCCGAAACAGAAACAGAATGGATGCTGGCAGAAATCCTCAAACAGCCTGCCGCCATTTCAAGCACGATTTTATTTAACCAAACGGCTGCTGATTACCGCGACACTCTTCAAAACATTAGTGTGCCGACATTGCTGTGCTTCGGGGAAGACCGGAAATTTTTCTCTACCGCGGCTGGGGAACACTTGCACAGCCACATTCCAAACTCGACACTCGTCACCTTTTCTAAAAGCAGCCATTGCCCGTTTTTAGAAGAGCCCGGCGCTTTTAACAGCACACTCCTCTCCTTTTTAGATGGGCTGACTGGAAAGTCATAAAGAAAAAGGAATTAGGAGATTAGGGAAAAGTATGAGACAATAAGAAATGTGCAGTAAAATACATGAGGGAAGAAGTGACTTTATGTCTTACTATAACAAACGTAATCAAGAACCGCTGCCAAAAGAAGATGTGAGTACTTGGGAATGCACAAAAGAAGACTGTAACGGCTGGACCAGAAAGAACTTCGCCAGCAGTGATACGCCATTGTGCCCTTTGTGCGGAAGTAAAATGGTCGACGGCATCCGTTCATTAGTGAATCTCCAAAACAACAGTCAAACGAAAACAAGCTAGTTCTTCCCTATAACAAACGCAGTCTCCTGCAAGCAAACAAACCTCGAACGGAGACAAAATTCTATATTTCAGAATAAAGCCTCTCATGGCAAGAGGCCAAAAGGAAAGAAGCCCAAAACTGTAAACGTTTAGGGCTTTTTTGTTTGTTTTAATGGTATAATATGGATACAAAAGGAGTGATAACGTGATCTCAAACCAGCAGCAAAAAGACCTGCAAAAAAGAGCTGCGTTCAAAAAGCTGAACCTTGCAATGAACTCTTATGTTGAACTTCTGTTTTTGTCGATACCACTAATCCATTTTTTAAAATGGCTCGGATCATTAGCCCGGCACCTTGTCCATTAAAAAACCACTCAGCCTAAGCCGAGTGGTTTTTATTAGTTGATCACAGAAAAGCTATTAATGATGCCGTTCGGATTTTCCCATACTTTTTTGAAGGTCTTATTTTCAAGGTTATAGGAATAAATCGTCCGCACCTTAGCTTCACGCCCTGTTTCGTCCTTCAGCTTTTTAGCCCCCTTGGCTTCGGCAAGAAAATAAATATTCTTTCCATCCTTAGAGAACTGAGGCTGTGCGTCAATTAACAGCTTAAATGATTTTTGATTTGAGATGATGTTTTCATACTTTTTCGTATTCGCATTAAGCATCTGAATAGCAGCGGTTTGCTCCGTCCCTCTCTGCGTATATGATGTAAATAAAATACGTTTATCATCATCAGAAACAGCAATATCGCTGATAAATTGGTTTAGGCTTTTAAGCTCATTAAATTCATTTTGGCGGCCTTCCGCAAAATGAATCGTTGTTGGTTCAGGGTCGATGCCCTTTTCGTTTGCTTCATCTGTTTTCTTGTAGTCTTCTTCTACAGAATAATGAAGCAATGCAAATGAATCGTTTTTTGGGTTATAAAAGAAGCTGCTGACGGTGTCATCCTGATCATTAGCGGCAGGATAAATGTTTTTGTACTTCTTCGTTTTCAGATCAAAAGCGGCGATCCGGAAATTGCTTTCGTCCGCTTTTCCTAAACGGAAATAGATGGTTGAACGGTCCTTTGATAAAAACAAACTGTCCGCACTCTCCGCGCCTTTATAAAGCATCGTCTTTTTATTAGACTTTAGATCCAGCCTAAAAAGCCTCATTTCATTCTGATCATTATTGCCCGTATAATAGAGCACCTGCTGTTTTTGATCCAAGGTAAATGCCGGATAGCTGGTCAGCTTTTCCTCATGGATCACCTTGTCATTTTCATAATACTTTGTCAGCAGATCCGTATCTGTAATGGAAACCAGCAGCTCATCACCGCTTTCGGTATTGACTGTCACATCAGCAGCCTTCTGATGGCCTTTATCCTTTGCAACATAAAACGCAACCCCCGCGGCAGCTGCCGCTATTATCACTGCTAACAATAATATGATACTTTTTTTCATCTTTTATCTCCACCAATAGAAAAAGCAAGAATGTGACTTCTTGCTTTACAGATTATATATGTAAATTAATAGCTGTAATGCCCCGCTACCTTACCTTTGCTTAATGGATATCCAAGCGCTTTAAACGCTTTAGGACTTACATCAAGCACCGCATTAGGCATTCTGCCAACATCATTTTTATAAACCGTAATCACCTTTTTAGGCTTCGCTTTTGCATAAGCTCTGATTTTTGTTCCGTTTCTAGGAACATCAAATCCGATCTTGGTCGCACAATCCCAATGTCCAAGTTTCTTACCTGAAGAGCCTTTTTTCCCGACTCCATTATACCAAGTAATATTTCCGTTCACATGTTTCGCACTGGCATCTGATGAAAAACTCAAAGCTCCCAAAGTACTTCCTACTAAGATAAAAGCGGCTAAAATGACTTTCTTCAACATTTCGTCCCCCTGTTTGTTAACATCTAGGAAGATTATACACGATCAACCAGCTATTTTTTATTTCAATATCCTTACAGTAATGTTACAAAGTCAAAAAAGTTACCTCTGCTAAAATAAACCATGGAAGATTATCCTATTATAATAGCGGTATTAGCGTTATAATTATTAATAGAGTAGTTGTCGCATTCAATATGAACGAACCATTACCGTATTGTTCAAACCAAATTCATAGCTATGTAAACGATTGATACTCTCATATAAAGAAAAAAGAGTGTGCGAGACTCTTTCTTCTTCAAAGTTTCTTTTTTCAAAAAAACGTAGATTATATTATATAAAAATTTCATTTCTTTTTTGGTTTTAAAAATGGCGATTTTGTGAACAGTTCATATTGACCGGTGCGGAATTACTCACATCAAAAGTTATAGGAGTGGTAATCCATGAAGGCAGCAAGATGGCATAACCAAAAGGATATCCGTATTGAACATATTGAAGAGCCAAAAACGGAGCCGGGAAAAGTAAAGATCAAAGTCAAATGGTGCGGCATCTGCGGGAGTGATTTACACGAATATCTCGGCGGCCCGATCTTTATTCCGGTTGACAAACCGCACCCATTAACAAATGAAACAGCACCTGTCACAATGGGGCATGAATTCTCCGGTGAAGTTGTCGAAGTCGGAGAAGGCGTTGAAAATTATAAAGTTGGAGACCGCGTCGTAGTAGAACCGATTTTTGCTACACACGGCCACCAGGGCGCTTACAACCTTGATGAACAAATGGGATTCCTCGGCTTAGCCGGCGGAGGCGGCGGTTTCTCTGAATACGTCTCTGTAGATGAAGAGCTTTTATTCAAACTCCCTGAGGAATTATCATACGAACAAGGTGCGCTCGTTGAACCTTCAGCAGTCGCTCTATATGCTGTCCGCTCAAGCAAACTCAAAGCCGGCGACAAAGCGGCTGTATTCGGCTGCGGCCCGATCGGACTTCTTGTGATTGAAGCGCTGAAGGCTGCCGGTGCAACTGATATTTACGCTGTTGAGCTTTCACCTGAACGCCAGCAAAAGGCTGAGGAGCTTGGCGCGATCATCGTTGATCCGTCTAAAACAGACGATGTAGTCGCTGAGATTGCAGAACGTACAGGAGGCGGAGTTGACGTAGCATTTGAAGTCACTGGTGTTCCAGTGGTGTTGCGACAAGCCATCCAGTCCACTACAATTGCCGGTGAAACCGTCATCGTCAGCATTTGGGAAAAAGGTGCTGAAATCCATCCGAACGATATCGTCATCAAGGAACGTACAGTAAAAGGAATTATCGGATACCGCGACATCTTCCCGGCTGTATTGTCATTAATGAAAGAAGGCTATTTCTCAGCCGACAAACTTGTAACGAAAAAAATCGTGCTAGATGATTTGATTGAGGAAGGCTTCGGGGCTCTTATTAAAGAGAAAAGCCAAGTCAAAATCCTTGTCAGACCTAACTAATCAGCATAAAAAAGAATCCGCGCTCGTATGCGGATTCTTTTTTTATTTTATCCAATCACTTCAGCGCCAGAATCTGTCTTGGCCCCGCCGTGATCATAAGCACGGAAGCTTTCCTCCAGCTGCTCAAGCGAAAGTCCTTTCGTTTCCGGTAAAAACTTCTTCACAAACAGGACAGAGCAAATGCCTAATCCAACGAAGATAAAGAACGTTGTGGACAGCCCAATCGCGGCCAGCAATATCGGGAAAGTGAAACTGACTGCAAAATTCACCATCCACAGACAGAATACCGTGACACCCATTCCCAGTCCGCGAAGGCGAAGTGGGAAAATCTCAGAAAGCATCAGCCACGTCACTGGTGAAATGGCCCCCTGCTGAAAAGCAAGGAATGTAACTGTTAGTGACAGAACCACATACGGAAGTGCCGGTGATCCTTGAAGTACAAGTGAAAATATCCCGATCAGCAATAATGCTGTTGTCGTACCGATCAAGCCCGTCATCAGCATCGGCCGGCGCCCCACTCTTCCCAGCAGCCAGATTCCGACGAATGTTGCCAATACTGAAATCACGCCATTCGCAATGTTTCCGATTAAAGCGGCTTCCGTTTGGAAACCAGAATTTCTTAGAATTTCAGTCCCATAATACATAATCGAATTAACACCTGTAATTTGCTGTACAATCGCAATCCCTAATCCAATAAACACAATACGGCGCACCCATGGGACTGAAAGATCTTTAAACGTTGCTTTTTCAAGCTGATCTTCTTTTTTGAAAGCGAATTCAATTTCTTGCAGCTCAGCTGCTGCCCGCTTTTCATCCCTGATTTTTTTCAATACACGCAAAGCATCTTCTTTTCTCCCTTTCGATACAAGCCAGCGGGGACTCTCGGGCATTCTGATCATCCCGAAAAACAGGAACACGGCTGGAAGCGACGCAATGACCAGCATGAACCTCCACACATGGGAGTTGTCTCCCATTGTTGTTCCAAGGATTGCATTAAAAACAAAGGCCAAAAGCTGTCCTGATACAATCATCAATTCGTTCTGCGTCACCATCCGTCCCCTGCTTTCCACAGGAGACATCTCTGCTAAATAGGCAGGCACCGTTACTGATGCACCCCCTACCGCAATACCAAGCACAAAACGGGAAATGATCATGACCGTAACATTCGGAGCAAACGTACACCCGATCGTCGAAATAAAAAATATAACAGCCAGGAATAAAATATTTTTGCGGCGGCCGTTAAAATCAGACATCCTGCCGCCAAACACAGCACCCAGCGCGGCTCCAAAAAGAAGTGAACTGGTGACAAGGCCCTCTGTGAAGGCATTGAGATTAAGCTGATCCGGCTCTCCCATATACGGCAAAGCTCCATTGAGCACACCGGTATCATAGCCAAAAAGAAGCCCGCCGAAAGTAGAGACTAAAATAATCGTGCGTAAAAATGACATTTGATTGCCTTGTTTATTCATACTGTTTCCCCCAGTTTTTTTCAAAATCGATCAATGCGTATTTCAAAAAACTTATTCCAGGGCTGCTGCCTTCCTCACATTTCGTCATCAGGCTTCAGAAAAAAGTTCTTTATGTTTTTTGCAATAACCTTATAACCTTCCCTTCTTATTAGCATTCCAGCCTCCTTGGAAGCGATTTCATTTTTAGCTAAAAAAACAATGAGTATTTCCTTGAGCATAACCTTTCTATTTTGTTATCTTATAGTCACTTTATAGTCCTATTGTAGTAATATGATAGTGACATTTTTGTTATATCTGGTATTATCATAATTATAAAAACGTTTTCAGTCAATATAAATTTCTGAAAATTATTTATTCAACAAAAGGAAAATCACTAATTCAAGGGGAAAATGAACGTTTTTCTTCATAAGAATATGTGAATTAAGTCAAAATCCCTGTGATTTTCTGTTCATATCGATAAATGAGTAATTGTTGGTTAACTTCATCTAAAATCAAACATTCGGTCAATTGTTTCAGACTCAAGATAAAAGGAAATAGAAAAGAAAATAAAAGAAGGCTGGCTTAAGGGAGGCAACCAAAATGAATGAGGGTTATATCATTGCAGGCCTTTTATTATTGACAGCGGGGATGATTGATTTTTTATGGACCACGTTATGGTTAGAGAGCGGCGCAGGCCCGATCACAAGATGCCTGTCTGCTTGGCTGTGGAAAGGCTGCCGCAAAATCAGCGGAGACCACGCAAAGGTTCTGAGTACGGCAGGTCCACTGCTGTTATGCCTGACGTTAGTGATATGGATCAGTCTATTTTGGAGCGGATGGGTGCTGATTTTCTCGAGCGACCCTCATTCACTTGTGGAAGTTCAATCGAAAGAACCGGCTTCCTGGTCAGACCGAATTTATTTTTCCGGCTATGTCATGTTTACTTTAGGAAATGGCGATCTCGCACCAAACGGAGGCCTATGGAAGCTTGTCACGGTTATTGAAACAGCTCAAGGACTGCTTACCATCACTTTTTCCGTCACGTATTTGATTTCCGTCTTGAGTGCGGTGAATCAAAAGCGTTCCTTTGCCCAAAGTGTATTAAGTCTAGGGCATGACGGAACAGAAATCGTCCATAATGCATGGAATGGCAAAGACTTTCACGACATTGATTTTCTTCTTGTCGCCGCCTCATCAGAGCTGGGAAAGCTGACCGCTCAGCATAACGCCTTCCCCATCCTTCATTTTTACCACAGCACGCAGCATCAGGAATCCTCCATTATAGCTGTTGCTGTATTGGATGAGGCTTTAACCATTTTCAAATATGGTATTCCTGAACAATATCAGCCAAATCAGCTTCACATTAAAGAAGCGCGCTCAAGTATCAAAAACTACCTGGATACCGTTCATACTGCCTATATCCATCCTGCAGAACAAGCGCCGCCGGAACCAGACATCTCAAAGCTTCACCAATCAGGCATACCGGCTTTATCTAAGCAAACATTTCAAATTGCCGTCAATTCAATAAAGGAACGTCGTCAATTGCTGCTGGGAATTGTCCAGGCGGGTGCTCGAAAATGGCCTGTTCAGGAGCAAGCAATAGATAACGCATATTCTCCTAAATAAAAAAGTCCCGAGTGCTGATCACTCGGGACTTTTCACTGTATGATTCTTATACAAGCTTCTGGCCGCAATTCGGACAAAAATTGGCTTCGCCCGTTTTTGTTCCGCAGTTTGGACAGAAATTCGGTTTGCTTCCGCTGCCAGTTGACTGTGGGCCTGATGACTGTGCCTGCTGACTCTGATTCATTTGATTCATCATCTGATTGGCCATATTCATTCCCATCATCATTCCTGCCATATCCGAAGCCGCTCCGCCTCCGCTCATCTTTCCGGATGCCATTCCATCCGTCATCGATATTTGCTGGTATCTGTTCACATCCCCAACCATACCGTAGGAAGCGTTCTTTGTTATCATATCCTGAACCTCTTGAGGATAATTAAAGCTCATGATTTGAAAACCAGTGACCGTCATCCCGTCACTTATTAATTGCATATCTAAGTCCTCTTGAATTCCCTTCGCAATATCAAAAGCGTTTGCTTGAAGATTAAACATATCTTTCCCTTCTCTTGTGATCCACTTCATGAGAAGCTGGTCCAGAATAGAAGTGATACGGGTTTTAATATCCTCTACATAATATTGATCCTTCACGCCAGCGATTTTATCAATCAGGCTGATATAGTCCTGCACTTTAAAATTAAATGTGCCGTTTGCGCGAATCGGCATCCCGCCTGGCATTCCCGCTGCCGGAATATTTATCGCCTGTTTTGTTCCCCATCTTACGGTAAATTCTTTCGTATTGACAAACAGCACCTCGGCACGCATGCCGCTGTTAAAACCAAACTTAAACCCCTTTAACGTTGAAAGGAATGGAATAATTTCTGATTCAATATCATAATCGCCATCATCTTGAAAAACCCCTTCAACCCGCCCATTGTTCAAAAAGACAGCATCCTGTCCGGGACGAATGATCAAACGGCTCCCTTTTTTGATTTCACGATTGTTCCATTTATAAAAAATCATATCATCTCTAAATTCTTCCCACTCTATTACATTTGCTAATTGGTTTCTGAAAAACGACATGTTACCTCTTCCTTTCTCTATTTTCTACTACTAGAAACTGCCCCGGCTTCCACTGTATGACGTGCCGCCTTTCGTAACACCGCCATCGCTGCCGCTGTCTTTATCATTTGATGGTTTTCTTTCTCTTGTTACAGTCGTTCTGATATAAGTGTCGTATTGATCAATCACATCAGACGTACGCTGATCCATATATGTATTCCCATTAACCGTTACTTTGCCGCCCGCCTGATAAAGCATAATTGAAACCGCAATTCCCCCGACTGCGATGGCAACAATCAGCTGAAACCACCATGTGAAGAATATGTTGTCGGGGTTTATTCCCGGTTTTATGCCCATATCTTTATAGGAAAGCTGAATATATGTCTCAAAAGCTTTGAAATAATTTTCATTGGATAAATCAGATGAAATCGTATTTCTGATGCTGTTTAGCCTGCTGTTGTCCAAATACTTTTCAGCTTTTTGGTAGCCCGAGATGAATACTTCTCTATCCGCCATATCAATCGTTAAAATAGCTGTACTGCCTTTTCCGTAACGATCATAAAAATCGCCGGCATAATCGGCAATATCTTCACCATTTGTGCTTTTAGTCGTAATAATAATGAAATCAGTGTCTCTCTTTGCACTCAGCTCTGCCGAGAGAGATTCAAGTTTTTCGATTTCTGTTTTTGATAATAGATGGGCATGGTCATATACATGCTGCTGTGATTCAGAAGCGCTTGCCGCTTCGATCCCCAGTAAAGGCATCATGATGAAGACAGCCAGCACAACAAAGATCGCTTTCCCTAAAAATCCCCGCATCAAAATCCGCCTCCCATCATTAATGAAACGAGCTTCAATGCAAGAAATGTCCCGCCTGCTATTCCGCTAAACCATGCCGCTACTTTTCCTGAACTGATCGGCGGCTTTCCGACGACCTTACCTGTTTGCCCGTTCATCGCAAAGATATGCTCCGCTCTTTCATAATCGTAACTGACCATCCAAACGGGAAGCAAAACGTAAAAGCTGTTCACATTTTTCGTGTGAATATGTTTGTCCCTCACATTGACTGACGTATATCCGGAAAAAGTAGAATGGATGTATGAATCTATATAACTGCTTATTTTCTCTTTTGCCCTTGGAAAAAGCTCCTCATCGGTATAATTGTACTTTTCCGCAATATAGCCGGCCAAATATGCCGTTTGAAAGTCCTTCAGCTGATCGTATGAATATGGCTCCAACTTATCCATTAACTCATCATTCATTTTTTCTGAGGCATCAACAGGAATTTTCAAATAATCGAGATTGATATCACGAAACGCTTCAAAATGCTCTGTTTCTGTGCATATATAATCCCCTTCTTCATACTGGTGGACTCTGGTACAGTTTGCTCTCACCTGTACTTCACTATTTAAATCAAACATCCAAAACGGAATATACATGCCGGTGATGCTTTTAATTCGATCAGCAGACATGAAACCTCTTGGTGTCAGAAGCCCTTTTTTGCACCACTTTCGAAATGCCTGTTCGGCTTCTTGCTTGCTGATTGTAAATGGGATGACTTTCGCCGGTGCCAAATGTCCTGATAAACGATCGGCAAGTATTGCAGCACCCCCGCAGAAGCTGCACGTCGTTGCTGTCGTTTCAGCTTCCGTGATCAAAACGGCGCCGCAGTTTTCACATTGATATTCTTTTGCCTCGTCTTCAGAAAACCGCGCCGCAATGTTTTCTTTCGGAAGGCTTTCAATATTGTCCTGTCTTCCGCAGCTGCCGCAGGATAACGAGCCGGTTTCACTGTCAAATGGCATATCACTGCCGCAGTTCGGACACTTATAAGATATTATCATTACTGTTCCCTCTCACATCTTATGATAAAATGGCGCCTCAGCCGAAAGCTGCGGCATCCTATGTATTATTTATCGAGCATCATTTTCGCTTTTAACGCAGCAAGCTCATCATCAACCTGGCTTGTACCGCCAGTGTCATACTTTGCAGTCAGATCAGCCATATCATCCTGTGGAGCGCTGTTCAGTTCAGCCATTGCATTGGCCTGATCAAGCGCCTTATTTACTTTGTCCTCCATTCGGCCGAATGCAGACATTGATTGGCTTGTACTCGAAACAGAAGCGCCCAGTTTGTTCATTCTTTCTTGCGTTTTCGCTACTGCCCACTTCGCCTTGATCATATTTTTGCGTGCTTCCAGCTCTCCAATGTCAGATACCAGTTTGTCATGCATCTTTCTCATCTGTGCGGCATTGGTTGCAGCAATTTGATTCGCCGTCTGTAGCTCAGAAAGCTTTGATTCCAAAGATGTTTTTCTTTCAAGGAACTTTCTCGCATCGCCCTCATTCCCGGCTTGCAGCGCCTTCATTGCATAGCTTTCCATCTTTTCCATATCCGCCTGGCACTCGTGATATTCTCTTTTTGCTCTCTGCTCCTCAGCCATAACAGCTGCTGTTTCTGCCTTAACCTTAGCCAAATCGCTATTCATGTTTCTTAAATATTGATCTACCATTTTCTCCGGATTTTCAGCCTTGTCCAATAAAGCATTGATATTCGCTGACATAATATCTTTAAATCTTCCAATTATACTCATTATATCGCTCCTCCTAAAGCTATTCGGTAACCCTTGTTACATATACTATTTATTATCGTTAAAAGTTTCACTTTTTTAATAAAAAATGACATTTCAAACGGAAAATATACAACTTTTTACCTGAAACAAAAATGTAAGCAATAAAAAAAGGTGCCCCCAAAAGTCCAAAGACTTTCAAGAAACACCTTTAATGATTACAAAGAAACTTCAATCTCATCCATGCTTGGCAGTGCATCAATCGCTCCAATTTTAGTGCACACAAGAGCTCCGACCTTATTGGCAAACGCCACAATCTCACGCAGCTTCGCAAAATCTGCTTCTACAGATTGAATATGGCCCGTGTTTGCCAATTGATATAAAGCCGCACCGACAAAAGCATCTCCCGCTCCTGTTGAGTCGATTGATGTCACCGGAATGCTTGGAATGATTTCACGGTCTTTTCCATTGGAAAGAAGCGTACCGCTTTTCCCAAGGGTCACAGCGACAATCTTGGCTCCGATCTCATGAAGGATCGCAACTCCCTTTTCCTGATCCTTCACACCACTGATAATCTCAAGCTCCTCGTCACTGACTTTCACAAAATCACTTACAGCGATCGCTTTTTTCACGACACTTACAAATTCTGAGACTCTTCCCTTCCATAAATCTTCACGATAGTTAGGGTCAAACGAGATAAACTGTCCATTATCCTTCGCAATCGACATCAGCCGTAAATAAGCTGAGCAAAATGGATCTGATAACAGCGCCGTTGCAGAGCCGAAATGAAGGATTTTCGCTTCGTTTACTTTTTCCTGGTCAATATCCTCCAGCGTAAACAAAGCGTCCGCGCCTCTATTAAAAACAAAGTCACGTTCTCCATTTTGTTTTAATGAAACAAAAGCAAGCGTTGTAGGCGCTTTCTCATCCATCACCAGCATAGAGGTATCGACATGTACAGCGTCCAATGTGCGCTTCAGAAAATACCCAAATGGATCCTTGCCTACTTTTCCGCTGAAAGCGGCGTCTCCGCCCAGCTTGGCAATCGCTGCTGACACATTCGCCGGTGCACCGCCGGCACTTTTCAAGAATTGGCGCCCGTCCATTAAATCAACGTCAACATCGGTACAAAAGAAATCAATTAACAATTCTCCAATACAAACAACAGATTGACTACGCATATTATCACACTCATTTATAAAGTCTAGATTATAGTCTCAGTATATTACTTTCTGCTATAAATACAACATTGAATATTGAAAATTTTACATATATTTATTTCGCAGACCTTTGCTCCAGCTCAGAGATGATGTGTTTATATCTTTTTTCCGTTAAAGGATAGAAGGCGATGAGAATAATAGAAAGCAAAATGAAAAATCCCGGAATCAAAGCATTCATGTTTTTAATCGCATTCAATGACGCAACTGTCTGGTCTGCATTCGCCACATACCCGGCGATTCCTAAATAAATGGCCGAAAATGATCCGGCTAACGCCACACCCAGCTTATTAATAAAGCTCATACTCGAAATCACCACACCATCCGCGCGAATTCCGGTTTTCCATTCCGCATAATCGACACAATCCGCAACCATTCCCCAAGCAAGCGTATTTAAAGGCGTTGTGAAAAATCCCGATGCAAAAAGCCAAATGAAAATGAGTGTAATGGAAGAATACGGCGTAAAATGCAGGCCGGCATAAGAAATAAGCGATAGAGCCGCCGTGATAATCATGACTTGTTTTCTTCCCCACTTCTCAGAAAAGAAAGGAATAAACAAATTGCTGATCAGCGCTGCTCCGAAAAATAAAACGGTTCCCATAAACACAAATTCTTTATGGTTTACGTTATACGTAAAATAATACACCATCGTGCTGAGCTTAATATTAAACCCGATCGCAAAAGCTAAAAATGATGAAATTAGCATAATCAAAGGTTTGTTTCGGAATAAAACCGATAATGTCTTTTTGATCCCTTGTTTGTTTCTCTTTTTAGGCTGAATCCGCTCCCGTACAGTAAAGAAACTGAATAGATTCAAAACAATGCTGACCGCCGCGTAGATGAGCGCAGTCATTTGAAATCCAAACGCCTGATCCTCTCCTCCGATAGCAGTTGCAAGCGGTGTCGCACAGGAAATGGATAAAAGAATTCCGATATACACCAAAATCATCCGGGTTGTGGTCAGAACCGTCCGTTCCTCCACAGAATTCGTCATCCGCCCCGTTAGGCTGTTCACCGGGATTGTTTGCATACTAAAGGACATCCCAAGCAGAATATAGGTGACGTACGCATATACCATATTCCCGGTCTCACCGAAATGAGGCGTCGTGAAACATAAGAATGTGAATAGCGCAAAAGGAAATGCCACCCACAGCAAATATGGCCTTGCTTTTCCCCACCTTGTATTCGTTTTATCTAAAATCAATCCCATGATCGGGTCAAAAATAGCATCCAGCACACGCACAACAAGAAACAAAGTTGCGATCACCGCAGGCTGAATGCCGCCGACGTCTGTATAATAAAATAATAAGTATGCGTTTACAAACTGAAAGATAATATTATACGACATATCGCCGAATCCATAGCCGATTCGTTCAAACCAGGACAGTCCGGTGCTGGATTTTGACTGGTGCTTCACTTTCATTGCCGTTACTTTTTCCGTTTCAATCATCATTTCCCACCCCAAGAATCCGTTTTCATTTCCAGTACACAAGAGGGAGAATACAAAGATCCTCCCTGTTCACTCAGCGATTTGGATACACCATCACTTTTAAACATTCATTCTTAAATTGAAGCGCCCGCTCCATCGCCTCTTGTGTCTGCTCCAGTGAATATTGGTCCGTTATAAGATGCTTCGTGTCCACAATGCCGGAAGCGAGAAATTCGATTCCCTTCGGATACGTATTGGCATAACGGAAGATCCCGTAAATATCAATCTCGTTATCCGCAATAAACGGCACATTGAGCGGAATCTCGTTTTGTGAAGGCAAACCGACAATCGCCAATTTTCCGCCCCGGCGCACAGAAGCCAGTGCAGTTTGCAGTGCCGCTGGATTCCCCGCTGTTTCCCAAGCAACATCAACGCCTTTTTCATTCGTGATCGTCTTAATCTCTTCAAGCGCATCCTGTTCACGGATATTAATGACATGAGTCGCTCCCATTTTTTTCGCAGCCTCTAACCGCAGCGGCTCTAAGTCAGTGACGATAATTCTGCCTGCCCCAAATGCTTTAGCTGCGGCAACGGCCATTAACCCAACAGGGCCCATCCCCATAATCGCAATTGTTGATCCGGGCTGAAGCTTCGTTCTTGCCGCCGCATGAATGCCGACAGAAAACGGCTCGATCAAAGCAGCATCTTCATAAGAAAGTGAGTCTGGGATAGAGAAAACAAAGTCCTGCCGCATTTTGATATATTGGACAAACGCGCCGTCCACCGGCGGTGTAGCCAAAAACTGTACATCCGGGCAAAGATTATAGCGCCCTTCCTTGCACGCCTCACAGCGTCCGCACGTAACACCCGGCTCTACAGCGACGCGGTCTCCCACCTTGAATTGATCGACGGATGATCCGACAGCGGCAATTTCGCCTGCACATTCATGGCCTAGGATAAATGGTTTTTCCACTACATAGTTGCCGATTCGGCCATTTGTATAGTAATGCAGATCTGATCCGCAAATTCCGACAGCCATCACCTTAATCAACACTTCATCCTGATTGATGTCAGGCACAGGCACTGTTTCGATTTTGATTTCTCTTGTGCTATGCATAACAGCCGCTTTCATGTTCTGAGGTACTGTGTGAGTCATTTGGCAAATTCCTTTCTTCAGAAAATAAAATGTAAGTGCATACATTTTTGTTTTCTCTGTTACTGCCCCCATTTTATCTGCTTTTCAAGACGTTCAACAGCCTTTTCTGCTGTATAAAAGGACAGCGGCACTGTACTTTTATTTTTTCATATACAAAAAACGCTGAATTGATAAAATAGTACTAATAGGAGGTGCAGGCTTATGGCTGAACTTGAAAACCGAAAACAATTTGCACAACTGCTGGCACCTGGCGTCAAAACGCTAAAACTTCATCCTGATTATAAAGTCAGAAGGAAAAAGAACGAAAAAACAGGACAGTCTTACATAGATAAAATCGCACTCCAGCTGGGAGTCTCCCCAAACACGATCAAAAGCTGGATCGGACAGATGGGGGTAAACTACATTCCCGGGAGAATTGAGGACGGAAAACTGTTCGGAATGATCTGGATCATTCTCGAAAAGACCGACTTCGATATCGAGTGGTTGACCAACCTGTTGGAAACCACCACCATCCCAGTCATCAAACCCGCATTGCCTGTATGGGCAGCGTCTTGTATGAAAAAAGCGAAAATACTGCGAAAGGACGGGTCATTCGGAGCTCCCCATGATGACGATATAGAAAAAGCAGTAAAGCGGCTTTTTCATGACAGACCTAACCAAGAAACGAATGCGCTTACAGAGCAGCCTATCACGCATAACCTACCGTCACGCTGGTCAGGACACTTTATCGGACGCAGCTTTGATATGGAAGCGATACGGCAATGGATGCTTTCTCCGTCACCAGTCTGTTTAATCACCGGCTGGGCCGGTATGGGTAAAACCACAGTCGCTCTTGAAGCCGCCTATTCCTGTGTCGACGATACTTCAGATTGGCCCTCATTCAACAGCATCATTTGGGTCAGCGCTGATTGGAAAGGATTGAGCTTTAGCGATTTTTTAAATACGATCGCCTATCAGCTCGGGCGCACAGAACAAATCGATAAATCAATCAATGAAAAACGGTTTGTCGTCCGCAATGCGTTAGCCAATTACACTAGAGAAAAACCGATCCTCCTGATCGTTGACAGCATTGATACTGCAGAACGTGACATTCACGAATTTATCACAAGCCTTCCGCAAGGCGTAAAAGTTCTCCTCACTGCACGGGAAAACGTAAAACAAACCTATCGGGAAAGCTTCGGAGAAATGACAGCTATTCAGCTGAGCGGCCTTGACCAAACAGATGCCTTGGATTTTTTTCAGCAAGAAGTGCACCGATGCTTACAAACATGCAACCTCCCACATAAACGGGAAAAGCTGGAGCAGCTGTTACAGCTATCGGCTGGCCTGAAAAACGAATTCATTTCAGCGACTGCCGGAAACCCGAAAGCCATGGCACTCAGCATCGCCTATATGTCAGATGATGACATACCCGCTCAGCAGCTGATTCATGAACTTGGAAAAGCGGGCTACTCACTGCTGGAATTGTTTGAGTTCCTCTTCGGCCGCACCTGGGATAGATGCAATGAAGATACGCGAAAGCTATGGCAGACGCTTTGCTTTTTCAGCAAGCCGCCTGATGAAAAAAGCCTGGCAGCAGCAGCCGGATTAGACGCCCGCCGTTTTCATTACGCGATTGAACAAATGCGGTCAAATGCGCTGATTCAGCCGGAACGAAACCAAGGCAGGACGCAATACTTAGCGCACCAAACCGTTGTCGCCTACGGAGAACAGCACTTATCCGAACAGCACGAATATGAAAAAGAAGCCCGCAATCGCTGGGCGCACTATTATATTGATTATGCCGAAACCCATTTAAAGCGTGAACAGCCCAACTCTATCTATTGGAGCTACCTGCTGGGACGGAACTTAGACCAAATGAAACAAGAATGGCCAAACATCTTAAAGGTCATCAAATGGGCAAGCGAAACCGATCAAAAAGAAATCCTAATCGAACTCATCACCCGCGTCAGCCATTTTCTAAGCAGAATCAACCTGCCCTTACGTATCGAATACGGATGCAAAGCCGCCGACGCCGCCCATCAATTAGGCAAACACACACGAGAAGCGTTCTTCCGAATCGACACAGCAGGCTGGGCACTGATGGAAGTCAATGATTTAGACGGAGCGCTTCAGCAAATAGAAGCCGGGCTGAAGATTCTTGAACAATCAGACGCTCAAGATGCCCATGATCTAAAAGTTTGGGGACACGCACTCAAAGCAAGGCTGTTTTTAAAAGCCGGGCAACAGAAAAAAGCAGAGACCATTTTAAGCGAAATTGAAGATCAACCAATTTCCCCTACAATTCAACATAGGGTTCTGCTGGTTCGCGGAGACCTAAGCTTTGCGAGAGGTCATGAGGAAGAAGCCATTCAATTATACGAAGCCGCAAATGAAATCAGCTCCACGTACGGCGGCGAAAAAACGATAGAAGCCTATTTCAATCTGGGTGTCGCTTACGTGAAATGTGGTCAATTTGAAAAAGCGGAAGAAGCCTTTGAGCAAATGCTCTATGACAAACATAACGCCAATCAGGTTGAGTTGATCTATTATTTTTACGGGATGGCGCAGCTGTTGAACCATAAAGGAGAGAAAACGAAAGCGATGGAATCTAATCAGAGAGCGATTCGTTTGATTGATTCTTGGGAGCCTGGGATTGGGATTCGGAGTGAGGTGGAGCAAATGGATATTCTCATTTAAAAGACAACTACATTGCGGCTAGCGGTACGAGCTTTGAAAAACACTCATGACCTTGTTGTTTTTAAAGATAAAAAGGTATCTTTATCAGTACAGTAAATTGATTAAGATACCTTTATTTAAAAATTAATATCTCACAGAATGACAAATTTCTAAAGTTAAACTTTTAACAACAAGAGGTTAATACTTATACAGCCGTATTAATGCTGTACTGTAATATAATGTTTTAGTTCACCTGACCAATATCTTCCTCCCCAATCCTGTCCAACTTGCACATCATACTTACCTGCAGGAAGATTTTTCGTTGAAAAACTCACACGAAAATTACGTGAACCAATACTATGCAAAATATCTTTTCTGGCAATTACTTTACCTTTGTTATTTAATAGAATTACTGAAAAGCCATTATCTAAATCCCTAGCCAAAGTACCCGTAACCACAATGGAAGTAGCTCTTTTCGTATATGTATTAGCATCTGTTTTAAATTTGATTGTACCTTTCGAATCCATAGCTAATGCTTCTGACCCGCCTGCGAAAATGGCAACTCCCAAAAGTACTGCTGTAAACATGGTCATTACTAACTTTTTCATCTTTAGAATTCCTCTTTTCTTTTTAATATTTTAAATCCTCAATTATAATAACATATTTGCCTAAAAAATAGGGATTTTTCCATATATTCCTTCTGAAAAATGAATAAGTATGATAGAAATTTAATAATATTAATGCAAATTAAGATTCTTTTGAAAAATTTCTTGTTTTAATCTATTTGAAATGAAGCTTAAAATTTGAAGTATCATCTATAAAACCTCTGCCAAGGTGTCTAATAAAACCATATACACGAATAAAAGATTACAAAGTGCTAGACAAATACAATTTTAAAAAAATTTTAATTTTCTCTCATTTCTCCCCAAGTCAAAATTAAAATTTATAAGTTCTTATATTACATGAACCTAATATAGAGTGTTTTCTGAGTTGTAATAATATATTTATACCTGCTTTCAAAATAAAATTGCAAATACCTGTTAAAAAATAGTTGCGAAGAATTCCCGGAACGTATCAAAATATCATGCATAAATGTCTCTTAGCATTCGGAGGAAATCAACAGCCATACTTTCGATATATCTAGAGTCATTCAATTAAATGGAACTTAAAACAATAAAATCCCATCTTTAGTAAACCCAACTTGTATAGAACAATTTCTCCACAAGCCTTTTTGTTTTATTAAGATTCCTTTAATTATTATATTCAGCTTTTAGAAACAGAAAAGAGCTCCCATATACCTAGCTCTGCTTGTTTAGGGAATGTGAGTAATCTTCTTTACATTCTAGTAGGCGGATGTGAGGAGAATTTGTAAGTTGGTTGTATTTTCATAAAGCTAGTGCATTTCTTCCAGTTTATAGTGAGTGATGCAGAATATTTTATCGTTGATATTCAATCCAAGAAACCATCTGTTACGCCCTATTATAATAAATTTATCTTTAGAACTGTCTATCTAAACGGATACCATGAAGATATCCGTGAATATCATTTAATGAAATCAGCAGATTCCTTCATTTCACCATATTAGGGTTTAACTTATTTATGATGAAAAAGATTTATGTATTAATCAATTTTTTAAAACAGTGAACCTCTTTGTACGATTCGCTTAGGCAAATCAAATTCTGCTTATGCCGAAAAGAATTTCTTGTAAAAAAGAAACCGGCCTTTGAAGTCTACTATTTTCAAAATGGATATTCCATTGAGAAATAAAAGGGCTTTTGAATTTTTGAAAGCTTAGTCTTACTTTTAGTAATCTTTTATAGCATACTTCTTAAATTTTAGTTTTGACCAAATGTAGTATGGTTATACATAATCGTTACTTCCCGACTAAACCCGCCATCAAAAGGCCTGCTACGATCAATAATAAGAGTAAAAGAATACAGAGTGCTAGGATAAAAATAGAAAGATACTTAGCAATCCCTTTAGGTGCTTTAAATGCTATAATCCCCCCCAAAACTATCCCTAGAATTCCAAGCGCCCAATGGATATAGGGTAGAAAACACAATGTGAATAACAGCATGATAAGTGACACTATCCCTAAATATTTCCTCATGTCTTCCCCTTTCTTTCCTTCCATTAAATCAAAAAGAAAATTGAACTTATAATTTGTTGTATATTCTTAAGATCTTAAAATATAGAGTACCATATTTTTCGAAATGTATGGTACTCCACTCTAAATTATCTATTCACTTGCTACAAGGTCTAGTATTTTATCAGCAAAAGCATTTGCAATAATTTCTCCCTCTTCTTCCGTATAATAAGGGACTTCCATTTGCATTGAACCCCTTAGGGCTACCCTTGCCGCTGTAATATCAGGATTATCTCCAATCATAATATTACTCGCATTTAGTCTCAAATTATTTTCATTACTATTAAATTTATTTTTATAAAATAGCTTATATCTTGAGAAAACAAGACTATTATAATACTCTTGAACTGCATTTAAAATTGGCTTAGTTTTATTATTTAATAAGATCTGTGCGATGTTAATAGCATCGATATCTCCAAGGAAATCCGAATTATCAAAGTTGCCAGCCGATGTTTTTGTACCGATCAAGTCGTAAGCAGCTTTATATGTTCTTGTTTCATTGTCGCCACTATACTTATCTCTATTTTTATATACATCTGCAGCCACAGTAAATAAATCACCACCCCACCCTGCTAAATCTTGCTGTGTAGTTCCAACTAACGGAAGATTCGCATACAATAGAGCAGATAATGTAGCCATAAGATGAGGAAAATCAATAACTTCAGTTTTTGAAACGGGATCAGTTGCATAGACAAAACTATTTTCTCCTACAGCACTAATAACATATTCCTCAAACCCTTTATCAAATTGTCCAGAAGTTAATGTCCATATTAATGATTCATATCTTTTGCGACGATAATAGTTGGTTGTAAGCTTATTCGCTTCATTGATATCATTGTTTGTATATTGAAGGCCTAAAAGTTGAATTTCATATAATTGCTTGTATAGCTCTTGATTGAGATCAGTTGAGAAATCAAGACCTGAAGCCCCGTTATCAAGTCCCGACTTAATATTATTGTCTATTTCAATTTTACTGTCTCCTGAACCAACACTAATAGTTGAAATTTGATCGAATGCCCAATTTTTTGGCAATGGATAGCCTAAATTTGCACTAAATCCCGTGGACATATCACTTACAAAACTGGTTGTTGCCCAGCCTTTCTGCGATACTTGACTGCAAACATTCCGGGCACCATATATTCCAACTTTATAACGATTCCCCAGATATTTCATTTGTTCATTAATGCCCTTAAAGTGTGGAAGAATTTTGTTAGTTATATCATCTCCTAAAGCGTCAAAATCCACGGCAAAATATATTGTTGTTCCATTTTTAAATCCATAATTTTTGGCAGCTGTAAAAGCATCTTGAGCATCTCTTTTTCCTTGAGCCTCACTGAAATGTCTTGAATTATTCCCATAAGTTTGATATATAGGAAAAACAGTTAAACCAGCATTAAAAATAGTTTTTAATTCGCCAGGTTTTATTTTTTTCTCCAATCCTCCTGGAATATCTACAAGATAACGACCAATAGTTTCATAGCCTGCATTTTTTAAAGCTTTAGCTCTAGCAGACGTAACTTCTGTTATACAATCACAAGCTTTTCCTTTACGATTAGGATCTCCTTTACTCTGCAACAAAGAAAGCCAAGTTTGTTTTCCTGTAACTCCATCAGCTGGCAACTTAACAAATTTTTGGAATTCAGCAACTGCATTTTTTAATAGTGTACTGTACTGTCCATTGAATTCTCCTGGATTGAAATCATTTACATATAATGCATATTGAAGGAGCTTAACAAAGTTTGCATTAGTACTTCCTATGCTCAGAGTTGGTAAAAGGTTGGTCGTAGAAGGCCCTATTGATCCCGTTTGTAGAGAGGGAGCAATTCCCTCTTCTGTTTGAATACCGTAAATTAAAGCTTTATTAGTCCCTCTTTGGTAGTAACCATCACATGGTTGGACTCCAGATGTTTTGTAATATTTTGAATTAAGATCTCTTTGCATCTCTCTAATTCTAGAATTACCACCAGATGTGAGCACATAAGCATCCATAGTTAAAAATGCTTTAAATATATAGGAATAAACTTTCCCGTCACGAATAGGCAGTCCCGCATCAGTTTGCATTTTAATTACTGCAGCTTTAGTCCCTTCTCCAAAAGTTCCTGTAAATCCAGTTGGATTGTAACCTTTACAATACATTGCTCCTTGAAGAATTAGTACAATTCTTTTTCCTTTGTCATCAGTAGGAATACGCCCAATTTCCATTTCTCCCCATGATTTGTACGCTACTTCAGTTCCTGGTCCAAAATTATCAGCAGGTGTAGAGATTCCAAGTTCAATTTGCAAAGCCCTAGTTAAAGCATACATCGTGGACCAACCAGTTTTCCCATTTTCAGGGGCTGGAACGAAGCCAGGCTTTCCAGAGTAAGCAGCATTTACCCATAGTTGTACTTTCTGAATCATTTCATCCATTATAGTCACCTCTTTTATAGTATTCATGTCTAGGTGGCAGGCGTATGACAAGAAAACCCTTCTCAGTTGAGAAGGGTTTCATCATAATATGGCAAACTTCATCAATAGGCTTTTTATGCATTAAAATACTTATAAATGAAAAAGGATGCTTCTTCTAAAGTCCAGTAGACTTTTGGAAGCATCCTCAATGAATGTTATCTTTTTGTTATTTTTTCAGCTGCACGGGTGATGAAAAACGGTCAAACCCTTGGTATATCAAAGGTTTTCGCCGTTTGATTACATCATTCCGCCCATACCGCCCATGCCGCCCATATCAGGCATTCCTGCGCCGCCAGCGTTTTCTTCTGGCTTGTCAGCGACAACGGCTTCAGTTGTTAACAACATAGCCGCTACAGACGCAGCGTTTTGCAGTGCAGAACGTGTCACTTTTGTTGGGTCAACGATACCTTTGTCGATCATGTTTACCCATTCGCCAGTTGCAGCGTTGAAGCCTACGCCGATTTCTTCGTTTTTGAGGCGTTCAACGATGACAGATCCTTCAAGACCAGCGTTGTGTGCGATTTGACGGATTGGCTCTTCAAGCGCGCGAAGCACGATGTTGATACCTGTTTGAGCATCGCCTTCAGCTTCAACTGCAGCGACTTTGTTATATACGTTTACAAGTGCTGTACCACCACCGGATACGATGCCTTCTTCAACAGCTGCGCGAGTTGAGTTCAGGGCGTCTTCGATGCGAAGTTTACGCTCTTTCAGCTCAGTTTCAGTCGCAGCGCCGACTTTGATGACAGCTACGCCGCCAGCAAGTTTAGCAAGACGCTCTTGTAATTTTTCTCTGTCGAATTCAGAAGTTGTTTCTTCCACTTGAGCGCGGATTTGAGTCACGCGGGCAGAAATTTTGTCTGTTTCGCCAGCGCCTTCAACGATTGTTGTGTTTTCTTTAGTAACGACAACTTTAGAAGCGCGTCCCAATTGAGCGATTTGAGTAGATTTCAGGTCAAGGCCAAGATCTTCTGTGATGACTTCTCCGCCAGTAAGGACAGCGATGTCTTCAAGCATTGCTTTACGGCGGTCACCAAAGCCAGGAGCTTTAACAGCAACTGCGTTGAATGTGCCGCGAAGTTTGTTCACAACAAGTGTTGCAAGTGCTTCGCCTTCAACGTCTTCTGCGATCAGAAGCAATGGTTTGCCTTGCTGAACAACCTGCTCAAGCACAGGAAGGATTTCTTGAATGTTTGTGATTTTTTTGTCTGTGATTAAGATGTAAGGATTGTCAAGAACCGCTTCCATCTTATCAGAGTCAGTTACCATGTAAGGTGACGCATATCCGCGGTCGAATTGCATACCTTCAACAACTTCAAGCTCAGTTGTGAAGCCTTTAGACTCTTCGATTGTGATAACGCCGTCGTTTCCTACGCGCTCCATTGCTTCAGCGATAAGGCTTCCGACTTCCTCATCAGCAGCAGAGATCGCAGCAACCTGAGCGATAGACTCTTTGCCTTCGATTGGCTTAGAAATTTCTTTTAAGTTTTCGATCGCAACCGCTACAGCTTGTTCCATACCTTTACGCACGCCTACAGGGTTAGCGCCTGCTGTTACGTTTTTAAGGCCTTCACGGATCATTGCTTGCGCAAGAACTGTCGCAGTTGTTGTACCGTCACCGGCAACGTCGTTTGTTTTGCTGGCTACTTCAGCAACAAGCTTCGCACCCATGTTTTCAAACGCGTCTTCGAGTTCGATTTCTTTAGCGATTGTTACACCGTCATTTGTGATTAACGGAGAACCGAATTTTTTCTCTAGAACCACGTTGCGTCCTTTTGGTCCTAAAGTTACTTTTACAGCATCAGCAAGTGCATCGACACCGCGAAGCATTGCGCGGCGAGCTTCTTCACTAAACTTAATATCTTTTGCCATGTTTACAAGACCTCCTCGAATTTTTAAATGTTTTTATTTAAGAATTAGCCGATAACAGCTAAAATGTCGCTTTCACGTAAGATTAAGTATTCAGTACCTTCGTATTTCACTTCAGTACCTGCGTATTTTGAGAAGATAATGCGGTCGCCCTCTTTTACTTCTAAAGCAACGCGCTCTCCGCTTTCTAACACGCGACCTGAACCAGCTGCCACGATTTTGCCTTCTTGCGGTTTTTCTTTTGCAGAATCCGGCAACACAATTCCGCTGGCAGTTTTTTCTTCAGATTCTACGAGTTCAATGACAACGCGATCACCTAATGGCTTTAACAATGTAATAACCTCCTCAATAGTATGAATATGTAATTTTAGCACTCAGCACTAAAGAGTGCTAACACAATTCTTATAATAAAGAATCTCCCTTCCAATTTCAAGTGATAAGATAAAAAATTTTTCACGCTTACATCATTCTTTTCCGCTCGCTTTTCCGTTAGCTTTTTCACCCCCGTACCGATTATGTTACAATAGCTGTAGATGAACGAAACCCACTTAACAAAGGAGTACATACCATTTGAGAAAACAGTATTGGTTTATTATTTTGACATATATCATCATGCAGTTTTCCGCATTAATCGCGATTCCCTTGTTATTTAAATTCGGTTATGCCGGAGGACAGCCTACAGATGAAAATATGCTGCATGCACAAGGATTATGGTCCGTCATCAGCTTTATCGCCTGTCTCGTTATTGTTCTGCTCATTTTGAGAACCGTTCCGAAAGAAACGCTGCGAAACGGACAGAAGGACTCAATCGGACTTTCTATCCTTTGGGCGATTGCCGGTTTTTTCATTGCCCTTTTCTCTCAAGGAATTGCAGGCTCTATTGAATACTATGTATTTGGCATCGGAAGAGAATCAGAAAATACACAAGCGATTCTGGATGTCATTCAGGCAGTCCCACTCATGATTATCGTTTCTTCAATCATCGGGCCTATATTGGAAGAAATCATCTTCAGAAAAATCATTTTCGGGGCGCTGTACGAAAAAACGAATTTCTTCTTCGCCGGACTGATTAGCTCGGTTATTTTCGGTATTGTTCACGCCGATTTGAAGCATCTTCTTCTATATACAGCAATGGGCTTTACCTTTGCCTTTTTATATGCGAGAACAAAACGGATATGGGTGCCGATTTTCGCCCATTTAATGATGAATACATTCGTTGTCATCATGCAGCTTGAGCCTGTTCAGAAATACCTTGAACAGCAGAGTACACAAATGCAACTGATTATTGGAGGATTATTTTTATGAGAAACCCGGTAGTTTGGGGAATGATCTACTTTGCCGTAGGGTGCATCTTTACTTATCTTGCCGCAAGCTCGCCAGGCAGCATGTGGTCATTTTACTCCATCCTGCTGATGGTGTTCGCCGCTTACAACATCAGCATTTCTTTTAAGATGTTCGCCTTTTCATTTAAAATCAAAAAGAACCAGAAATAAAGAAAATCCATTTCTCTTCTCCGAGAAATGGATTTTTTATGTTAGCTACGAAGAAATGTCCTGATCGGCAGCACTGCTTTTTTGCGCTTTCCGATAGGAAGCCTTCGATATTAAAATACTGATTTCATACAAAATCAAGAGCGGAACAGTCACCATCATATGAGATAAAAGCTCAGGCGGTGTAATCAGGGCAGCGATCACCAAGAGCGTAAAATACGCATACTTTCTGATTTTCGCTAAGAACATCGGTGTCACAATTCCGAGCCTGGTCAAAAACATGAGGATGACCGGCATTTGGAACAGCAGTCCAAACGGAATCGTCAGCTGCAGAAGAAAATGAAAATATTCATTAATTCCGATCACCTGATTGACATTCAAGTCCTGAGAGATCCGCTTCATAAAATCAACAACAAAAGGAAATAAAATATAATATGAAAAAGATAAGCCCGCTAAAAACAGCAAAATAGAGATCGGAATGTAGCTGAGCGTTACTTTGCGCTCTTTCTCATAGAGGCCCGGGCTCACAAAAGCCCAAAGCTGATAAAGAATAACCGGCGAGGTCAGAACGATGCCGATGATAAACGCAAACTGCATAAACACATATAGCGGGTCTGTCAGGTTAAACGCGTTAAGCGTAAGCTGCTTCGCTTCATCTGTTTCTTGCAGATACACAATAATCGGCTTCGCTAAAAAAAATCCAGCAATAAAGAAAACGACAAACGCCAGCGCTACAATCAGCAACCGTTTTCGAAGCTCAGCAATATGCTCCAGCAGCGACATTTGATTCACTTTCATTCGTGTCATCCTAACTTACTGATCTTCTTTCTTTTTTTCCTCTTCATCACTTGTTAATCCTTTAGTAGCGTTTTTGAATTCACGAAGTGTGTCTCCGGCTGCTTTGCCCAATTCAGGCAGCTTTTTGGGACCGAAGATAATCAGAGCAACGATTGCGATAACAGCAAGGCTTCCAGGACCGATCGGCATATTTGGGCTCCTCCTTTCCCTCTATTCGATTTCCTCTAAAACTGAATAATGCTTCAAGAAATAAACCAGTGACTGAAGCTCAACTGCTAAATCTATATGATGAATTCGAATGTGTTCCGGCACATTCAAACGGGCCGGCGTAAAATTAAGGATTCCCTTGATTCCTAACGCAACCAATCTGTCTGTAATGGATTGAGCGGCAACTGCTGGCACTGTAAGAATGGCAACTGATTCATCTTTTACGTGTTGTTCAAGGTCATCAAGGTTATAGACGGGCACGCCGCCTACCTCAGTTCCTATTTTACTCTCATTTATATCAAAAGCCATAGAAATTTTTGTGTTATTATTTTTTGTGAAATTATAGTGAAGAAATGCCGTTCCCAAGTTCCCGACACCAATCAAAATGACATCAGTCATCTCATCCTGATCAAGCGTTTTTCGGAAAAAAGACAGCAAATAATCCACATTATATCCGTATCCTTTTTTGCCAAGAGCTCCAAAATAGGAAAAATCCCTCCGAATCGTGGCAGAATCAACCTTTACGGCATCACTGAGTTCAGCGGATGATACACGCTGTTTTCCTGACGCATGCAGATTCTTTAAAAAGCGATAGTAAAGCGGCAGCCGTTTCGCCGTCGCCTGCGGAATTTTTGATTGATCCTTATTCATTTTTGGTCCTCCAAATTATACTCGGATAGTTCTCTTTTAAAGTCACCGTTTTTCCCGCCTGTCTTCTCAAGCAAGAAAGTAGGGCCGATGACCATTCCCTTATCAAGGGCCTTGCACATATCGTAAACGGTAAGAGCGCACACAGATGCAGAAGTGAGCGCTTCCATTTCCACACCTGTACTCCCTTTCGTTTTGACCTGTGCTTTTATATGAAGTATAACTTCTGCTTCTTTTATTTTCCAGTCAAACGATATATCTACCCCGCTCAATGAAAGCGGATGGCACATTGGAATGATATTCGACGTTTGCTTTGCGGCCATTATGCCTGCCACCTGTGCGACAGCCAGTACATCTCCTTTGCCGATATCGTGACTCTGTATTTTCTCGTACACCTCATTCTTCATGTGTACGCTTGAAACAGCCGCCGCAGTACGGACAGTCGAAGATTTTTCGCTGATATCCACCATCTGGGCTCTGCCCTGTTCATTAAAATGAGAAAATCCATTCATATTAAAACGCTCCTTAAACAGATCATACACTATTTTCTTCTCTATGTCTTATATGGCCAATGTATTGTTTGCTGACTTCTGGTTCATAAGCTACACTTAACTTATTATAACAGAGGTGAAATAATATGATGATCTTACAAGTTAATCAGCTGTCCAAATCGTTTGGTGCTGATACTATTTTAAACAATATAAAGCTGGAAGTCAGAAATCGTGATCGCATCGCCATTGTAGGAAGAAATGGCGCCGGAAAATCTACGCTCCTTAAAATTATCGCAGGCCAGCTTTCGTATGAAAAGGGCGAAATTATTAAACCGAAAGATATTACAATGGGATATCTCGCCCAGCATACTGGCTTGGATTCTAAGCTTACCATAAAAGAAGAGCTGCTGACTGTTTTTGACCACTTAAAAGCAATGGAAAAGGAAATGCGGGCTATAGAAGAAAAAATGGCGGCAGCTGACCCGGGTGAATTAGAAAGCATCATGAAAACCTACGACCGCCTTCAGCAGGAATTCAAAGATAAAGGCGGCTATCAATATGAAGCGGATGTCAGATCTGTGCTGCATGGCCTCGGCTTCAGTCATTTTGACGATTCTACACAGGTTCAAAGCCTCAGCGGAGGCCAAAAAACAAGACTGGCTTTAGGTAAGCTTCTGTTAACACAGCCTGATTTACTCATTCTCGATGAGCCGACAAACCATCTGGATATTGATACGCTTACCTGGCTTGAGCATTATTTACAAGGCTATTCAGGCGCCATTCTCATCGTTTCGCATGACCGCTACTTTTTGGACAAAGTGGTAAACCAGGTATACGAGGTATCAAGAGCCGAAAGCAAAAAGTATCACGGCAACTACAGCGCTTATCTCGACCAAAAAGCCGCGCAGTATGAAAAGGATCTTAGACTGTATGAAAAGCAGCAGGACGAAATCGCAAAGCTGCAAGACTTCGTAGACCGAAATCTGGCGAGAGCCTCTACCACCAAAAGGGCGCAAAGCCGCAGAAAGCAGCTTGATCGAATGGAAGTCATGTCAAAACCGCTTGGCGATGAAAAATCCGCAAACTTTCATTTTGATATTACAAAACAGAGCGGAAATGAAGTCCTCCGTGTTCAGGATCTCACAATCAGCTATGAAAACCAGCCGCCGCTTTTAACAGAAGTGTCATTCATGCTGACAAGAGGAGAAAGCGCCGCGCTTGTCGGCCCTAACGGAATTGGTAAATCGACATTGCTGAAAACATTAATAGACACCCTAAAACCAGATCAAGGAACGATCTCATTCGGCTCAAATGTCAGTGTCGGCTATTATGATCAGGAACAGGCTGAACTGACTTCCTCTAAACGTGTCCTTGATGAGCTGTGGGACGAGTACCCCGGGCTCCCAGAAAAAGAAATCCGAACGTGTCTCGGAAATTTCTTATTCTCCGGAGATGACGTGCTGAAACCCGTCCATTCACTGAGCGGGGGCGAAAAAGCAAGATTGGCTCTAGCTAAGCTGATGCTTCAAAAAGCCAACTTTCTCATCCTTGATGAACCGACAAACCATCTGGACTTAGACAGCAAAGAAGTTCTCGAAAACGCGCTGATTGATTATCCAGGTACACTGTTATTTGTCTCACATGACAGATATTTTATTAACAGAATCGCCACAAGAGTGCTGGAGCTTTCTTCAAGCCATATAGAGGAGTATCTGGGAGATTACGATTATTATACAGAGAAGAAAACAGAGCAGCTTGAATTGGAGAAAATGAATCAGCAAGAGGAAACTGAAACAACGCCAGCTACAGTGAAGTCTGACTCCAAACGTTCCTACGAGGAAGAAAAAGAATGGAAAAAGAAAGAGCGCCAACGACTTCGTCGAATTGAAGAAATTGAAGCCACTGTTCAGAGCATTGAAGAAAACATCAGCCGCAATGATGAATTGCTATGTGATCCTGAAGTCTATCAGGATCATGAAAAAGTACAAGCTATCCATGCAGACAATGAGAAACTCAATCAGGAGCTGGAATCCCTTTTGTCCGAATGGGAAGAACTATCCACAGAAGAAGATTAAAAAAGTCAAGCACCTCTTTTTAGAGGTGCTTTTTATCCACAGAAAATAACCTTATAAACAAGTGAAGTAAGCGCTTTATACACATTATCCACAAAATATTCTGAATTTATCCACTTGATTAACAGTAACTTCAGCCCTTTATCCATCTATATCTCTATAATTGCTCACAGATATGTGGATAAATTGTGAATTATCTGTTAATAACGAATAAAAAGTCTCACGCTATTATCTCGTGAGACTTTGATAAGAAGTCAATTCAAGGCCAGGCTGCCCATTCATATCGTATGCACCGCGAATACCCTTTTCAAAAGCAATTGTGCCAGCGGCAGCAATCATCGCAGCATTATCTGTGCATAACGCTAACGGAGGAATGACAAGCGAAACCCCTTCGTGCTGGGCAAATTCCTTTTCTAATGCAGCTCTGAGACCTCTATTTGCAGCTACTCCGCCGGCTAAAAGAACCTGTTTGACATCATATTCCTTTGCCGCGCGTGCCGTTTTGGTCACCAAGACATCGATCACACTATTTTGGAAGCTGGCAGACAAATCTTCCGGAGCAATCTCTTGCCCTTTTTGAGACGCATTATGAAGCGTATTGATCACCGCAGACTTCAATCCGCTAAAGCTGAAGTTATAAGAGCCTTCTTCAAGCCATGCGCGAGGAAGCGGAATATTGTCATTCCCTTTTTCAGCTAGCTTGTCAATTTGCGGTCCACCTGGATATGGCAGACCCATCGTCCGCGCCACTTTATCGTAAGCTTCTCCTGCCGCATCATCAAGGGTTTCCCCAATGACTTCAAATGATCCATGTTCCTTCATATAAACCAGTTCTGTATGGCCTCCAGAAACGACCAATGCCAGTGCCGGGAACACGATGTCTTCTACAAGACGGTTCGCGTATATATGACCGGCTATATGATGAACGCCTACTAACGGAATGTTATGTGCAAAGCTCAATGCTTTAGCGGCATTCACTCCAATAAGAAGCGCTCCCACCAGTCCCGGACCTTCCGTGACTGCAATCGCATCAATATCCCTATACGTCATGCCAGCTTTGCGAAATGCCTCTTCTATAACCAAAGTGATTTGTTCAACATGATGTCTTGAAGCTATTTCCGGAACGACGCCTCCAAAACGCTTATGACTTTCAATTTGAGAGGCTACTACGTTTGAAATGATCTCTTTTCCATTTTTCACAATAGCTGCCGCAGTCTCGTCACAGCTTGTTTCAATTCCTAATACGTACATGTCTTTTTGCTCACTCATTTATCGTCACCCACATAATTAACGCATCTTCCCCGTTATCAGTATAATAGTTCTTTCTTATTCCGCCGGGCTGCATCCCGAATTTCTTATATAAGCCTTGAGCAGGATGATTCGAAACCCTCACTTCAAGCGAAAGCCGTCTTGCGTCTTTTTCTTTGCACAGTTCAACAGCTGAGCGAAAAAGCGTTTCTCCTAAAGACTGGCCGCGATACTCTGGTTTTATCGCTATATTTGTAATTTGGGCATCGTCCATCACAATCCAAATCCCGCAATACCCAGCTAGATGGCCGTCCTTTTCAATCACGAGATAATGAGCATACGGGTTTTCCAGCAGCTCATGATAAAACGAATCCTTCGTCCAAGGAGACGTAAAGGAGGATGCTTCGATTTCGTATACGTGATCTATATCCTCAAGCCGCATATTTCTGACCGCTGCTTTTGTTTTCATCCTATCACCCTACTTTTGACTTTCAATCCATTTCGCTTCAGCTTCTGCCAGCCGCAAGTAATCAGGGACAAGCCTATGAACATCAGCTGCTTCCTTTTCCTTCCCGAGAAATGCCAATTCTGAAGGACGCGGGTTATGCTGGGCGGCAGTTCCAATGAACCCTTTTGTTCCAAGCACATCCTCGATCATCTGCTTGTGAATAGAAGTGTCGTGACCTAAAAACAAAACAGGACGGTCCTTTTCTTTTAGCATCTCCAGCCAATCTGCCAGCATCACATTTTGATCTGGAACAACTTGCTCTAAAAGCCCATTTTTGTACTCATACAGACCTGTGTACACCTGTCCCCGTCTAGCATCAAAGATTGGGCAAATCAAACCGTCAAAATGCCGGCCATTTGCCGCAAGTGTCTCAAGACTTGATACAGCAGTAATTGGAATGTCTAAAGACCAAGCAAGTGTTTTGGCCAGCGTCACACCTATTCTTACTCCTGTGTATGAACCAGGGCCTTTTGCAACGACAATTTTAGAAAGGTCCTGCGGTGCCATATCACAATCACTCAGCAATGAATGAACAGCAGGCATCGCTCTTACAGAATGGTTCTTTTTCAAGTATGTAATGTATTCTGCTATAACGGTGTCTCCTCGAAGCAGCGCAATGCCCAATGTATAATTTGATGTATCAATTGCTAATATTGTCATGTCTACTTATCTCCTCACAAAGCATTTCATACCGATTCCCGACAGCAGTAAAGGTGATTTCCCGCTCACTGTCACCAGCTCTTTTGATGACAATTTGCAGACGCTCCTGCGGCAGCTGTTCTTCAATTAAATGGGCCCATTCAACGAGACAGACACCTTGTCCGTGAAAATATTCATCGAGTCCCAAATCTTCACTTTCATCCTCCATTCTATATACATCCATATGATAAAGAGGAAGCGAGCCATCGTTATATTCTTTTATAATTGTAAAAGTCGGACTGTTTACAACACGTGTAATTCCCAGCCCTTCCGCAAAACCTTTCGTAAAAGTCGTTTTACCTGCACCTAAATCGCCCTCTAATGTCAGGACGTCTCCCGGTTTAGCAAACGATGCAGCCAGCTTGGCAATTGCTTTTGTTTCTTCAGGATTTACGGTTCTCCACTTTAATTGCTTCACACGAGTCACCTGTCTTATTTAAAATGATTATATCCTTTTTTCTCTAAGATCCTTAATCCGTTATCAGTTTTTAGGATCACGTTGGATTCTGTTTTTTCTCTGACATGGCCAATCTTTGTAATGGGCAGTTGATGCGTTTCACACTTTTGCTTCAACACTTCCCACTCGTCATTTGAAACCGTCCCTGTCAGTTCAAAATCCTCACCGCCAAACAAAGCCCATTCTTTCCAATTACGATGAAGCTTAGGCAAATCAGAATGAATTGGAAGCATGCTTTCATCAATTTCAATTGAAACACAGCTGGCTTCTGCAATCTCGTTCAGTTCACTAGCCAATCCGTCACTAATATCATTTAAAGCCGCCCGATTCATACTTGAGCACAATCTGCCGACACTTACTCTTGACTGAGGCCGTTTATGCCTGTGGATAAAGTAATCCGTTTCCACAGATGAGTTTTGAAGATTAGTCTCTTCCAGCAATAAAGAAAGTCCTGCTGCAGAAGAACCGATTTCACCCGTTACAAACACTATATCATTCGGTCTAGCCAAGCTGCGTAAACAGGCCCTTCCCTTTTCTACTTCACCGATCACAGTGACAGTTACGACTAATTTGTCAGAGATAGAGACTGTATCACCGCCAATCAGATCCATATGATATAGTTTCCCCAGTTCATTCATTCCTTCATACATCGCCTTGATTTCAGCTTTAGTCCATTTTGAAGGTACCGCAATTGATACCAAATAATATTTAGGAATGCCGCCCATCGCGGCAATATCACTTATATTAACGGCTAACGCCTTATACCCGATATCTTCAGGTGAGGAATAGTGTAATTTGAAGTGCACGTCTTCTACCATAGTATCAACACAAACAATTTCCTGAACGCCGTGTTTCGCAGTGTAGAGCGCTGCATCATCACCAATTCCTACATCAACGGAAGAATGGTGAATGGTCCGTGGAGTAATGCTATGTATCAAATCAAATTCATCCATAAAGCAAAACCTCCTTTCAACCCTAGTTATGCCTATATGTGCTCTCCCTAGTTTATCGAATTTTGCTAGAATATCCAAGAAGTTGCCGATATAAAGAAAGCTTGGCTAAGACACCAAGCAGAAAATACAGTAAAAGAAAACACAAAAAAAACGAAAACATGATCGTTTCGTTTACATTAATGGCGGTCCGGACGGGACTCGAACCCGCGACCTCCTGCGTGACAGGCAGGCATTCTAACCAACTGAACTACCGGACCATTTTAAAATTTGGTTGCGGGGGCAGGATTTGAACCTGCGACCTTCGGGTTATGAGCCCGACGAGCTACCGAACTGCTCCACCCCGCGATGATATAATTTAAGATAAAAGCTTGGCGGCGTCCTACTCTCACAGGGGGAAACCCCCGACTACCATCGGCGCTGAAGAGCTTAACTTCCGTGTTCGGTATGGGAACGGGTGTGACCTCTTCGCTATCGCCACCAAACAAATGCCTTCAGGATGAAGGTACTGGGCGTTTCTCACAGGATGTGAGAGCCCTTAGCGGAGTTTCCTTACTTTTT
>NZ_BDFC01000010.1:0-197117 GCF_001748205.1 Bacillus sp. F56
AGCCAGCCGGTCCATGACCATTTCTCCAACGAATTCGCTCTTCACCTCAGAGCAGCCTTGATTGCGAAGTTCTTTTTCAATATCAAAGCACATGTCTTCAAGCGTTTTGAGTGAAACAGGCCTTTTTTCGCATGCTTTTATGAGGCCGCGCAGCATTTTTTCTCTGCTGAACTCCTCACGCACACCTTCTTTTTTCACAACGATGAGCGGGGTTTCCTCCACTTTCTCAAAGGTCGTAAACCGGTAGTGGCAGGATTCACACTCGCGTCTTCGGCGAATCGATTTTCCGTCATCTACAGGCCGTGAATCAAGGACTCGCGTTCCGTTATGCTGGCATGAAGGACATTTCAATAAAATCAGCTCCCAACTATATCGTTCCCTGCAATGTATTTTCGGCAGCCTCCGCCTTTTGTGACAGCATCTGTCGGGAGAGCCGTTGTTCAATATGTTTCTATAGCATTAGGTGGTTTGTGAAAATCTCCTTCTTATTTTACAAAAAAAATGAAAAAAGAAAAAGCTGACACTCTCGTTTCTTTATAAAAATAAAAGGAGCATAAGCTAAAAAGCGCATAATGGCCTTCTAGCTTTAGCTCCCTTTGTGTTCGCATTTACTTTATAGTACTTTCGCTTGCGCCTGTTTAATTTGTACAGGCCCCATTCCTCTCGGTATTTCAATGTTTTCTCTTGTATCAGCATGTAATGCCTCTGCGATGTAATCAGCAGCAACATTAGGATCTAAGTCTCCACAAGTATAAACATCAATGCTCGCATATCCGTGCTCAGGAAAACTGTGAATCGTTAAGTGTGATTCAGAAATAATCACAACTCCGCTTACGCCTTGCGGTGCAAATTTGTGAAATGCAACCTCGCGCACCTCAGCACCTGATTTTAGAGCAGCATTTACAAACGTTTTTTCAATAAAATCCATGTCATTCAGCTTATCAAAATCGCATCCCCATAGCTCGGAGATAACGTGACGCCCCATTGTTTCCATAGTCATGGACCCCCCTTAACAAGAATTAAAAAGTGAAATTCCAACAACTGGGTCGGCCATTTACCACGGGGGAAAGTTAGTCCGGAGAGGTCCTAACCCTTTAAGTAATTCCGAAACAGTCTCAAGCAAGAAGTTCACGAAAAATAGTATACTGTGTTTAAGTCTAATTTGCAAGGTGCGTTTTTTTAGAAATATGCTGTTAAGGGTTTTTTCTTTAAAATGTGTCCATGACCTTATTTTATACAGCAGACGGATGTTTCATTCGTGCCGCTACATGGCGGATCAAATCAACAACTCTGCAGGAGTAGCCCCATTCGTTGTCATACCACGCCAGCACCTTAACTTTTCTGTCTTCCATTACCATTGTTGTAAGCCCGTCAATGACCGCTGAATGCGGATTTGTATTATAATCGGTCGATACAAGCGGTTCATCTGAATAATCAAGTACACCGTACATCGACGTTTTGGCAGCGCGTTTAAATGCCTCGTTTACGTCTTCAGCCGTAACATCTGTTTTCAGATCAACTACGAGATCAACCAATGAGACGTTCGGAACAGGGACACGCAAGGCGAGGCCGTGAAGCTTTCCTTTCAGATGCGGCAGCACAAGCGAAAGCGCCTTTGCCGCTCCTGTTGTCGTCGGAATGATGGATTCACCGCAAGCCCGCGCCCGGCGCAAATCTTTGTGCGGGTTATCAATATTTTTTTGGTCATTCGTATACGCATGGACTGTGGTCATCAGCCCCCTCTCAATGCCAAACTCTTCATCCAGCACTTTTACAACAGGCGCAAGACAGTTTGTCGTGCATGACGCATTTGAAATAATCACATGGCGCTCAGCGTCGAATTGGTCTTCATTTACCCCCATCACAATGGTAACGTCTTCATTTTTTCCCGGAGCAGTCAAAATGACTTTTTTTGCGCCCGCTTCTATATGGCCCATCGCTTTATCTTTTGAATTAAACTTCCCTGTTGCTTCGACGACTATGTCAATATCATATTCCCGCCAAGGCAGCTGTTTTGGGTCACGGCTGTTTAACAAAAGCACTTTCTTTCCATTTACGATCAGGCTGTCTTCACCAGCCACAACCTCTTTATCGTATCTGCCGTGAATTGTGTCATACTTTATTAAATGAGCCAGCGTTTCTGCGGAATAGCTGGCGTTAATGGCCACTATTTGAATTTGATCGTCTAACATCGCTTTTCTGAAAACCATTCTTCCGATTCTTCCAAACCCGTTGATCGCTACTTTTACCTTCATGTTGGACACCCCTTATCAATTATGCCATCCTAATATGTTACTATCTAAAATTAGTATAACACATTAAAACGAATTCGCCAGTACATATTGATAAAAATCAACGATTATAACGCTAATTTATGATACATCATATGTTTTCTTGCACAAAATATCAGGCGTAAAGCCAAAAAAGCAGCCAGCGCTCTGCACTGACTGCCTTCATGCTTATGATTCCTGTTTCAACTTATCATTGAGCACACTTTCTTCTAACACAGAAAAAGTATCTCCGTACACTCTGTTAATATGATTCGCTCCCCAAGCACACAGCATATCTAAAATCCCTTCTAAGCTGCGCCCGTATTCGCTGAGCTCGTATTCCACTTTTGGAGGAACCTGATTATAAACGATCCGGTTAATGACACCGTCCGCTTCCAGCTCACGCAACTGCTGGGTCAGCATCTTTTGCGTGATGTTGGGCATCAGGCGCTTTAATTCACTCGTGCGTTTTTTTCCGTGCGTCAGATGGCATAAAATCACGCATTTCCACTTCCCGCCAATCACTTCGAGAGTCGCTTCAACAGAAATGTTATATTTTTTCTTCTCCATACAATCCATTCTCCTTACAGGCACCAAAAAGTGACTATAGCACTTAAAAGTACGTACTTTTCTTTCCTAACGATATGTTTCATAATCACATTTGCCGGCTGATTTGAATCTGCTCTTTTTTATTTATATAGCTTACTCAGCAGAATTTCAATCATACAACACACATACAAAGGAGGAACATCATGACTTCAGCCAATAAAAGCAGTATTCCTGCACTCCTGGCTTTGGCCGTAAGTGCATTCGCGATAGGGACAACCGAATTTATCAGTGTCGGCCTTTTGCCGCTCATTGCTGATGACCTGCATATTCCAGTCACAACAGCGGGATTGACTGTTTCCCTTTATGCACTCGGCGTTACATTTGGGGCACCTATATTAACTTCATTGACCTCAAGCATGTCTCGTAAGACACTATTGCTTTGGATCATGTTTATTTTTATTGCCGGTAATACGATGGCAGCAACCGCTTCAAGCATCGGGATTTTATTAGCAGCCCGTGTGATATCGGCATTTTCACACGGTGTGTTTATGTCAATCGGTTCGACAATCGCAGCGGATATTGTCCCGGAGAATAAAAGGGCCAGCGCGATTTCGATTATGTTTACCGGCCTTACTGTGGCAACTGTAACCGGAGTTCCTTTCGGCACATTTATCGGCCAGCAGTTCGGCTGGCGTTTTGCCTTTATGGTCATTATCGCCGTCGGAATCGTTGCTTTTATTACAAATGGCATTCTTGTACCGTCCAAATTACGAAAAGGGACAAAAACAACGATGCGGGATCAATTGAAGCTTGTGACAAACGGCCGGTTATTGCTTTTATTTGTCATTACAGCTCTTGGGTACGGAGGAACATTCGTTGTATTCACATATCTGTCTCCCCTGCTTCAGGAAGTAACAGGCTTCAAAGCCGGAACTGTTGCAGTGATTCTGCTCGGATATGGAATCGCTATCGCTATCGGAAATATGATTGGCGGAAAGCTGTCTAACCGAAATCCGATTGCCGCTTTATTCTATATGTTTATCGTACAGGCAATCGTTCTATTTGTACTGACATTTACGGCCTCATATCAAGCAGCAGGCCTCATCACCATTCTCTGTATGGGATTGCTGGCCTTTATGAACGTGCCCGGCCTTCAGGTGTATGTCGTCATGCTGGCTGAGCGTTTTGTCCCGAGTGCAGTTGACGTCGCATCCGCGATGAATATCGCTGCCTTTAATGCAGGGATCGCGCTTGGCTCATACCTTGGTGGTGTGATCATCGATTCAATCGGATTGATTCATACCGCTTGGATAGGCGGATTAATGGTGGCCGGAGCAGTTATTTTAACAGGCTGGAGCTGCTTGATGGAAAAACGGGATCGGCAGGAAGCCTGACAATTTTAGAGGAGGAAATAAACATGACAACACATTTACAAGCAACAGCAACACTTCATAATGGGGTAAAAATGCCTTGGTTCGGCCTCGGCGTCTTCCAAGTGGAGGAAGGATCTGAACTGGTAAACGCAGTTAAAACTGCCATTGCCCACGGGTACCGCAGTATTGATACTGCAGCTATCTATGGAAATGAAGCTGGAGTCGGAGAAGGGATTCGGCAGGGCATTGAAGAAGCAGGCATTTCAAGAGAGGATCTATTTATTACATCGAAAGTATGGAATGCTGATTTAGGCTACGAGGAAACACTCGCCGCATTTGAAACAAGCCTGTCAAAACTCGGTCTGGATTATTTAGATCTATATCTCATCCACTGGCCTGTAGAAGGAAAGTATAAAGATGCTTGGAAAGCGCTTGAAACGTTGTATAAAGAAGGCCGTATCAAAGCAATCGGCGTAAGCAACTTCCAAATTCACCATCTTGAAGATCTGATGACGGCAGCTGAAATTAAGCCAATGATTAACCAAGTGGAATTTCATCCGCGCCTCACACAAAAAGAATTGATAAGTTACTGCCAAAATCAAGGCATCCAGATGGAGGCTTGGTCACCTTTGATGCAGGGGCAACTGCTGGATCACCCTGTATTGGCTGACATCGCTCAAACATATAACAAATCTGTCGCGCAAATTATTTTGCGCTGGGATCTGCAGCATGGCATCATCACGATTCCAAAATCAACGAAGGAACACCGCATTAAAGAAAATGCAAGTGTCTTTGACTTTGAATTAACACAGGATGACATGAACCGAATCGATGCCCTGAATGAAAACCTGCGCGTCGGCCCTGATCCGGACAACTTTGATTTTTAATGGCAAAAAACACCGTTCATATTGAACGGTGTTTTTGTATTATGCCCAGCTGTTGATGATGTCATCAAGCTGCCTTTTGGTCTCTTCGAGCGTGCCGCTGTTATCGATGACTTGATCTGCTCTTGCTGTCTTTTCCTCTAAGGGCATTTGCGAGCGAATACGGCTGACTGCTTCTTCTTCCGTCAGCTGATTGCGCTTCATCAGACGTTCCAGTTGGAGCTCTTTTGTCACACTGACCACAATAATTTTATCAACCAATGATTCCAATTTGCTTTCGAACAAAAGCGGGATATCCAATACAACAAATGCCTCCCGATTTGCAATGGCCTCATCACGGCGCTTGAGCATTTCCTGCCTGACTGCGGGATGAACAATTGCATTTAAGGCGAGACGCTTTTGTTCATTTGTAAATACCAGCGCTCCAAGCTTTTTTCGATCTATATCGCCATTTGAGAGCAGGATGTCTTTACCGAATTCGTCAATGATTTGCCGGTAGGCCGGCATCCCTTTTTCTACCGCTTGTTTTGCAATGATATCTGCATCTATAACTGTTATTCCTTTTTCAATCAGCATATTGGCTACCGTGCTTTTGCCGCTAGCTATTCCTCCCGTTAAACCAATGACTAAGGTCAAGAGATCCACTCCTTTTTACAATTTCCAGAGCCCAATCGTGATCAGCAGAAGCCCTGGCAAAAACGCCATTTTATCGATCCATTTCCACTTAGACAAAAAATGGCCGGCATTGATTCCGATTGATACAAACAGTGAGCTCATGATTGCCACGGCGATGCTCATCACAATCGGTGAAAAACCGAGAATGGCTGCGCCTATACCTGCCCCAAAAGCATCAATCGATAAGGCAAATCCCAATAGGACCGCCTCAATTCCATTGATCACACCCGATTTGTCGATATCCGCACTCATCGGTTTTCTCAAAATATGAATCACAATCCCTAATGACCGAACCTCTAAATTAAGCAGCGTTTTTTCATGCAATAGGTATTCTTTGTCTTTCGCCGGTTTGAAAAATTGATACAGAACCCACGCACCAATTCCGACCAATATCAAACCGCCAAGCTTCTCCGTCACATATACAGGAAAAAACTTTGTGAGAAAGCTTCCGATCAGCATGGATATAAACATGACAGCACCGGAACAGCAGGCGATAACCAAAATCGCTTTAAACGGTATTTTCATTTTTCTCAATCCGTACGTAAATCCGACTGAAAAACTGTCCAAGCTGACAGCCAACGCCAGCAGCAGTATAGAAACCATTTGCATATCCGTTTCTTCCTTTCTGTTGGTGCTCTTGTATCAGATGTGAAATGCCCGGGATTCATCACAATCATATATATGGGAAAGTGAAAAATCCGTGTTTCAAAAATGGCATCCTCTATTACAGAGTTACTGATATATGCACCGACAGCTTGGACGATGAAGCTTTATGCTGCTATTTTTTCTGGCACTTTGCGCAAAAATGCGTGCCTCTTCCTCCGACGACGATTTTCGAAATCATCGTACCACAATTTTTGCATGGCTTGTCTTTTTTTCCGTACACAAAATGCTGCAGCTGGAACATTCCGATTTCCCCTTGGGAGTTGATATACGAGCGGACTGTGCTGCCGCCTGCATCAATCGCTTCCTGCAGGGTATTTTTGATTTCAGCGTGAAGGGTTTTGATTGTCTGATATGATAATTGATTTGCTTTTGTCTCGGGATGGACACCCGCTCTGAAAAGAGCCTCGTCCACATAAATGTTCCCTAGTCCGACGACCGTTTTTTGATCCAGCAGGGCAGTTTTGACAGCACGGTTTGTTTTGGCAAGCTGTTCTTTTAAATATGCACTCGTAAATTCTTCTGCATCCGGCTCCGGACCTAACTGAGAAAGCGGGAGCTCGCCCGCCTCTTCTCCCGGTTTAAATAAGTGCATGGTTCCAAACTTCCGAACATCTCTGTAACGGAGCTGGGTTCCATCCGTCATCGTAAATATGACATGCACATGTTTATCGTCTGGCTCCTCCGCTTGATGAAGCCCGTATTTCCCTTCCATTCGCAGGTGGGAAACCATGACATAATGATCTAAATGAAACAGCAAAAACTTTCCCCGTCTTCCGATAGACTGTATCGTTTCTCCTGCTAGATTTCGCGCAAATTCCTCCGGTTCGGCAGGCCGTTTGATGATATTCGGCCATCTGATCTCTACCGATTTGATTGTTTTTCCCTTTACAAGCCCGGTCAGAGTGCGCCGGACCGTCTCAACCTCTGGTAATTCCGGCACATCCATCACTTCCTATCTCTGTTTATTTCGCATCGTACCAAGATGGGCCTGATGCAAAGTCCACCTTTAACGGCACATCTAATGCAAGCGCATGCTCCATTACTTCAGGAACAAGCTTTTCAAGAATTTCAATTTCTTCCTGCGGCGCTTCAAAAATCAATTCATCGTGTACTTGAAGCAGCAGCCTTGCTTTCAGCTGTTTTTCTTTCAGCTTGGCAGCCATGTCAATCATAGCTTTTTTGATGATATCAGCGGCGCTTCCTTGAATCGGTGTATTCATGGCCGTCCGCTCCGCAAAACTGCGAATATTAAAGTTTCGGCTCGTCAGCTCAGGAATGTAGCGGCGTCGATGCATAAGTGTTGTTACGTACCCTTTTTGCTTCGCGTCCTGAACTGAATCTTCCATGTACGCTTTTACGCCTTGGAAGCTTTCCAGATAGCGGTCGATAAATGCACCGGCTTCCTTTCTGGTGATGCCGAGGTTCTGTGACAGACCGTAATCACTGATGCCGTAAACAATGCCAAAGTTGACCGCTTTCGCCTGGCGCCTCATCGCAGATGTTACTTCATCCTCAGCAACATGGAACACATCCATTGCCGTTTTCGTATGAATATCCATATCGTTTGTAAAAGCTTCGATAAGATTTTCATCCTTTGAAATATGGGCAAGCACCCGCAGCTCGATTTGTGAATAATCGGCTGCAAAAATGAGCCAGTCTTTTTCAGACGGCACAAAAGCTTGGCGAATTTTCCGTCCTTCCTCAAGCCTGATCGGAATGTTTTGCAGATTCGGATCAGTCGAGCTGAGACGGCCAGTTTGCGTTAAGGCCTGATTAAAGCGCGTGTGCACTTTATGCGAATCAGGTCTCGTCACCTTTAAAAGCCCTTCGATATATGTTGATTGAAGCTTGCCAATTTGTCTGTACTGCAAAATATAGTCGACAATATCATGCTTGTCAGCCAGCTTTTCAAGCACATCGGCAGACGTAGAATAACCTGTTTTCGTTTTCTTTACGACAGGAAGGCCAATTTTTTCAAACAAGATGACGCCGAGCTGTTTCGGCGAATTGATGTTAAACGGCTCTCCCGCGATCTCATGGATTTTTTCTTCATATTCCTTCAGCTTCGCACCCAGTTCTTCACCCATCCGTTTTAAACGGTCAACATCGACCTTGACGCCAGTTGATTCCATTTCTCCAAGAATAAGCGCAAGAGGCATTTCAAGCTCTTCAAACAGCTCAAGCTGATCATTGTTTTCCAGCTCCTGAACAAGCTTTTCCCGAAGGCTTTGAATCGCTAACGCTTTTCGGCCAAGGTGCTCAGACAGTACGTCTTCTGACGGCACTGCCCGTTTTGCCCCTTTGCCGTAAACTGATTCATCGCTCGAAACGATATGCAGGCCATAATCCTTGGCCACACTCGCCACGTCGTCATATGAATTGCCCGGGTTGATGATATAGGACGCAAGGAGCGTATCAAACTCAGCACCCTTTAGCTCAATGCCCTGCCAGCGCAAGGCAACAACAGCCCGCTTGCTGTCGAAGACCCATTTCTTCTGCTCGTCATTTTCCACCCATTCTTTAAACACCTCAGACTCAACGGCAATGTCTTTCGGAATGAAATAAGCTCCCGTTTCATTTACGATCGAAAATCCGAGAATCGGCTCTTCATGATAATTATCGCCAATCTGTTCAACGACAAATGCAGATGGAGAAACCAATATGCCGCTGGTTACGTCTGTAACGATTTCGACATTAATGTCTTCTAACGACTGATCCTGCTCCGCTTCTGCACTGTCTTCCCCAAGCCGTTCAAGAAGCGTGTTGAAGCCAAGATCTTTAAAGATGGCAATGACCTGTTCACGGTTAAAGCCTTGATATTCCAGGCCGGAAACAGATACCTCAATCGGAGCATCCGTCATAATCGTCGCAAGCTCCTTGCTCATCAATGCTTGATCCTTAAATTCCTCAAGCTTTTCCTTCAATTTCTTTCCGCTCACCTCGTCAATGGACTCCAGCAGCTTTTCAACGGAATCAAATTGTTTTAAAAGCTTAATCGCAGTCTTTTCTCCGACGCCGGGCACACCCGGGATATTATCTGAGGAATCGCCCATCAGACCCTTCATGTCAATGATTTGTTCAGGCGTAAGCCCGTATTTCTCTTTGACATGCTCCGGTGTGTAAAATTCAACATCGGTAATTCCCTTTCTCGTAATGGCAACTGTCGTGTTGTCCGTTGCCAGCTGGGTTAAATCCTTATCTCCTGAAAAAACCTTTACTTCAAATCCGTCTTTTTCAGCCGATTTGGCCAGTGTACCGATAATATCATCCGCTTCGTATTGTTCCAGTTCATAGCGGCTGATCTGGTAGGCATCAAGCAGCTCGCGGATAAACGGCATTTGTTCGGAAAGCTCAGGCGGGGTTTTCTGTCTGCCGCCTTTATATTCTTTAAATGTGCCGTGACGAAATGTTGTTTTCCCGGCATCGAACGCAACCAGCATATGCGTCGGTTTTTCATCCTCAAGCATTTTCATCAAAATCATCGCAAAGCCGTATACAGCATTTGTATGAACACCTTTGTCATTGCTTAACAGCGGCAATGCAAAAAACGCCCGGTAAGCCAGACTGTTTCCGTCTACAAGCACTAATTTTTTTCGTTCCGTCATTCAATTTCCTCCTAAGAAGCCTCACGCTTCCATTCATCTCTTACATAGTCATTAGCTCCTCTTATTTTAACAAAGTTCAATTTGAAAGGAAAATACGTGAACTATAAGAGAACACACAAAAAAGGACGGGAACACAAATAGGTTCCCGCCGTCAAAATTGGCTCCTTGGATGAAGGGGTTCTACTACATCCTACCAGCATAGGTTTAACAGTGCATGAAGATATTGTTAAACCTTTGTAAACATTAGGCGGACTTTTCAGCGGCCCGTTTCAGCGTCACGGTAAAGACAGTTCCCCGTCCAGGCTCGCTTGTGACATCAATTTTCCCTTCATGAGCCTCTATTAAATGCTTCACAATCGCAAGGCCCAGCCCGGTTCCCCCCGAATTCCTGCTTCTGTCTTTATCTACGCGGTAAAAGCGTTCAAAGATGCGCGGAATTTCTTCTTTCTGAATCCCGATTCCGGAATCGGCGACCTCAATCTGAATGTCTTTTTCTCTGGGCTTTACATTGATAGCCACTGAGCCCCCCTCAGGCGTGTAGGTTAACGCATTGTTTACGAGATTAAGAAATACCTGTTTCAGCCTGTACGGATCACCTGACACATATTGAGGGTCTTTCGGAATATTCAGTTGCAGGGAGATGCCTTTCTCATCCGCCTTATGCTTCAGAAGCGTTTCAATCTCACCAAGCATTTTGGCCGGCTCAAACGTATCGATACTGAGCGTGAAATTTTGCTGCTCGATTTTTGAGAGATCGAGCAAATCCTGAACCAAAGACTGAAGTCTTTCGCTTTCCTTAAGAATAATAGAGAGAAATTCAGAAAGCGCCTCTTTGTCATCCATCGCCCCATCCAATAACGTCTCCGTAAACCCTTTTATGGACGTAATCGGCGTTTTCAGCTCATGAGAAACATTGGCCACAAAATCCTTCCTCATCTGCTCTAATTTCTTCGTTTCTGTCATGTCATGGAAAACGAGCACAATTCCTTTCCATTCATCGTCCGGCCCCATAATCGGAACGCCGTCCACTTCAAAATAACGCCGTTCTATTTTGATCGGAAGTCTTAACAGCTTGCATTTCTTTGTCTCCGTCATAAAAATATCTTCGACTAGCTGGATCACTTCTTCATGTTCAAATGCATCGTGATAAAGACGGCGCAGCATCTGATTCGGATTGATATGAAACTGCTTGGCGTAAGACCTGTTTACAAGATTAATAAAGCCTCTTCCGTCGATCATAATCAGTCCGGAGCCAATGTTTTCAATGACTGTCAGCAGCCGATCCCGCTGCATTTCCTGCGTTCGGGTCATTTCCATCAGATCAATGGCAAGGCTGTTCATCGCACGTCCAAGCTTATCAGAGCGTCTGATATAGCCGCCGTACGTCCGTGCATCATAGTTCCCCTTAGAAAGTTCTGTGGCTACATTTGTCGCTGCTTCTATTGACTTTTTATAACGTGAGGTCATGCTGGAATAAAAATAAACAATGACGATAAATGCGGTACAAAGACTGGCCGTCAGCATCCCCCACAATTCGCCTTTCAAGCCGTCGCTTTTTTCAGAGGCGGAAAGCAGCACATATCCTGTTTTTTCACCTTCGCTTCTAAGTGAAAGTCCGTAATAAAGCTTGTTATCTGCTGTTGAAAGAATCCCCTCATGGCCAGAAACAAGCGCCTGCACCTTTTGGGAATCTGCCGCTCTCCCGTTTGACCCATACAGCACCTTACCGTCTGTAGCAATAACGGCTGCACTCACATCAAGCGCATCGCCTGCATCTTTAATGATTTTCTCGTTTGCTCGATCATTTAGATTGCCGGCATCAAGTAGCGAAGCCATGTATTTTGCTTCTTTTTCAATGTGTTCCTCTGCTTTCCTTTGACCAGATGTTTCGAAGAGCTGCTGTAAAAACAGCCCGAGGACACAAAACACCAGAATCAAACAGACAACGAATACAGAAAAAAGGCGCACACGGTTTTTATTCATTCATTTTTGGCTCCTCCAGTTTATACCCCAATCCCCTAATCGTTTTAATATAGATCGGTTTTTTGGTATTATATTCAATTTTGTCGCGAAGATGGCTGATATGCACATCAACTATTCTCGTATCTCCGGCAAAATCATAATTCCAGACTGCGCTCAGCAGCAGATCTCTTGTCAGAACTCTGCCTTTATGTCTGCCTAAATAAAGCAGCAGTTCGAATTCTTTCGGTGTCAGTTCAAGCTGATTTTCTTTAAAGTACGCTTCATAATGATCAGGCAGGATTTTCAGATCGCCAATTACGATCTGGCCTTCCATGTCATCGTTCTTCATTTCACTAGAGGGCGCAGCCATTTCCGAACGCCTTAAAATCGCTTTGACTCTCGCATTTACTTCCCTTGGACTGAACGGCTTGGTCATATAATCGTCAGCACCAAGCTCAAGCCCTAATACTTTATCGAATTCCTCATCCTTCGCTGTCAGCATTAAAATGGGAAACATCAGTTTTTGCTGTCTCAGCTGCTTGCAAACTTCGATTCCGTCCAGTTTTGGAAGCATCACATCAAGCACAATCAAATCAGGTTTCTCTGTTTCCGCTTTTTTGAGTGCTTCTTCCCCATCCGAGGCGGTAATAACATCATAGCCTGACCGTTCCAAATTGTACTGTAAAAGAGTAACAATAGATTCTTCATCATCTACAACTAAAATTTTCTTGTTCATGCTGTGCCTCCAGTATTATAATTCCCCGACATCCTATTTCTCTATTTTATGTCATCTTAACATGTTTCATGATTTTATTTTAGCGAAAGCAGGACATTCCGACAATTCGCCTTTTACACCATTTTTAAAAGAAATACAAACGATAATGGTAGCGCTTTCATATATAGTAAAAAGAGAAAGGCTGTATCAAGCAAGCCTTTCTCTCTTTTTATTAGGATAATACTTTCATGACATTTTTGACAGATTCAACTGATTTATTCAGCTGCGCTCTTTCATAGTCTGTCAGTTCAAGTTCAATGATTTGTTCAAGTCCGTTGCCGCCTACAATTGTAGGAACGCCAAGGTAGATGCCTTCATAGCCGTATTCCCCTTCAAGATAAGCAATTGTAGGAAGGACGCGGCGCTGATCTTTCAAGATCGCTTCGACCATTTCTGTCAGAGAAGCCGCAGGCGCATAATACGCGCTTCCGTTTCCAAGAAGATTCACGATTTCGCCTCCGCCTTTTCTAGTGCGCTCCACAATTGCGTCAATCCGTTCTTTCGGAATGAGAGTTTCTAGTGGGATACCGCCGGCATAAGAATAACGCACAAGCGGCACCATATCGTCACCGTGTCCGCCGAGTACGAAACCAGTCACATCTTTCACTGACAGGTTTAATTCCTCTGCCACAAATGTTCTGAATCTCGCCGTATCAAGCACACCGGACTGGCCGATTACACGCTCTTTAGGGAAGCCGGATTCTTTGTACACCGCGTATGTCATTGCATCAACAGGATTTGTCAGCACCACAATAATAGAATCAGGAGAATATTTCACGATTTCCCGCGTAACGCTTCTCATAATCTTTTCGTTTGTAGAGACCAGATCATCCCTGCTCATACCAGGTTTTCTTGCGATACCGGCTGTAATGACAACAATTTCAGAGCCAGCTGTATCCTCGTAATTGGATGTTCCCGTAATTTTTGCGTCAAAGCCTTGAACCGGGCTTGCTTCAAGCATATCAAGCGCTTTTCCCTTTGTCGGGTTCTCCAATTGCGGAATGTCAACAAGAACAACGTCTGCCAGCTCTTTTTGAGCGATTAAAAATGCAGTTGTAGCTCCGGTAAAACCTGCTCCGATAACAGAAACTTTTTTACGAGTATTTCCCATGTCTCTCTTCTCCTTTATGGCTAGTTTTAGGCTTTTTCCTTGCTTAGTCCATGTTTTTGATCAGTTCTTCTCCGAACTCTGAACATTTCACTTCAGTCGCGCCATCCATTAATCTGGAAAAATCGTAAGTTACGACTTTAGAAGCGATTGTTTTTTCCATAGATTTGATAACCAAATCAGCCGCTTCGTTCCATCCTAAATGCTCAAGAAGCAGAACGCCTGAAAGAATAACTGAAGATGGATTTACTTTATCAAGGCCTGCATATTTAGGAGCCGTTCCGTGCGTCGCCTCGAAAATCGCATGTCCTGTTTCATAGTTGATGTTCGCTCCAGGAGCAATGCCGATTCCGCCGACTTGCGCAGCAAGGGCATCAGAAATGTAATCTCCGTTCAAGTTCATTGTCGCAACGACATCAAACTCGTTTGGACGCGTTAAGATCTGCTGAAGGAAAATGTCAGCAATGCTGTCTTTGATAATGATTTTTCCTGCTGCTTCCGCTTCGCTTTGCGCTTTGTTGGCAGCGTCTTTTCCTTGTTCTTCAGCAATGCGGTCATATTGAGCCCATGTGAAGACTTTATCTCCGTACTCTTTTTCAGCAAGTTCATAGCCCCAGTTTTTGAAGGCGCCTTCAGTGAACTTCATGATGTTTCCTTTATGAACAAGCGTTACGGATTTGCGGCCATGCTCGATTGCATAATCAATGGCAGCTCTGACTAAACGGCTTGTTCCTTCCTCGGAAACAGGCTTAATGCCAATGCCTGATGTCTCAGGGAAACGGATTTTGTTGACGTTTAACTCATTTTGAAGGAAGCTGATAAGCTTTTGTACTTCTTCTGAGCCTTTTGCATACTCGATGCCTGCGTAAATATCTTCTGTATTTTCACGGAAGATAACCATATCAGTATCTTCAGGGCGTTTTACCGGTGACGGCACTCCAGTAAAGTATCTTACAGGTCTTAAGCAGACGAATAGGTCAAGCTCTTGTCTGAGTGCTACGTTCAAAGAACGGATACCGCCGCCGACAGGTGTCGTTAACGGGCCTTTAATCGCGATAAAATATTCGCGGATCACATCTAATGTTTCAGCAGGGAGCCACTCACCTGTTTTATTATAAGCCTTTTCTCCGGCATAAACTTCTTTCCACGTAATTTTCTTTTCGCCTTTGTATGCTTTTTCTACTGCTGCTTCCAAAACCTTCGAAGCCGCGTTCCAAATATCAGGACCGGTTCCGTCTCCTTCGATAAACGGGATAATCGGGTTGTTTGGTACGTTTAATACTCCGTTAGAGACTGTAATTTTTTCACCTTGTGCCACAATAAAAACCTCCCAGTATGTAATTCATATTTAGAAAACATTTTATTTTTCTTATATAGAAAACAAAATGATTTTTCTCAACATTCAATTTAAAGTGTAACTCAAATTTGATGTTCTGAACAAGAGGCTAACCTCATTGACGCAAGCCAGCCTCCAATGGTTCTTTAGGCTCTTTCTTCAATTGGAACGAATTTTTGTTTGTCAGGGCCTGTGTAATCTGCCCGCGGGCGGATTAGACGGTTGTTGTCATACTGCTCAAGAATATGGGCGAGCCACCCGGACATTCTGCTTATAGCAAAAATCGGTGTAAACAAATCATGGTCAATGCCGAGACTGTGATATACAGAAGCCGAATAGAAATCAACGTTAGGCGGAAGCTTTTTCTCTGATGTAACGATGTCTTCTATACGAATCGACATCTCATACCATTTGCTTTCACCCGTCAGGTTGGTCAGGCGCTTGCTCATTTCTTTCAGATGCTTCGCGCGCGGATCACCATGCTTATACACTCGGTGGCCGAATCCCATGATTTTTTCTTTCTTTTCAAGTTTAGCGCGGATGTACGGCTCAGCGTTTTCCACTTCGCCGATTTCTGTCAGCATTTTCATAACGCCTTCATTCGCCCCGCCGTGCAGAGGCCCTTTAAGCGCACCGATTGCTGCAGTAATGCCTGAATAGATATCAGAAAGTGTCGCGACGCAGACCCTCGCTGTGAACGTTGACGCGTTCAGCTCGTGGTCAGCATGTAAAATCAATGCTTTGTTGAAGGCTTCAACCTCAATTGGTGAAGGCTCTTCACCGTTTAATGTGTAAAGAAAATTCTCCGCAATACCGTAATCTTCTCTCGGTTCTACAGGCTCAAGACCCTTGCGAATTCTGGAAAACGCTGCAACCAGGCCAGGCACCTTTGCCTGAAGGCGGATCGCCTTTCTGTAGTTGGCTTCCGGGTTCATGGTATCAGCCTCGCTGTCAAGCAGGCCTAATAATGAAATTGCTGTCCTAAGAGCAGCCATGGGATGAACATTTTCGAGGGAATAAGATTTGAAGTGCTCAATAATTTCTTGCGGAACGGCAGCTTCCTTTGCAAGCTGCTGCTTTAACTCTTCAAGCTCTTTTTTGTTTGGCAGCCTTAGATGCCAAAGCAAGTAGATGATTTCTTCAAAACTTGCATTCTCTGTCAAATCATCGATATCATACCCCACATATGTAAGGGTATCGTCAATAATAGAACTAACAGATGATGTTGTTGCTACAACCCCTTCAAGACCGCGTGTCGCTGTCATATATAACATCTCCTTTTCAATAAATTTCCCCTTTAAGAGTGTTGTAAAAACATGAGGCTTACTTAAAAAGCACGATGCAAGTATTTCTCTCCCCCAAAAAGAAAATGCTTACATTTTACTGGCTGCTAGTACTAAAACCCTTTGCTTATGAAAGAACATAACAAATTCTTATAAGCTTATTTAAGTTTAAGCCTATTCTCATTATAAACAATAATCAGACATTTGTTAAATGTTTACCTATAATTTTTTTTTTCATTCTGTGATTTCCCCGAAAAAACGCCTTTATTTGCGGGTTTTTGCATACAAAAAAAAGCGGCTTTAAGGCCGCTTTTTTCATGAAGTGAACAGTTTTACGATCTGCATAGCTAAATAAGCAATCCCCGCTCCGATCAGCGGGCCCACTGCTACTCCGCCAAAAAGCGCGACTGCGAGAATGGTCCCGATCACAAGGGCAGTTGTAATATGCGGGTCATTTTCCAGCAGAGTCAGGCCGTTTTTGGCAATCAGCGCCACTGCGATTCCCGCTCCCAAGGCGATCCATGCGTAGGAAGACCGCATTGCCTCTCCAAGCTGCTTAAATCCGATTTCTCCCGTGGCAATCGGGACAAGAACGGCGATGGTAATAATGGTCACACCCCAGTTAATGCCTTTTGACTGGATAGTCGGAAATAATTTCTGATCAAGTCCAACGATTTTGATGATCAAAAGGACGGATACAGCAAAAAGCAATGATTGATTTTTTGCGATAAGTGCGATGGCCAAGAGTAAAATTAAAAATAAATTCGCTTGTGTAAACACATGCCATCCCTCCTTTAAGGTGAATGTATTCATATTCAGCCGCAGCGTGAATACATATAAAAAATAGGACATGCTGACGAGAGGAGGACCGTTTTCGTGAATCAATCTTATATTACTATTTTTTTCAGAACCCTCTTTGTCATATCAATTACCGCAGGGTCGATAGCTGCGGCCTATTATTCGTTTCCGTTAACTTATCCTTTCCTGATCGCCCTTATTCTTTCATCAGTGATTCATCCTGTTGTCGATTATTTGGACAAAGTGACAGGATTCCCCCGAACGATAAATGTTCTGGGCGTACTTGCTTTTTTTCTGCTCGCAGCCTTCGGCGTTCTCACCATTCTGGTAGCCGAAATCGTAACGGGTACAGCCTATCTAGCAAAAACGCTGCCTCCGCATATCAGCACGTTTATTTCCTATTGCGAAAAATTGTTTACAACTCATATTCAGCCGCTCTATAACGAGTTAACTCTTTTGTTTCAAGAATTGGAAACGAACCAGCAGGCTTCCATCGTCACCCACATCCAGACACTCGGTGATTCAGCCGCTAAAAATGCCGGGCTGCTGCTGTCCCACATTCTAGAAATGATCCCGAGGTTTTTCGCGCTTCTTCCCAATACGGCGGCGGTTCTGATTTTTTCTCTTCTGGCAACATTTTTTATGACAAAGGATTGGCATAAGCTGAAAGCCATGCTTGTTTTGCTTCTGCCGGATCGTGTGGCAGCTAATAGTAAAGCGATCAGCAGCGAATTAAAAAAAGCAATGACTGGTTTTATCAAAGCACAAGCCGTCCTCGTTTTCATCACGATGGTGATTGTGTTTATCGGCCTTTCTCTCTTACAGGTTGAACATGCCGCAACAATCGCTTTTTTAATCGGGCTTGTTGATCTTCTCCCTTACTTGGGTGCGGGCTCCGTATTTGTGCCGTGGATTTTGTATTTATCGATTACAGGCCAGCTGCCCCAAGCGATCGGAATCGGCATACTGTATCTCGTCGTTCTTGTTCAGCGGCAGCTGACAGAACCTAAAATACTCAGTAAATCTATCGGGATCGATCCGCTGGCAACGCTCATCGCCCTGTTTGCCGGCTTTAAATTATTCGGGTTTTTAGGACTGATTGCCGGGCCGGCTGTTCTCGTCATTATCCAAGCTTTCATTACGACAGGCGCATTAAAGGAAGTATGGTCCTATATCACCGTTCAGCAAAAATAAAACAGCAGCCCATGTTACATGGCTGCCGTTTTTATTTGATGATGATCCGCTTATTCTTTGACATTCCTCTCAGCCATTTGAACAGAATTGGCTTACACCAGCCGCGGGTAAACGGGATAAGAAGACAGGCGCCGGCCAAATCTGATAAAAAGCCCGGAAGCATCAGCAATAGGCCGCCAATGAAAATGCATAGGCCGTCAGCAATCGCTTCTCCCGGCATTTTGCCATATTGAAGATCACGCTGAACCTTATAATACACTTCGGTTCCTTGTTTTTTTGCAGCTGCTGCTCCGATAATGCCTGTCAGAATCATTAAAAGAACTGTCGGCAAAATGCCAATCAGCTTGCCTGAAAAGAGGAATATGCCGATTTCTATTGCCGGAAACACAATAAAAAGCAAAAATAAAAATCTCATATCCAAGCCCCCCACACGTGTAACACGCCTCTGTTCAACATAAGGCAAGATAAAGAGAAAAGGAAGGGATTCCCCTTCCGTTTTCACCTGTGATTAAAGAACGCTCGCACGGCCTTGGTAGACTGCGCCTCTGGAAGCGTCAACTGTAATATCCTGGCCTTCTGTCAAAATAGATGTCGCATTTTCCAGACCAACGATAACCGGAATGCCGAGGCTCAATCCGACTACTGCAGCATGGCTTGTCAAGCCGCCTTCTTCTGTAATAAGAGCAGACGCTTTTTCAAGAGATGCAATCATATCACGGTCAGTGCTTTTGGTAACAAGTACCGCACCGTCAGTCATTTTTTGCTCAGCTTCTTTTGCATTTTGGGCAACGACAACCGTACCGTAAGCTGATTTGCGTCCAATGCCTTGGCCTTTAGCGATGATATCGCCGACAGTATAAACTTTCATTAAGTTCGTAGTGCCAGACTCACCGACAGAACCTGCCGTAATAACGATAAGGTCACCGTGTTTTACAATTCCGCTGTTCAATGATTTTTGGACGGCATCCTCAAGCATCTCATCTGTTGAGCTTGCATTTTGACCGCTTTCCGCGAATACGCCAGATACGAGGGCAAGCTTTCTGGAAATAGAGTCATTTACAGTAACCGCAACAATCGGTGCCTGCGGACGGTATTTTGCAATCATGCGTGCTGTATGGCCGCTTTCTGTCGGCGTTACGATCGCAGCAGCGCTCAGGTTAATCGCCGTATGCGCGACAGATTGTCCAATTGCGTCTGTAATTGTCATGCCTACCTGGTCTCTGCGTTTTGAGAGAATTTCTTTATAATTCAAAGCTTCTTCAGAACGGGACGCGATGTTATGCATGGTTTGAACGGCTTCAACCGGATAGCTTCCTGCAGCTGTTTCACCAGAAAGCATGATCGCATCTGTGCCGTCGAAGATCGCGTTTGCAACGTCACTTGCTTCCGCACGAGTCGGACGCGGGTTGCGCTGCATGCTGTCAAGCATTTGTGTCGCTGTGATAACAGGTTTGCCCAACGCGTTGCATTTTTTGATCAGTTCTTTTTGCACAAGCGGCACTTCTTCAGCTGGAATTTCCACGCCTAAGTCTCCGCGCGCAACCATTAAGCCGTCAGACACTTCGAGAATCGCATCGATGTTGTCAACGCCCTCTTGGTTTTCGATTTTAGGGATGATTTGAATATCCTGAGCGTTGTGCTCTTCAAGAAGCTCACGGATTTCAAGCACGTCCGTGGAACGTCGAATGAAAGATGGCGCGATGAAGTCTACTCCTTGATCAATACCGAAAATGATGTCTCGCGCATCCTTCTCAGTAATACCCGGAAGATTGACACTTACGCCCGGTACGTTAACACCTTTTTTATTTTTCAGTGTTCCGTTGTTTAATACTTTTGTTTTGATTTCGCGTTTAGCGGCATCTACATCAAGTACCTCAAGACCGATAAGGCCGTCATCTAACAGAATCGTTGAACCTTGTGCAACGTCATCGACTAAACCTTCATATGTCACTGAAATTTTATCTGTTGTTCCTACAACCTCGTCCATTGAAATGATAAGCTCTTTGCCTGTTTCAAGCTCAATGCCGCCGTTTTCCATTGTATGTGTGCGGATCTCAGGACCTTTTGTATCAAGCAGAATTCCAACGTTCTTGCCAAGTTTTTTGCTTGCTTCACGGATATTTTTAATTCTTGCACCGTGCTCCTCAAAATCTCCGTGAGAAAAGTTTAATCGAGCCACGTTCATTCCTGACTCCATTAATTTCGTAAGCATTTCAATACTTTCACTTGCTGGACCGATGGTACAAACAATTTTCGTTTTTCTCATTTGGTTCACTTCCTTCTGAAATCTTCAGCCTTCAGCTGCACATTAGATAGACAGTTCTTTTGAAAGCTGATACATGTTTTGCTCAACTGTGTGTTTTGTCTCCAATATTTCTATAATATCATGGTCTACAAGCTTATTGTTTTGTATACCTACACAGCGTCCGCCTTTTCCTTCAAGCAGCAGTTCAACTGCATATGCGCCGAGACGGCTTGCCAACACACGGTCAGCAGCACTCGGAGAACCTCCGCGCTGGATATGGCCCAATACAGATACCCTAGTTTCAAGATTTGTTTCTTCTTCAATGCGTTTCCCGAATTCAACCCCGCTGCCTACACCTTCGGCAACAATGATAATGCTGTGCTTCTTGCCGCGTTCGTGGCCGCGTTTTAAGCGGGCAATGATTTCGTGCATGTCATAGTCTGCCTCAGGGATTAAGATCGATTCCGCGCCCCCTGCAAGACCGGCCCACAATGCGATATCGCCGGCATGACGGCCCATTACTTCGATCACATATGTACGTTCATGAGAAGTCGCTGTATCTCGAATCTTATCAATTGCGTCAATTACTGTATTTAAAGCTGTATCGAAACCGATGGTAAAATCCGTGCCCGGAATGTCATTATCAATTGTACCCGGTACACCTACACATGGAAACCCGTGTTCCGTTAATTTTTTCGCACCCATATAGGAACCGTCTCCGCCGATAACAACAAGGCCTTCAATACCAAGCTTCTTCAAGTTTTCTATACCTTTTTCACGGCCTTCAACTGTTTTGAATTCTGGACATCTTGCCGTATAAAGCTTTGTGCCTCCACGATGTATAATATCGCCTACTGATCCGAGTTCAAGCTTTTCAATCTTTCCGCTGATTAATCCCGCGTATCCGTTGTAAATACCGTAAACTTCAACGTCATGATAAATCGCTTTTCTGACTACTGCGCGAACTGCTGCGTTCATTCCCGGGGAATCCCCGCCGCTCGTTAATACCCCTATACGTTTCATTCTCCATTCACCTCAGCAACATATATGATTAAACATAACATGATCATTGCCCTAAAAACAATGAAAAGGGATCTCCATCCTCCCTATGAAACCTTACCTATTATACAATTAAATAAATCGTTTTTAAATAAAATTTAAGGAATGTCACAAAAAATAAACGTGAGCCAAAGGCTTCACGTTTATTTAGTTTACCCCGATATATTGATCTTCAACCGAGACTTTGCCAATCGCTTTATATTTTTCATAGCGCTGCTGAATTAATTCTTCTTCGCTCAGCTTCAACAAAGTTTTTAACGATTGTTTAAGGGTTTCGTCCATATAACTTGCCTGCAGCTTTACATCGTGATGCGCTCCGCCTTTTACTTCTTTAATCATATGATCTATAATACCTAATTCTTTTAAATCCGGCGCAGTGATTTTCATGGTTTCTGCTGCTTTTTTAGCAAGACTGGAGTCCTTCCATAAAAGTGCCGCGGCACCTTCTGGAGAAATAACAGAATAAGTAGAGTTTTCCAGCATATGCAAGTGGTTGCCTACACCCAGACCAAGGGCTCCGCCGCTTCCGCCTTCACCAATGACGATGCAGATAACAGGTACTCGGAGGCCGGCCATCTCAAATAGGTTTTTGGCAATGGCTTCGCTTTGTCCTCTTTCTTCCGCTGCTCGTCCAGGGTATGCCCCCTTCGTATCAATAAAACAGATAATCGGTCTATTAAATTTGTCAGCCTGTTTCATCAGACGCAGCGCTTTTCTGTAGCCTTCAGGATGCGGCATCCCAAAATTGCGGACAAGGTTCTCCTTCGTATCTTTCCCGCGCTGATGCCCGATTACCGTTACAGGAAGGCCGTGGAACTTCGCAATCCCGCCGACAATGGCTTCATCGTCACCGTATGCTCTGTCTCCATGACATTCAAAAAAGTCAGTAAACAGGTGTTCGATATAATCAAGCGTTGTCGGACGGTCAGCCAGACGTGCGATTTGGACCCGGTCCCATGGTTTCAGATTTTTGTAAATATCATCCTGAAGCTTAGCGAGACGGTCTTCCAGCCGTTCAATTTCCGCACTTAGATCCATATCGGAATCTTGGGTGAATTTTTTTAGTTCGGTGATTTTGTTTTGCAGTTCGATCACCGGTTTTTCAAATTCTAATCTTGGAGCCACTCAATGTCACCTCCTGTTTGATGCATATCCAGCAGATTTTCTAACGTTTTTTTCATATCGTCGCGATGAATAACCGCATCAAGCTGTCCATGTTTTAATAAAAATTCAGCCGTTTGAAAGTCCTCAGGCAGTTTTTCTCCTATTGTCTGTTCAATAATCCGTCTTCCGGCAAAACCGATCAGCGCGCCAGGCTCAGCGAAATTGTAATCGCCAAGAGATGCAAAGCTTGCTGATACGCCCCCAGTAGTCGGATGAGTCATCACTGAAATGATAAGGCCCTGTTCATCACTGAACAGTTTTAACGCAGAGCTTGTCTTAGCCATCTGCATCAAACTTAATATGCCTTCCTGCATTCTAGCACCGCCTGAAGCCGTAAAAATAATAAACGGAACTTTATCAGCTTTTGCTTTTTCAATCGCAAGCGTGATTTTTTCACCGACGACTGAACCCATGCTGCCCATTCTGAATGAAGAATCCATGACGGCGACAACAGCCGGGTGTCCTCCGATGGTGCCCTTACCTGTCACAACAGCCTCGTTTAAGGATGTTTTCTCGCGATCTTTTTCAAGCTTTTCCAGATATCCCGGGAAACCAAGCGGATTTTCCGACAGCATTCCCTGGTTGAATTCCTCAAAGGATTGTTCATCCATCAAGCTTTCGATACGCTGTTTTGCGTTCATTGGGAAATGATAATCGCAGTTCATGCATACCCGCATATTTTTATCCAACTCTTTAGTGAGCATGATTTTTTTACACTTAGGACATTTTGTCATAATGCCTTCCGGAACATCGTGCTTCGCTTGATCAGATGGTACGGAAGCATACTTTTTCTTTTTCGTGAATATATCCTTTAACAAATGATTACCTCCCTTTTGTGAAGGGTTCTCTTCACCGCATGTCATCAAACAGATAGACTTGCTAATAACTTTACCGAAACTATTGTACTTTTTTTGTCAAACGCTGTCATCCTCAATTCGACAACTTTTTATTCGATGACGTGCTCGGAAAGGCTGGGATGAAATCAGATAAGGTGTTGAAACGACAAGGTTGACAGCGTATTCAAAAATAATGTTAAACCCGGCTGAAATTTTTTTAAGGCCAACCCCCTAAAAAAATTTCAGCCGACAGTTTAACTTGAGAACAGCGCGCTGGTCTCCGCCAACGCGCTGCCATTTTTGGAACGAATTAAAATTATTCGCCAATAATCGTAAGTTTTCTTGTTTTTTCTGCGACTTCCTCAGGGTCAACAGTGATTCTTGCAACACCTGTTTCCATCGCAGCTTTTGCCACAGCCTTCGCAACAGCAGGCGCAACACGTTTATCAAACGGTGCAGGGATGACATAGTCTGCGCTAAGCTCATCTTCTGAAACCAGTGAAGCAATGGCTTCAACCGCTGCGATTTTCATTTCTTCGTTAATGTGAGTGGCACGCACGTCAAGCGCTCCGCGGAAAATACCAGGGAATGCAAGGACATTGTTTACTTGGTTCGGGAAGTCAGAACGTCCTGTTCCGATAACGCTTGCGCCGGCTTCACGCGCATCTTCCGGCATGATTTCCGGATTTGGATTTGCCATTGCAAAGATAATCGGGTCTTTTGCCATGCTTTGAACCATTTCTTTTGTTAACGCACCCGCTACAGAGACACCGATAAATACGTCAGCATCAACGATGACATCTTTCAGAGAACCGTCTTTACGGTCTTGGTTCGTGAATTTCGCCACTTCGTTTTTGACATCGTTCATGCCGTTCGGGCGCCCTTCATAAATGGCCCCTTTAGAATCGCACATTACAATGTCACGAACGCCGTAATGGTGAAGAAGCTTGATAATCGCAATGCCGGCCGCACCCGCGCCGTTTGCGACAACCTTAATGGATGACATTGATTTTCCAGACAGTTTCAGTGCGTTTACAAGACCTGCTACCGTTACAATGGCTGTACCGTGCTGATCATCATGGAAAACAGGGATGTTTGTTTCTTTTTTGAGGCGCTCTTCAATGATAAAGCAGTTTGGCGCTGCAATGTCTTCAAGGTTGACGCCGCCAAATGTCGGCTCAAGCAATTTAACAGTTTCTACGATTTTATCAACATCGTTTGTGTTTAAAGCAATCGGAAACGCATCTACGCCCGCAAAGCTTTTGAATAGAACGGCTTTTCCTTCCATAACAGGAAGCGCGGCTTCAGGGCCGATGTTTCCAAGGCCAAGCACAGCTGTACCGTCAGTTACAACTGCTACCATGTTCCCCTTCATTGTATAATCATATACTTTGTTAATGTCTTCATGAATATCCTTACACGGTTCTGCAACACCCGGAGAATACGCGAGGCTTAAATCTTTCGCGTTTCTGACCTCTACTTTTGATTTAGACTCCAGTTTCCCCTGGTTGACTTTATGCAGGTGTAATGCTTCTTCTCTTAATGACATTCTCTTAAACACTCCTTATGGATATTTTTTGATTCGTATACTGCTGCGTTGTTTGCTGCATTCTGCGGAGTAAAATCTATCTGAATATTTAAACAGGATCACATAATTGCTCCAATTGTATAACAAAAAGTGACTCGTTACCACTGTTTTAAAACGACGTTTTTTTGACCCAACAGCTCTTTTAAGCGATATAACACCTGGTGATCCGCATTGATATGAAACGACTCAGGAAGCTTAATCGTCTGTTTCTGCCTTTCATAATAGAGATAAACGCCTGTTTCCCCTTTATGCTCCAGCAAAATGCGCTTAATCTTCGCCAGGATCTCCTGGCTATGCTGACTGCTTTCTATTTTTATATAAACCGATGGCGCTTTTTCTGCATCCATATTTTCTAATAATTCTGCCCGGGACATGATGAATTGGATCTTATCTTGTCTTACTTCGCATTTCCCCGCTGTGAACAAAAGAGCGCCTTCTCTTAAAACGGGTGAAAGCTGTCTGAATTGTTCAGGGAAGACTACGGCTTCCATCTCGCCGGTTTCATCACTGAGCGTTAAAAACGCCATGTTTTGACCTGTTTTCGTCCGAATCGTTTTGATTTTCGACAGCAAAACGCCTAGCGAAAGCTGCCTTTTGACTGTCCGCTGAGCCTGCAGAATGGAGACTGCTCCGTGCGCAGCGAGCTGTTTTCGGAAGGCGGAGAGCGGATGATTTGAAAAATAAATGCCGAGCGTTTCCTTTTCAAATGCAAGTAAATCCACTAGCGGAAGCTCTTCCGTTTCCACATACTTCGGCTTAATTGAAAACGATTCCTCTAAAAACAATCCCATTTGGTCATCGTCCGCGGCGAATAGCTCAGCATGTTCCAAAGCAACATCAATGGATGCGAGCAGCGTGGCCCGGTTTTGGCCAAATTCGTCCATCGCACCAGAAAAAATAAGTGCTTCAAGCACTTTGCGATTTACGCTTTTTGACGGCACGCGAAAGCAGAAATCAAAAAGATCTTCAAATGGTTTCTCTTTCCTTGCTTTATATATATCTTTGACTGCTGAGACGCCTACACTTTTTATGGCGCGGAGGCTGTACCTGACAGATCCGTCTTCAACTGTAAACGGAAAACTGCTTTTATTCACTGACGGAGGAAGGATACGAATCCCGCTCCCCTTTGCTTCGTAAAGATATTGAGAAATTTTATCCTCATTGCCAATGACGCTTGTCAGCAATCCGCACATAAAATATAACGGATAATGAGCTTTCAAATACGCAAGCTGGCACCCGATCATGCTGTATGCCACCGCATGGCTTCGGTTAAAACCATAGTTTGCGAATTTGACGATTAAATCGTAGACTTCATTTGCAGTGTCTACAGAATACTCCTTTTTTAAGCACCCTTCAACAAAATGGCTTCGCTCTCTGTCTAAGATTTCTTTTTTCTTTTTGCTGACCGCCCTTCTCAATAGGTCTGCTTCGCCTAAAGAAAACCCCGCCATGCGGGAAGCAATCATCATAATTTGTTCCTGATACACTATAACGCCATATGTATCTTCCAAAATGCTCCTTAAATCCTCATGAGGATAATGGACAGGCGCCCGGCCGTGTTTACGGTCAATAAATAACGGAATATTTTCCATCGGACCGGGCCGGTACAGCGCATTGACCGCCACAATATCCTCGAGGCCTGAAGGTTTTAGCCGCTTCAGGACGCTTCTCATCCCTGCAGATTCGAGCTGGAAAATCCCTGTCGTATCCCCTTTGGACAGCAAGGAGAACGTTTTATCATCGCTGTAGGAAATACTTGAAAGATCTATTTTGATGTTTTCTTCTTTTTCAATCATTGAAGTGATGGATTCAATCAGCGTCAGATTCCTCAAGCCTAAGAAATCCATTTTTAAAAGGCCCAAGTCTTCAAGATGATCCATCGCATATTGCGTTAAATAGATCCCTTCATGCCCTTCCTGAAGCGGAACAACATCTGTTAATGGTTCTTCACTCAGGACAACGCCTGCTGCGTGGGTGGATGCATGCCTTGGCAGCCCTTCTATTTTTCGGGCAATTGTATAGACTTGCTGAAGCAGGCTTGACTCCCGAAGCCGTTTATCCAGCTGCGGTGACTGCTGTCTCGCTTCATCCAGCGTCATGCCCGGTCTTGAAGGAATGAGTTTTGCAAGCTGATCTGCCTCCTTCGGGCTGACGCCAAATACTCTGCCGACGTCCCGAAGCGCCGCCTTTGCCGCAAGTGTTCCAAAGGTGATAATCTGTGCGACGTGCATCGCACCGTATTTCTGCTGAACATATTGAATGACTTCATCCCTTCTTGTATCGGGAAAATCAATATCAATATCCGGCATGCTGATGCGTTCGGGATTTAAAAATCTCTCAAACAGAAGGTGATGCTTAATCGGGTCTACATCTGTTATATACAGCACATATGCCACAAGAGAGCCAGCCGCAGAACCCCGTCCCGGTCCTGTAACAATCCCTTTTTCATGGGCGTGCTTCATAAAATCCCACACGATCAGAAAGTAATCGCTGAACTTCATCCGCTTGATGACATCAAGCTCATATTGAAGACGGCGAAGGTATCGTTCATCAGGCGTGCCGAAACGGCTGCGGAGTCCCTCCATACAGATATCCGTTAAATAATCATCAGCGGACGTTCCGTCTGGGGTCGGAAAAGACGGCAGACGGGTCTGCCCGAGACTGACGTCAACCCGGCATTGTTCCGCGATCTCCACAGAAGCTTGCAATGCCTCAGGATGCTCTCGATAAATGCTTTGCATTTCTTCAATTGGTTTCAAATCGAGATCAGGCAGAACTTCAGCAGGTGCATCCGTCAGTTTTTCCCCCGCTTTAATCGCTTTCAGACAACGGTAGGCAGCCTTATCTTCCTTCCTTATATAGTGCACGTCGCCTGTGGCCGTAACAGGGATACCCGTTTCTTCTGACAGCTTTAGAATCTGTTCAGACAAGATTTGATTCCCTTTAAAAGGCTGATAGGAGAAATAAAAGGCTCCCTTTCCGAATATAGACTGAAACTCCAGCGAAGCTTGAGCGGCCTGTTCGAACAGCCCTCCTTCAAGAAGCGTCTCAATATATCCTTTTTCGCCGGGCGTTATTGCGATAATGCCTTCTCGATAACTGTGAAGCCATTTCGGCTTCAGCCCGCCTTTTGATTTAGATTGCAGAACGCTGCTGATTTTCAGCAGGTTTTGATAGCCTGTATTTGATTTTGCCAGCAGGACGAGCGGGTAGGCCTCGAGCTCGCTGTCATCTGTAAAAACAGAAGCTGTCAAACCGATTATCGGGTTAATCCCTCTCGCCTTGCAAGCTTTATAAAATTGAATAGCTCCGTACATGACATGATCATCTGTCAGCGCCAAAGACGCATATCCGAGCCTGTCAGCTTCACTGACGAGCTCTTCCACAGCCGCGGCGCTGTTTAGCAGGCTGTACCCGCTATGTACTTGCAGGTGAACAAAAGACATGCTATCACCTCTTTCTCATTACGATCCATTTCTTTCTTCATTATAAGGCCGGTTTCCAAAAGAAACAAATGTTCTTTTTTGACTCATCATCATACTTGTCCTGAAAGCTCAATATGATATAAAAGGTGAGGTGATAAAGATGGATCAGGAAGCAGGATTTATGGTGAATTTTATCAATAGCTACTTCATTGCGTTAGGGGTGCTGATCGGGGGCGCACTCATCGGAGGGCTCGGAGCATATTTAGCGGGCGAACCCCCGCTTACAGCCATTACAAAGCTTGCGAACCGGTTAAAAATTTGGGCGCTTGTTGCAGCTATCGGAGGCACCTTTGATGCGGTATACAGCTTTGAACGCGGCATACTCGAAGGCAATACGAGAGATATCTTTAAGCAGCTTCTTTTGATTATTTCAGCCATGGGAGGCGCGCAAAGCGGCTGGCTCATTATATCATGGCTGACCCAGGAGCATCTTTCTTCATGAGGGTTCCACAGCATTACAAAAAACCGGGGTGGCAGCGTTTTTTCGCGGGAATGATGTGCGGAGCCGTAATCAGCTGGTTCTTTTTCCTGTTTACTTACGGAACATTTCAAGAGGAGCAGGTCAGCCTCATCGAAAAACAAAAAGAGCATGTAAAAGACTTGAACAATCAAATTTCGATCTATCAGGAAGACCTCCATAAACTGAATGAAGATAATAAAAGAAAACTGCTGATTCAAAGCGTCAGCGTTAAGTTGCTGAATGGAGATAAATATAAAATATCGCAGCCGGATAAAACGAAATTCGAGGAGCATGTAAAGGATGATATTTCAGAGGTCATTACAAAAGACATAGAAAGCGTCTATCAAACAAAGGATCTTTTGAAACGGACAATTGAAAATAAAGTCTATATGATCAATGAAAAAAAATACGAGGCAACCGTCAGAGAATTGATTATTTATACGAGGCTGACAGTAGAACTTGAAATATCATTCGCCACATAATTATGGATTTTTTTTAAATTCTCCAAACTTCTGTCGCTTTTTCCCATTCTTTTTTATAAACTATATGTGAGGCTTAATGGCGAAAGGAAGGAGGAAAGGGAAATGGAGGTTTACAGTGACCGTCAGTTAGCAAAAGATCAAGCAGCCCGTCTCAGACAAGGTTTTTCTGCATATGCCGAAACAAACTCACTCGCTTCCCTCATTAAAAAAGAACTTCAATCTCACAATCTCCAAGTCTACGAGGACCTTACTGATTTCGGCTGCTGGTTCATCCCCGTCACAGATGAACACTAAGAGAGAGGGTCTCCCCTCTACTCGTGTTCTTTACATAATGTTTCCAGATCAGCTAAAATCCGATCGGCTTCATCCCAGCTGTAAATAGAGGCGCCGGCAGCAAACGGATGCCCTCCGCCGTTATATTTGCGGGCAAGTCCGTTAATGACAGGCCCCTTCGAACGGAATCTGACTCTGATTTGATCGTCTTCTTCTACGAAAAACACCCAAGCGCGGATACCTGAGATATTGCCAAGCGTCCCGACAAGCTGCGACGCTTCAGAAGCTGTTGTGCCGAATTTTCCAAGCGTATCCTTTTTGATGAAAACAGAAGCGGCGCCGTTTTCAGACAAAGACACATTTTGAAAGATAAAGCCGTTAAGCTTCACCACATTCAGTTTTGTTTCATACAATTGATTAAACAACTCTGAGGAAGAGAATGGATACTGAATGAGCTCGCCTGCATATTTTAATGTTTTTTCCGTGGTATTCGGAAATAAAAAGCGTCCGGTATCTCCGACAATGCCGGCATAGATCAGCTCTGCCGCTTTCGTATTCAGCTTCCAGCCGTGCTCTTTTCCTTCTAAATACAGCTCGTAAATCATTTCACTTACTGAGCTGGCGCTTGTATCGACCCAAAGAAGGTCACCGTATGGATCTTCGTTCGGATGGTGGTCGATTTTCATCAATTTGGCGCCTGAAGGATAACGCTGATCGTCGATTCTTTCCTGATTTGCCGTATCGCAGACAATGACAAGTGCGCCTTCATATGTTTCATTGTCCACCTCATCAAGGGAATATAAGAAAGAAAGGGACGGTTCAGGCGTGCCTACCGCAAAAATATTTTTTTCAGGATATGTTTCACGCAAGATTTCCGTAAGCCCGCACTGTGATCCGTAGGCATCCGGATCAGGACGCACATGTCTATGTAAGATAATCGTGTCATATAATGATATGGTTCTGATTAGTTCTGTTTTCATTTGATTCTCCTTTATTGTTTTTATTCATTAAATCACATTCTCTGCCGACGGAAAAGAAAAATAACGTCAAAACCAAGCCCGTTTTTGTATAGAATGGGTTTGTAAACTTTTACGATGGAGGATTTCATTTATGCTGGTTCTTGTTTTTTTGATTGGGCTTTCAGCCTGCTTTTATGTGTACTATAAAGTAAAAGGCGTACGGGCAAAGCCATCTTTGGCAAAGGAAATCTATTCAGCAAAATCAAGCATGGCCTTAGGGTCACTAGTCCTGTTCTACGGGCTCAACCAAATGATATTATTCCATTCAGTATTAACGTTAGTAATCGGCGGTATCTTTATCGTCATAGGAGCAGGAAGCGCTTGGGCAGGTTATAAAGCCTACAGGCATTACAATCCCCTTCACGCCAAAGAAGCTGAAAGAGATCACGCGTAAGGGGCGCCTGAACGTCCCTTAGCTTCTTTCCATCAGCTGAACCATCAGCATCGCTTTCGACACGATATGGCCTTGGCTGTGCACTTCCACTTCCATTTTCCCGAACTTTCTGCCGGCCTCCAAGATACGCGGTTTGACTTCGATGACCGATTCCATCTGCACAGGCTTCAAAAAGAAAATGGTGATGCTCTCGATTACGAGTTCGCCGCGTTTTTTCGAGCGCAAAAATCGGTTTGCCGCCTGCGTCAATATGGTTGTAAATACACCATATGAAATGGTTCCAAGCTGATTTGTCATTTGCGGCGTGACTTCATACTCGTAAACCGTTTGATCCTCTTTATCATCACCCTCGTCTTTAAACCCTCTTGAAACAATATCATCAAGCTTCTCCCCGACCTGCGGCTGCTTTTGAATCATTTGAAGGGCTTTCAACACATCTTGGCGGCTGATCATCCCGATCAGTTTTTGGTGGCCGTCAGTGACGGGAAGCACTTCGATTCCTTCCCATACCATCATTTGCGCCGCTGAGGCGACAGATGTTTTCCCAATCACCGTAACGGGATTTTTGGTCATGACTTTTTCTATGGATGCATTTCGGTCATGGCCGGCAATATCTTTTGATGTCAGAATGCCGTGGATTTTCATTTGATCGTCGACAACCGGGAAGCGGCCGTGGCCCGTTTCAAAATTTTTCTCATACCATTTTTCAAGTTTATCCTTAGGCGAAAGATATACCGTGCGGTCAGCGGGTGTTAGGATGTCCTCCACCAAAACAATTTCTTTTTTGATCAGCTGGTCATAAATCGCCCTGTTAATCATCGCAGCGACTGTAAAGGTGTCATAGCTCGTGGATAAAATCGGCAGTTCAAGCTCATCTGCCAGCTGTACAATGCTTTCATCCGTGTTAAAGCCCCCAGTCACCAATACGGCCGCGCCCGCTTCAAGCGCCTGCCTGTGTGCATTGATTCTGTTTCCGACAATCAAAAGATTCCCCGCTGCGGTATAACGCATCATCGCGTCCAGTTCCATCGCGCCGATGACGAATTTATTCAATGTCTTATGGAGCCCCGCCCGGCCTCCGAGCACTTGTCCGTCTATAACATTTACAACCTCTGCATAGGTAAGCTTTTCAATGTTCTCTTTTTTCTTTTGTTCAATTCTGATTGTGCCCACACGTTCAATCGTGCTGACAAACCCTTTATTCTCTGCTTCCTTGATCGCTCTGTACGCGGTTCCTTCGCTTACTTTCATTTCCTTTGCAATTCTTCGCACAGAAATTTTTTCGCCGACAGGCAGTGAATCGATATACGTTAAAATTTGTTCATGCTTCGTTGCCAAGCCTTTCACCTCTAAGGACAGTCTTCTTGTTTTTATTATAAGGTTTCAAAGGATTTATACGCAATGAGGCTGGAAAATAAAAAACCACCTCCTGATAAATCAGGAGATGGTTTCATCGTTTAAAGCTCGATCGTCTCACCGACCGCCATGACTTTGCCGACTCCGCCCGGAAGGCTGTCAGCGAATGCTTCTGGGTCTTGCTCGATGACCGGGAATGTATTGTAATGCACCGGCACGACCTGTTTTGCGCGCAGCCATTCAGCGGCAAGCTTGGCGTCCTCAGGCCCCATCGTAAAGTTATCGCCAATCGGCAGGAAAGCAAGATCAATATGATTCAACTCGCCAATGAGTTTCATATCAGAGAAAAGAGCCGTATCACCCGCATGGAAAATCGTTTTACCTTCTACAGTCAGCAAAATACCGGCTGGCATGCCTGTGTAAGTGATCGTTTTGTTTTCTTCATCTGTGATGGCTGATCCATGAAAGGCTTGTGTGAGCTTCACTTTTCCAAAATCGAACTGGCGGGAGCCCCCGATGTGCATCGGATGAACATTCAAGCCTTTCCAGCCTAAGTACACAGCGAGCTCGTTCGGTGCTATGACCAGCGCGTTATTTTGCTTGGCGATTTGTTCAGTATCACCGACATGGTCATTGTGGCCGTGCGTTAATAAGATGACATCCGCTTTTACATCCTCCGGCTTGATATCCGTTAACGAATTCCCTGTTAAAAACGGATCAAATATAATATGATGGTCCTTCGTTTCCACTGTAATTACAGAATGTCCGTGATATGTCACTTTCATTTCTTTCACCTCGTCACGTGATTTTGATTTTTTTATTTTCCCTTTTTCAAAAGCTGAAAAACTTATGTTGTTTGATTCTTGTTAATGACATTGAGGCCTCCGGTGGCTTCAATGACAGTCCCAGTCACAAGGTCTGAGTTCTCCTCACACAAGAAAGCGATAATCCGGGCGATATCCTCGCCTGTTCCGGACCTTCCTATCGGCGTTTTTTCTTTGCCGATTCTCATTCTGGCTTCCTCTATCGATGCTTCTTTCATGTCGCCGACAATGTCTCCCGGGCAAACCATGTTGGCGGTTATGCCGAATTCGGCTTCTTCAATGGCGATTGTCTTCGTCAAAGAAGCCAAGCCCACTTTCGCAGCGCCAAATGCCGAGCGATGAAGCCAGCCTGGCGCGTGAGCCGCACCTTGGAATCCGTACGTAATGATGCGCCCAAATTGCTGTTTTCTCATAATAGGAATAACCGCTTTGAATAAATGAAAAACGGCGCTTAAATTTCCTTCCAGCATGCCGTACCATTCATCATCAGTATAATCGGCTAACTTTTTACGTTCAAATATGTATGGTCCCGCGTTGTTAATCAAAAAGTCGATCCTTCCGAAGCGGTTTAAGGCAGTGTCTGCAATACGCAGCAGATCTTCTTTTTTGGTGACATCACCTTTTACAAATTGCAGCCGGTCAAGACAATCGGGACAGGCTTTCTTCAGGCGGCTGACTGCCTCCTCATCCTGTCTGTAATTGACTGTTACTGAATACCCCTTTGCAAGCAACGTTTCAGTCACTTTGCGGCCTAAACCCTTCGAACCGGCAGTAATTAAAGCATGTCGCACATGAATACCTCCCAAAGCAACGTCGCCGCTTTCAATAAAGTGTTTCTTCTTCTACTTTACTATAAAAGGCTTGCAATATCACTTTTTACACTTTGGCATACAAAAAAAGCTGCCTGTATAGACAGCTTATTCTGCAGAAGATGAAGACTCTTGATCAGGCATATCGACATAACCGCTTTGATATGCTTCTGAAATGAGCCTTGTTGTCTCCTGGCTTTCTTGTTCATCATAAATATAGCGTTCCGTTTCTTTTTTCATCATTCTGCCTCCCATCATTATAGAGGTAGGTTGGCTATAATGACGGGATTTTATGAAGGAAATTTTAACAAACTCCTGTTGCGACGCAAGCTTTCGCTTTCTCAAGCGCTTGCTCCACCTGTTTGAATCCGGTGCCCCCGGCGCTCATTCTTTTTTCAACTGCGTAGTAAGGGTCTAACACAGTGTAAATATCTTCTTCGAATAGTGTGCTCGCCTGCTGAAACTCGCCAAACGGCATATCGCTTAAATAGATTCCTCTTTCGATGCAGGTGTACACAAGTTTTCCGACCACTTCATGCGCTTCTCTGAACGGCATTCCTTTCTTGGCTAAATAATCGGCCAGTTCCGTCGCATTTGAAAAGTCTTGTTTTGTCGCTTGCTTCATGACGTCTTTGTTTACAATCATTGTTTGGATCATGCCTGTGAAGATTTGCAGGCTGCCCTCCACCGTTTTCACCGTGTCAAACATGCCCTCTTTGTCTTCCTGCAGATCTTTGTTGTAAGCAAGCGGAAGTCCTTTCATAATCGTAAACAGCCCCATCATATCGCCGTATACGCGCCCTGTCTTGCCACGGATCAGCTCCGCCATATCAGGGTTTTTCTTTTGCGGCATCATGCTGCTCCCTGTTGCGTACGCATCGTCAAGCTCGATGAATTTAAACTCCTGCGAGCACCATAAAATGATTTCTTCAGAGAAACGGGATAGGTGCATCATCAGCATACTGCTGTTGCTTAAAAACTCCAAAATGAAGTCTCTGTCGCTGACGCCATCCAAGCTGTTTTCATAAATAGAATCAAAGCCGAGCAGTTCGGCTGAATAATCACGGTCGATTGGGAAGGTTGTTCCCGCGAGCGCCCCGCAGCCGAGCGGAGATTTGTTAATCCGCTTCATTGAATCCTGAAAACGCTCCTTGTCGCGCTCTAGCATCCAGAAATACGCAAGCAGATGGTGAGCGAATGAAATCGGCTGGGCGCGCTGCAGATGTGTGTAGCCCGGCAGAATCGTTTCAACGTTCGCTTCCGCCTTTTCAATCAGCGCACTTTGGAATGCCTCAATCAGCTCGATGATGTGGCCGACATGATTCTTCAAGTATAAATGCATGTCAGTCGCCACCTGGTCATTCCGGCTTCTGCCGGTATGCAGCTTGCCTCCGAGCGGGCCGATTTCGTCAATCAGCATTTTCTCTATGTTCAAATGAATATCTTCATAATCGACTGAGAATTCCAATGCTCCCTCTTCTGCTTTTTGCAAAAGGGTATTCAGTCCCTCGCGGATTTTCAGCTCTTCTTCCGCTGTCAGGATACCGCATTTTTTCAGCATGGCAGCATGTGCGAGAGACCCTGTTATGTCTTCAGTGACTAAATTTTGGTCAAATGATATGGATGCGCCGAACTCGTCGACCCATTTTTCCGGTGTTTTTTGAAACCGGCCTCCCCAAAGCTTCTTCATGCTTTAATCTGCTCCTTCTTTTTCACGATGCTGTTCACTTTTGTCGGAAGTCCCCAAAGCTCAATAAAGCCAATTGCCGCATGGTGATCAAACGCATCGTCTTTTGTATATGTTGCAAGTTTTTCATCATATAGAGAATATTCTGATTTACGCCCTTCTACGATTGCATGGCCTTTAAACAGCTTCACGCGGACGATGCCTGTGACATGCTTTTGCGTTTCTTTTAGGAAAGCGTGCAGCGCGTCTTTTAACGGCGAGAACCATAAGCCGTTGTAAATGATTTCTGACATTTTTTGCTCGATGATCGGTTTAAAGTGTGCAACCTCTTTCACCAGGGTCAAATCTTCTAATTCTTTATGCGCTTTGATCAGTGTGATCGCACCAGGGCATTCATATACTTCCCGGGATTTAATGCCGACAAGGCGGTTTTCCACGTGGTCGATACGTCCGACACCGTGTGCGCCTGCCATTTCATTCAGTTTCAAAATCAGTTCAGAAAGCGTGTAAGATACGCCGTCAATGGAGACAGGCACACCTTGCTCAAATGCAATTTCAATCACTTCCGGCGTGTCCGGCGTTTTTTCCAGCGGAGCTGTTAAATCGTATGCACCTTCTGGCGGCGCCGCCCATGGATCTTCTAAAATGCCGCACTCATTCGCGCGTCCCCAGAGGTTTTGGTCGATAGAATACGGGCTGTCAAGATTGATCGGAATCGGAATGCCGCGGCTTGCTGCATATTCAATTTCTTCTTCACGTGACCACTGCCATTCGCGAACCGGCGCGATGACTTCAAGGTCAGGGTTTAATGATTTAATGGAGACTTCGAAACGAACCTGGTCATTTCCTTTCCCCGTGCATCCGTGAGCAATCGCCTGTGCATCTTCTTGTTCCGCAATCTCAACCAGCTTTTTCGCAATCAGCGGCCGAGATAATGCTGAAACAAGCGGGTATTTTCCTTCATACATCGTGTGGGCCTGCAAAGAGATAAGCGCGTAGTCCTGTGCAAATTCTTCTTTTGCATCGATCACGTAGGAGTTTGTCGCGCCGACTTCAAGCGCTTTCTGCTGAACAAAGGCCAAATCTTTGCCTTCACCGACATCCAGACAGCAGGCGATGACATTATATCCTTGCTCCTGAAGCCATTTTATTGCGACGGAAGTATCAAGGCCCCCTGAGTATGCTAATACGACTTTTTTCTGTTCTGACATGATAAAAATCCCCTCTCAACTGTGTTTCTATTTTGTATAAAAATAAATTATTTTTAATAAAAATGCATTTTGTATGTATACACTTTAACAAGTACGTTTCGTTTTTTCAAGCCTTTTATCAAAAAAACTTCACCTAAATTTCAGGTGAAGTTTCGTAGTATTTATTCATTTACTTGTCTTTTCTGATTTCTCTGACCACATGTGCAAGTTCGGGAATAATCAGCTTATTCATTGCCAGCTTAACCGCACCGCTTGAGCCTGGCGTTGAGAAAACAGCGGTATGCTGAATGACACCGGCTGTTGCTCTCGACATGATTGCGGCAGAGCCGATATCCTCTGTATAACTCAGCATCCTGAATATTTCTCCAAAACCGGGCAGCTCTTTCGAAAACAGCGGCGTTATGGCTTCAATTGTGACATCCCGATCTGCTATGCCTGTCCCTCCGTTTAAGAGCACCGCGTCTGTCTGTTCATCCATGCAGCCCGCAAGCACTGACCGCTGCAAAGCATCCTTTTCGTCTTTTACGATTTCATATGCAGCAATATGATGACCGGCTTCTTCTAAAAATGAGATCATCAGCTTGCCGCTTTTATCGGTTTCCTCTGTCCTCGTGTCACTGACAGTAATCACTTTACACCGAACGATATCGGGAGCTTCTTGTTTATGCTCTTGAACGCTCATTGGCCCACCTCTTTTATGTTTTCTGTCTGTCACTATCATGCATCAACAAAAAAGCACATTCAAGAGAATGTGCTTTCATGCGATTTATTTTGCTAAACGAACAACGTCGCGCGCAATCATGACTTCTTCATCAGTCGGAATGATCATGACTTTTACTGGAGAATGCGGATAGCTGATGAAAGCTTCCTCGCCGCGCACGTTATTAAGCGCAGGATCCCAGTATACGCCCATGAATTCTAAACCGCGAAGAACGCGTTCTCTGACTTCCACACTGTTTTCACCGATACCGGCAGTAAAGATGATCGCATCTACACCGCTCATTCTAGCAGCATAAGAACCGATGTATTTGTGGATTCTGCTTGCGAATACTTCAAGAGCCGTTTCCGCGCGCTCATTTCCTTCTTTCGTTGCTTCAACGATGTCACGAAGATCGCTAGAGAAGCCGGAAATGCCGAGCAGTCCGCTTTTTTTGTTTAATGTATTCAGTACTTCGTCAGCCGTTTGGCCTGTTTTCTCCATGATGTATGGGATCAGGGCAGGGTCGATGTTTCCAGAGCGCGTACCCATTGCAACACCGGCAAGCGGCGTAAAGCCCATTGAAGTATCAATTGATTTTCCGCCTTCAACAGCAGCAATACTTGCTCCGTTTCCAAGGTGGCAGGAAATCAGGCGCAAGTCTTTTAACGGACGGCCAAGAAGCTCTGCCGCACGCTCAGTTACATATTTATGTGAAGTGCCGTGGAAGCCGTATTTACGGATGCCGAATTTTTCATAGTATTCATACGGCAGGCTGTAAAGGTAAGACTGCTCAGGCATTGTTTGGTGGAATGCCGTATCAAAAACAGCTACCGCAGGCACATTTGGAAGCACTTCTTTGAACGCTTTAATTCCAACGATATTTGCCGGGTTGTGAAGCGGTGCCAATTCAGAAATATCTTCGATTTCCTTAATGGTTTCATCCGTTAATAAAACAGAATCGCTGAATTTTTCTCCGCCGTGAACGACACGGTGGCCAATTCCGTCAATTTCATTCAAGTCTTTAATAATGCCAAATTCCGTTAACTTATTCAGCAGCATTTTAACAGCTACCGCATGATCCGGAATATCAGTTACTTCTGTATTTTTTTCGCCGTTCACAGAAATTGTGAATACGCTGTCGGCGATACCGATTCGTTCAACTAAACCCTTCGTTAAAACGGTTTCTGAAGGCATTTCGAAAAGCTGAAATTTCAAAGACGAGCTTCCTGCGTTAATTGCAATAATTTTGGACATGATTGACGCTCCTTTATACTCTGTATCAACAACTTCGTTTTTCGTACTTTTTCCCGGTGAATATCAACATCTTCTCCGAAAAATATCTGACTTTTCCATTTAAACATTGTCATGTCGGCTTTTCAAGTCAACTTGCGTATTGATAACGCTTTCAAAAAGAAGTCGTTATTTTCAGACACATTCCCTATAGGTTTTGTATTGATGAACGCTTACAATTTGCGGTTTTTCCCTCTGTATTTTGTGTTTCAAAGCTGGTTTCAATTCGTCAAGTCCGTCTTCCAAAGCATAAATAAAAGCAGCTTAGGCATCGGCCTCATACGGCTGCCTAAGCTGCTTTTAAAACACTTACTTTTCTTTTTTAAACCAATCATCAAATTGAGCCATCATATCAAGCATCGCCTTTTGATTGGAGAAAGACGGAAGATTCGCAAGCAGAATTTGCCCCGGCGCTTTCGTCTTCTCTCCTTGTTTCTGAAGCACAAGGATGCTTTTGGCATGAGCTTCGTCTTTAAAAATAGATTTTGGCAGCTGCAACAGCGCGTTGATATGAACCTTATCTTTTAAAAACTGTTTCAGCTTGCCGCTTTGGGAGCTCTCAAACAAATGATTCGGAATCATAAAAAATAAGTAGCCGCCCGGTTTGGTATGCTTGACGCTCTGTTCAATAAACAGATGATGCGCGAAGGAATGGCCTTCGTCAGCTTTGAGCTCAAACGCTTCTGCTCCTTCGTCATTTGGATAATAGCCGACTGGCAAATCACAAATGACCGTGTCCACTGGATCGATAAACAACGGCTCAAGGCTGTCCTGATGGAAAAGCTCAAGCTCTTTTTTCAGAAGGTTCGCTTGGGCGTACGCGATCTTCAAAAGCACATCATCAATTTCAATGCCAAAGCTGGTTGCCGTTTTTTCAGACAGCTGGTTCAGCACGGTAAACAGAAGGTTTCCGGTTCCCAAGGCTGGATCAAGAACGGTCAGTTCCTTATTATCCGCCATAAACTTATTCACCAAATAGCTGATGAAAAGCCCGATCGTATCCGGCGTCATTTGTCTGTTCGGATGAGAGATATCCTTCATTCCTTTAAGGACGGCAAGCTGAAAAGCTTTGCGCACCCACTCATGCTCATATGAGCCGAATTCCGCTTTTTCAAGCAGAGCCTGAAGCTGTTTAGTTTTCTGATCAGCAGGCAGTTTCAGCTGATCTGTTTTTTCAAGAAAATACATTTCTCCTGCTTCGGCCAGGGCCTCTATATATGAAATCTGCAATTCATTCTTTATCATAATCGCGGCTTCGTCTAACAGCTCATACACCGCACCTACATGGTCTTTTTGCATATGTGTTCCTCCTTGCCATGAAAAAAGCTCCGGCGGCAGCCTGGAGCTTTTTTCCCTGCTTACTTCACTAATGCCTTAGCAGCCTCAATTGGCTTTTCATAGTTCGGGTGGTTTGTTGCTTCGCTTACATATTCAGCGTAAACGACTTTTCCGTTCTCATCAAGGACAAATACGGAACGCGCAAGCAGACGAAGTTCTTTAATATACACACCGAACGCTTCGCCAAATGACATATCTCTGTGGTCAGACAGTGTTTCCACTTTGTCGATTCCGTTAGCACCGCACCAGCGCGCTTGTGCAAATGGAAGGTCTGCACTGATTGTGTAGACGTTGACATCTCCAAGCTTTGCAGCTTCTTCGTTAAAACGGCGTGTTTGTGCATCACAAACACCTGTATCAATTGAAGGGATAACAGAAATAATCGTTACCTTTCCTTTCATGTCAGCTAACGATTTTTCTTCAAGGCTGTTAGTCAGCACTGTGAAATCAGGAGCTTGATCTCCTACCTTCACTTCTTGTCCGACAAGTGTAACCGGACCGCCTTTGAATGTAATTTCAGCCATTATAATTCCTCCCTTTTGTATGTATGTCTCTATCATAGTAAAGTTTCCTGCAAACTGCAAAGTTTATGCCAAAAAAAAGTTAACTGCGGCCGGCGCAGTTAACCTTTTTTAATAATTCATATTGTTCATTTGGTTTTGATTTTGGCCCTGGCCTTGGTTCTTGTTATTTTTCTTGAACATTTGCTGAATGCGTTCAAGTGTTTGAGGGGCTGCGTCTAAAATTTTCTCTATTAAATGGGTATTTTCATCTAAATGAAGCATTCTGATGCCTGTCGATCCGACAATTAAAAACGCGATCGGCGTAATGGACACACCGCCCCCGCTTCCGCCTCCGAAAGGAAGTTTCTGTTCTCTTGTCTCGTCGTCTTCCGATTTCTTTTCTGCTGGCTTTCCGCCAAACTCGCTTCCGCCTGCGGCGAATCCGAATCCGACTTTAGAAACAGTTAAAATCACACTTCCATCAGGCGTTTCTACTGGATCTCCGATGATGGTGTTAACATCAATCATTTCCTTCAAGTTTTCCATTGCGGTTTTCATTAAACCTTGGATGGGATGGTCTGCCATATACGCTTCCTCCTTAAACTGATGAATCATTCTTTGAAGTCATTCGAGCCGACGGATTCTTCTTTAATACGGATAGCTCCCGTCCGTATTTGACGAATTTGAAAGCTGCAAGCATAGCATGTCCAAAGCGAAAAAAGAATATACACTGAAAATGGGTCTTGGAAACCGGGACTTGAAATGACGGGATCACCTCATAAACAGGTTTATTTACAAGGTCCAGATGGTCGTAGAGCATCGCTGCGATACCGCCTTTCACACCCCATACAGCACCTGTTATCACACCTGTCACTGCCGCGTCCTGAATTCCGATAACTGTAATCCATTCCAGCTTTGTGATATGTAAATGCGCGAGAAAAGAGGCACTTATTTTCCGTAATCTGGTGACCTGATGCAAAAGCATTTCAATCTTACTAATGCTTTGCTGCACATCGTTTTGTGTGATTTTCTTCTTTCCGCTGCTTTTTTTCATTTTAGATTCAGTTTTTTGTTTGATATCCACTGTTCCGTCTTCTTTGTTCAGCTTAATCGCTGGGATTGTTTTTTTGATCCTTATCAGGCCAAACAGCGCCGTAATCTTCAATGTCAATTTGTCATTATCATCGGCATGAAGATACTCCAGCGCAACATGGATTTTCATTCTGAGAAGCAGTACGACCCCTATGAGAATAAGAATGGCTGTCAGTGCATACACCATATTCTTCACTTCCTCTAGGAGCATTATCGCCAAATCCTAAAAAAATAAACCCGGACAGAGGTCCGGGTTATCAGTTATTTGCGGTATAATTTTTCATGCACCACGGTGGTATCCGCGATGTAATCATGAATTCCTTGTTTTGTAGGTGAAAAAGCAACAACGATATATAAAATCCAAATCTTATCAATATACCGTCCAACCACTTCACGAAAAATCACTGTACTCCATGTCAGCTTGCAATCTTGCTTCACAGAAACCACTTTGAGGCCGAACACCATTTTACCCAGCGTCTGCCTAAAGTATTTTGTCATTAGTGCGAAATAGGCAAGATAAACAATAAGCGTTGTCACACTGTAGGCCGAGAAGGTAAACATGCCGGATGATTTCGGCAGATCCATTACGGTAAAGAGGGGAGAAACGAGTAAATGGTTTAATCCCCATACCACGAGCCAATCAAGCAGGAAAGCCCAGAAACGGACCCAAAAGCCGGCATAGGCATGTGTCAGCTGCTCCGCTTCTTGCGGGCCTTTGATGTCATTGCGCTCTAACTCTTCATATGTCGCGTCCATTATTGTTCCCTCCTACTTCGCATAGAGATACATCATTCTCGGCGAACCGGATTGCGAAAGCATTTCTCTCATATTTAAAAAATCAATTTCACTTTTAAACATTTTGTTCGCGCCCATGGAAAACAATGAGCCTAATCCGAAGCTTTCCTCATAAGAAATGACAGAAGCGTTTTTCAAATCCTTGTGATCCTTTTTCATCGCCGAAATAGTGTCATCATAAAAACCAAGCTCATCAACGAGATTCAGTTTTTTCGCCTGACGCCCGTCATACACGCGGCCGTCCGCAATTTTCTTTACCTCTGCTTTCGACATGCCGCGGCCTTTTGAAATAACATCAACAAAGCCCTCATACGAATTATCGACCATCGATTGCATGATGTTTTTTTCTTCTTTCGTCATCTCACGGGAAGGAGACATAATGTCCTTGTGAGCCCCGCTCTTAATTGTTTCAAAAGAAATGCCGAGCTTATCGGCAAGCTTTGAATAATTGACGCTTTCCATAATGACGCCGAGTGACCCGGTCAGGGTTTCCGGTGTCGCAAAAATCTTATCAGCCGCCGTTGAGATGTAATAGCCGCCGGATGCCGCCATCGAGCCCATTGATACGTAAATCGGTTTTTTTGTTTCTTTCTTGATTTCTTCCAGCTTCTTATGTATTTCAGCACTTTCATACACTCCGCCGCCCGGAGAATTCACCTTCAGAACAATGCCTTTGACCGTCTTGTCATCTTTTGCGCGCTCAAGGTTTTTTAAAAACGTTCTGTGGTTATATCCGTCTGCACCAAGCAGACTGCTTGAGTCCCCATTATCCTGGATGGTGCCGCTGACCTCTAATACGGCAATTTTACTTGAGAGACTGCCGTTTTCCAGCGTCTTTTCCTGCGATTCATCCGTCAATGATGTAAGATCCGTTTGAGCGCCTTTGACGCTTTCAAAGAAACTCATAGAGATGCTGACGATAATAGACACGCCGAAAATCCCCAGAGCTATCACTAATGCGATCCATCTTTTTGCATTCATTTTTTCTCCTCCTTTTTCCCAAACTCTCTCATTATACGATTCAATATGAAAAATGTTTCACTTCATGAGAAAGCTCCGGCTTAACGGGCTGCCGGCAAACGTGGTACACTTATGGCCAAAGGTATTTTATCACAAATACTGGATGGCAGAAAAACTTAAATATGACAGCAAAGGGGAAATGGGATATGACCGAACAACGCCGTAATGTTTATTTTTTTCACAAACAGGACCAGGAAACAAACGAACAAGCCCGCTCGTTAACACAATTGGCTGAAGAGCATGGATTTACCGTTGTGAACCAGCACTCAGATGCCAATATTATTGCCAGCATTGGCGGGGACGGCACATTTTTGCAGGCAGTCAGAAAAACGAATTTTCGCGACGACTGCTTGTACGTCGGCATTACCAAAAAGGGGAAAGCTCATTTATATTGCGACTTTCATAGTGATGAGCGAGAAAAAATGGTCGATGCCATGACGTTTGAACAAATTGAAGTCAGAAAATATCCGCTGATTGAAGTGACAGTGGATCATGCCAGTCCTTTTCACTGCTTAAACGAGGTATCCATCCGTTCAAGCATCATTAAAACCTTTGTGATGGACGTGCTGATTGACGATCTGCACTTTGAAACGTTTAGAGGTGACGGGATGATTATCTCAACGCCTACAGGCAGCACCGCCTATAACAAGTCTGTTGCAGGAGCGGTTGTTGATCCGCTGCTTCCATGCATGCAGGTATCAGAGCTTGCATCTCTTAACAATAACACCTACCGGACACTTGGCTCGCCATTTGTCCTCAGCTCGGACCGAAAGCTGACCCTTCGTGTGGTGCAAGACGGCAACGAACACCCAATCATCGGATTGGACAATGAAGCACTCAGCACGAGAAATGTGAAAACGATCGAAATCAAACTGTCTAATAAAAAAATAAAAACAGTCAAACTAAAGGACAATTCATTTTGGGAAAAAGTGAAGCGTACTTTTTTATAAAAAATTAAAAGGACAGGCTGCTGCCTGTCCTTTTATGATTTCTCATATACAATCTGGCCGTTAATCACGGTTTTTTTAATATCTAAAAGATGAAGCTGTGCGGGGTCAATGGCAAACGGATCACCACTGAGAACTGTAAAATCCGCGTCATAACCTTCCGCAATTTTTCCGCGTGACTTCTCTTTATAAATGATTCCGGCGCTTCCTTCTGTATAAAGCTTTATCGCTTCATATACAGATAAACATTCACTTTCATTATAGCTTGGCCCGTTATGCTCATGAATGCTCTTGCGAAGCACCGCGGACTGGATCCCAAGAAGCGGGTCAACAGGCTCAATCGGAGCGTCTGAACCGCCCGCGCATAAAATGCCTCTAGACATTAAGGTTTTCCAGGCAAATGCAGTCTTCATCCGGTCTTTTCCGAGACGGTCAATGACCCACGGAAAATCGCTTGCAACAAAATGCGGCTGAAGATCAAGCGCGATCGGCATGTTTGCTGCTCTCTCGATTAATTCGCTATCAAGCACTTGAGCATGAATAAGCCGGTCATGCCGGCCGTTTTGGGGCGGATGCTTTTCTATTGCGTTGAGCACTTTTTCAAAAGCAAGATCGCCGATTGCATGAACAGCAACCTCCATCCCTTTTTCTCTCGCTTTGCGAATGAGCCGGCCAAGGGTTTCGTCATCATGAACCTGAACCCCCTGAGTTGATGGATCATCCTGATATGGTTCTTTCAATAAAGCCGTTCTCCCGCCAAGCGCCCCGTCCGCAAAGATTTTCATCGCTCCAAACTCCACATACGGGCCGGACGGCTTCTCCAGCTCCTCCCATCGGTCGACAGCCTCATGATGAACGAGCAGATGGCAGCGGAACGGATACTTTCCGCTAGCGGCAGCTTTCTCATAAGCTTTCATCGGCACCGAAACATCACCATAATAGGACAAGTCTTCCGAATGTCCGCCTGTCAGGCCTTTTGTCCAGCAGTCCTCTATTGCAGCCGTTAATGCCTCATCAACATAGTGCTGGGAGACCGGCGGGACAGCCTGCAGAATCAAATCCTGCGCCTTATCAAAAAGGAGGCCCGTCGGCTCTCCATTTGCATCTTTTACGATGACGCCGCCGTCAGGATCAGGAGTGTTTCTTGAAATTCCCGCCGCTTGAAGAGCCGCAGAATTAACAGCTATTGCATGCCTGCATACTCGCTTGAGCAAGACGGGCCTGCCTGGAAACAGGCGGTCTAGATCATGCTTATTCAAATAGTCCGGTTTCTCAAACTGATTTTCATTCCAGCCCTCTCCAATGAGCCACTCGTCTTCAGGAAGCTGCCGCTCTCTTTCCTTTGCAGCCTGTACAATCGCTTCTTTAGACGTCAGTGCGGACAGATCAAGCTGAAGCTGTTTTTCGCCGTGGCCGATCAAATGTAGATGGCTGTCAACAAAACCGGGGAACATCACTGCTCCATTCAGGCTGATTTCTTCTGTTTCCGGGGAGCCGTACTTTTCCTTCAGATGTTCATAGCTGCCGGTGCCTTTTATGACACCATCCTCAACATAAACTGCCTCTGTCCGATCGCCTTCTTCGAGCATCGTATAAATGAAACCGCCGTGCCATATCGCCTTCATTCACGTTCACTCTCTTTCTTTACGCCTTTTTATTGGCTTTGAGCTGTTCTTCACGTTTTCTTAATTCCACTCGTCTGATTTTTGCAGAAGCCGTTTTCGGCAGGCTTTCCACAAATTCAATTTCTCTTGGGTATTTGTATGGAGCGGTAATCGTCTTCACATGATTTTGCAGTATTTTGACAAGCTCTTCACTTCGTTTTTCATGATTTTGTAGGACAACGTATGCCTTAACGATGGAGCCTCTGATTTCATCAGGGCTTGCGACAACAGCACACTCTTTTACTTCAGGGTGCTTAACAAGCGCGTCTTCCACCTCGAATGGCCCAATCGTGTAGCCGGAGCTGATAATGATATCGTCATTTCGGCTTTCAAACCAAAAGTAACCTTCCTCATCTTTTCTCGCTCTGTCTCCCGTTAGGAAATAATCGCCGCGAATTTGTGTTTTCATTCTTTCCGGATCTTTAAAATATTCCTTAAAGAGCGCAGGCGTGCTGAGGTGAACAGCGATATCGCCAACCTCACCAGGTTTGCAGACTTCACCGTCTTCATTAATGATTTCCACCTGATTTCCCGGTGTTGGTTTTCCCATGCTTCCCGGTTTAATAGCCGTATCTTTCAAAACACCGACTAAAAGCGTGCTTTCTGTTTGGCCGTATCCGTCCCGTACCTTAATGCCAAAGTGCTTTTGGAAAACATCAATGACTTCACGGTTGAGCGGCTCGCCTGCGGAAACAGCGCTGTGAAGGGCAGAAAGATCAAAGCGGTCCAAGCCTTCGACCTTCGCCATTAAGCGGTATTCTGTCGGCGTACAGCAGAAAACATTGATTTTGTAGCGGTTTAAAAGCTCTAAATATTTTTCTGCTTTGAATCTGCCGTGGTACACAAAACCCGTTGCTCCGCTGCCTAGCACCGCTAAAAATGGGCTCCACACCCACTTTTGCCAGCCAGGGGCAGCAGTCGCCCAGACGATATCCTTTTCCGAAATATCAAGCCAAGCGCCGGCAGAAGTTTTTAAATGAGCAAATGCCCATCCGTGTGTATGTACAACACCTTTCGGCTGACCTGTTGTCCCGGAAGTATAAGATAAGAAAGCCATATCATCTCTTGTTGTGTCAGCTGTTTTAAATTGGCTTCCGTCCGCTTCAATTGATAAGAGATTTTTCCAGCCGGCATCATTCTCACCAATAGACAGTGTAATCAGTTTGTCAGCCGTACTAACATCACGGAAAGCGCCGATAAATTCGGAATAGACAATGGCGCCTTTTACCTCTGCATGTTCAATTCGGTATTCAAGATCCTTCGCACGAAGCATTTCAGAGCACGGAATGACAACCATTCCAGATTTCAGGATAGCCAAATAAACTGCATAGGCTTCTAGCACCCGCGGAACCATTACAATCAGCTTGTCTCCCTTTTTAAATCCAAGATCAGCTAAGACCGCTCCGATTTTATTTGTTTCTTCCATCAGCTTTTCATAAGACCATGATTCTTGCTTGCCCGACTCGTCCTCCCATAGAAGAGCGGTTTTTTGTCCAGCGGCACTGAACTTTTCCATTTCATTCACTAAATTATATTGCATAGGGGCAATTAAATCTTCACGTTTTAACACGAACAACTCCTCACTTTCTCCACCCATTATACATAAATACAGGCTCTTTCCGTAAGGATATGCCTAAAAACAACCTCTGTAAACATAGATTTTATAGGCCGCTGGTCCTTTTTTATATGTAAAAAATGAAAAGGAGTGGGGATCCCCCCACTCCAAAGCCATTATGTGAAATTGTAAATTAGAATTGTCCTCCGCCCATGTTTTGTTGAGCAAAAGATACAAGACGTTTTGTGATCTCTCCTCCAACAGAACCGTTAGCGCGAGAAGTTGTGTCTGCTCCAAGGTTTACACCGAATTCAGAAGCGATTTCTAATTTCATTTGGTCGATCGCTTGAGCAGCTCCTGGTACTAAAAGGTTGTTGCTGTTACCTGAGTTATTGTTAGCCATGTGTCTCACCTCCTTGTGAGTATAGAATGTGTTAAAACACATGGCTTCATTCACAAAAACTTTGGTAATTGTATACAGGAGCTAGAAATGGCTTTAAAAGAGTTCAGCGAATTTATCGTTAGCCTCTTGTTCGCTATACAGGGTCATTGTTTCAATGTTATCAACCGCTTCTTGAATATACGGCTCGAAATCAACAAAGCTTTCAAAGTGTTCAATTTTTTCTTTTTTAGGGCGTGTTTTCGGGCTTGGCGGCGTAAAGATCGTGCAGCAATCTTCAAACGGCTGAATGCTTGTCTCATAAGTGCCGATTTCCCGTGATTTTTCGATGATTTCTGTTTTATCCATGGCGATTAACGGACGCAGAATCGGTGTTGACGTCACCGCATTAATCGCATACATGCTTTCAAGCGTTTGGCTCGCTACCTGACCGAGGCTTTCTCCCGTAATGATGGCAAGCCCGTTTCTCTTTTCTCTGATTCTGTCGGCGATCTGGAGCATAAGGCGGCGGGTTGCCGTCATCGTGTAATTTTCAGGAATTTGTTTTTGGATGAGCTCTTGCGTTTTTGTAAATGGAACGATATGAAGCGTCATGCTTCCCCCAAAACGGGACAGGCATTTTGCCAGATCCATTACCTTTTGCTTTGCGCGCTCACTCGTGTATGGCGGGCTGAAGAAATGAACAGCTTCTACCGACAGCCCCCGTTTCATCGCATAAAAACCGGCCACAGGACTGTCAAAACCGCCTGAAAGCATGAGCATCGCTTTTCCTGCTGAACCAACCGGCAGCCCGCCTGCACCTTTTTCATCACGAATTGTCAAAAATGTTGCTTCTTCCCTGATTTCGATTCTGAGCGGGATGTCTGGGTTGCGGACATCGACCGTCAAGCCTTCTGTATTTCGCAAAATATGACCGCCGATTTCAGCGTTCATCTGGTTTGTATCTAATTCAAATTGTTTATACGCTCTCTTTGTCGCAACTTTAAACGTATCACCTGGTTTATACTGATCCTTGATAGCCTGCAAAGCAGTTGCCTTAATATCATCAAGGCGGCTGTCACACTTAATCGCCAGGCTGAAGCTTTGAATCCCAAACACCTGCTTTAAATGAGGAAAAAGAGCCTCAGGGTCCTCACCATTTAATGTAATCGTCATGCGATCCCTATTGGAAAAGTATTTCAAATTCGGATAGTCTTTCAAAACGAGTCTCACGTTTTGTTTTAAGCGCTCAATAAAGCTTTTTCTGTTTTTGCCTTTGGTCGAAATTTCCCCAAAACGAATTAATATATGATCGTAATTCATGTTCTACCTCATCATTTCCCTTAATTTTTTGATGCCAGGACGAAGCTCGTTTATAAACGGTTCTGCCACATCGCTAGTCTGGCTGTAATTTAAACTGATTCTGATGCTGCTTCCGGCAATCTGCTCTCCTTTGCCCATCTCTAAAAGAACTTTACTGGGCTTATGTTCTTTTGCCGAGCAAGCAGACGTTGTGGAGACGAATATATCCTGTTCTTCAAGCATGTGTAAAAGCACTTCTGCTTTAATCCCCGGAACAGAGAAATTAATAATGTGCGGTGCGCTATTCATTTGAGGCGTGTTGATAACGACGCCCTCAATTTCACTCAGCCTTTTCATAAACAATTCCTTTGCGGCAGTCATCGTGTCAAGCCGTGCAGCAAAATCAGCAGCGGCAAGATTAATGGCCTTGGCAAGCGAAACCGCACCCGCAGTATGTTCCGTTCCGGCCCGTATGCCTTTTTGCTGAGAGCCTCCCGTTATGAGCGGAATAAGGCGTGTTCCTTCTTTTACAATAAGTGCGCCTGTCCCCTTTAGACCGTGAAATTTATGCCCTGATATTGAACATAGATCAATGCCGGCCTTTTCAATTGCCAAGGGCACTTTATAGATGCCCTGCACATAATCAACGTGAAACAAAATGTTCGAGTGCTCTTTCAGCACTTCTCCTGCCTCTTCAATCGGCTGCACGGAACCAACTTCATTGTTCACATGCATCATGCTGACTAGGACGGTATCGGGACGGATGGCTTTTTTTAGTTCTTCAATAGAAACAAATCCGTCTTCGTTTACAGAAAGATAAGTAACATCAAACCCGAACAACTCTTTCAGCTGTTCTAACGATTCCGTAACGGATGGATGTTCAATAGAAGTGGTAATGATATGTTTGCCTGTTTTTATTTTTGACAAAGCGGCTCCTTTTAAAGCCGCATTATTGGCTTCTGTGGCGCCTGACGTAAATACAATATCATATTTTTTTAGGCCTAAGGACCTTTTGATTTGATTTTTGGCTGCCTGAAGCAGCTGTTCCGTTTCGGCTCCATATCGGTGCAAAGATGAAGGATTGCCAAAATATCGGCTGCTTGTCTGTTCATACACGTTCAAGACTTCATCATAAGGCTTCGTTGTTGAACTATTGTCTAAATATAACATCATTTTACTCCTTTAATATGAAAGCGATACAAAACTAATTTTATATGTTACCATAACAAATTACTGCTGAAAAAGTAAATAAAATTACTATTGACTTCTTCATGCATTCACCTATAATTAGATTTGTTACTTTCGTCATATTATCTGACAATTAATTGACAGAATATTCTACCATAGTAAAATTAGGAGGACTTATACATTATGAAATCAACACTATCAGCCAAGGAAACGATCGCGATTGGGCTTATGCTCTTTGCACTGTTCTTTGGTGCAGGAAATATGATATTTCCGCCGGAACTTGGACAAGCAGCCGGGGAAAATGTTTGGAAAGCGATGGCTGGCTTTCTCGTGACGGGTGTCGGTTTGCCGCTTTTAGGTGTTGTAGCTGTCGCTTTAACAGGGACGGATGCCAAAGGCCTTGCTGATAAAGCACATCCGGTCTTCGGAACAATTTTTACTGTCGTTCTTTATTTAACAATCGGACCGCTATTCGCGATTCCGCGGACAGGCACAGTCTCTTATGAGATTGCCGCTGTACCGTTTGTAAGCGGGATACCTTCTTGGGTCGCGCTGCTTGTTTTCACATTTATTTTTTTCGCTATTACGTACTATCTGGCTTTAAATCCTACAAAGCTTGTTGACCGTATTGGAAAAGTTTTAACACCTATTTTGCTTGCTGTTATTGCTATATTAGTCATCAAAAGCATCGTAACGCCGATGGGGGACATTCGGTCACCGCTTGAAGCGTATGCTTCCGGATCATTGTTTAAAGGATTTTTAGAAGGCTATAAAACAATGGATGCACTTGCTTCTATTGTGTTCGGAATTGTCGTTGTCAATGCTGTTAAGGACAGAGGCATCACCAGCCGTAAATCAGTTGCTTCTGTATGTATTAAAGCGGGACTTGTTGCAGCAGCGGGACTCGGTCTGGTTTACGTTTCACTCGCCTATTTAGGAGCAACAAGCACTGATTCTGTAGGACTCCTCGGTTCAGGAAGCAAAATTTTATCTGAATCTTCACAGCACCTGTTCGGATCATTAGGAAATATCATTTTAGGCGTCGCTATCCTATTCGCGTGCTTGACTACAAGCATTGGCCTTGTCTCTTCATGCGGAAATTATTTCTCAAAGCTGATTCCTTCTTTATCTTATAAAGCCGTTGTAACGATTGTCACTGTGTTCAGCTTTATTATTTCTAACTTTGGGTTGTCAAATATCATTTTGTTCTCAGTTCCTATTTTATCAGCTATTTATCCGTTAGCAATTGTTATCATTCTGCTTTCATTTATTGAAAAATCATTTAAAGGCAGACGTGAAGTATATATTCTTTGTTTGATCGCAACTGGTATTTTTAGCATTATCGATGGCCTGAATGCCGCAAGCATTCCGCTCGGTTCTTTAAATAAAGTTCTCAGTCAATCGCTGCCGCTTTACAGCTTAGGATTTGGCTGGGTCCTCCCTGCAATCATTGGAGGCGTTGCCGGTTATCTGATTTCTCTTGTTACCGGTTCGAATAAAAAACCAGCTAATATCAACTAGCGAAAACCAAAAAGCCTTATTGGATCCACATCCAATAAGGCTTTTTTATATTCTGAATACATATAAAAGGCCGAGCATGTATGCGCCGGCCTTTTATATACTCTTTATTGGTATTGATGCTCTTTTGTCTTTTGCGATTCTATTTTTCGGACAGCACCCGGTGCGGCTTTTTCAACTGCGGCTGCTGCTATTTCATACGCTTCACTGTAATCATATTCATAAAAACGTCTTTCCGCTTCTTTCAGCTGTTCAGATAAAATATGATTCTGGCTTCTGAACCGGTTTCCGAACTGAATGATTTTTTCAATGAGGATGACCTGCTCGACAAGTTCTTCTGATTCCCGGCTTGCCCTGTTGACGATATCTTCTGCTTGCTTCAAATGGGCTCCGGCTTCTTCCATATTTAATGGAAGTTCGTTTAGTTGATGGACTGTCTCTTGAATGTGATGATGCGCGTTCTCCAGCATCTCTTGAATATGGCCCGGAATGCCTGGAATGTTGCTAGTCTTCAGCAGTCTTGCTGTCTCAGAAATTGTTTTTTTCAAATTGCTGAGCGTCTCCCTCGCCTGAAGCTCTTCTTTTCTGAGCGCTTGCAGATTTTCACGATACTCGGCATGCTCTTTTTTCACTTCTTCAAGCTGCTTCTCTATTGAAGCAACTTCATCTACTAAAAGTGAGTAGGCGACATGCTCTGCATCCAGCTTATCTTTAACAGATGACAGCAGCTTGCCAATTTCATCAAGGCGCTTTTCAAAAGCCTGCTGTTTGCCGAGCTCGCCGGCTGTCAGCCTGTAGCTTTCCTTCACCAGCTCAGTTTCCGCCCTCGTATGCTCTTTCTCTTCTTTAAGCTTGTCATAAGCAATAATCAATTCAGGCATTTTGCTTAGTACAGATTGACCGGCTTCAACTTCGCCCTCCAGCTGCTGATAAACAGATTGAATATTTTCGTCAATAAGCTGCAGAATTGCGGACGCTTCATCAATATCCAGCTCAGTCATCAGGACATGCTCCGCCCGTTTTAACTGATTTGACAGATTTTCTAATTCCTTATCAAGCTGGATATGTTCAAGCTTGTACCCTTTTTCTTTCATTTCGGCATAGCCGTCCTTGAGCTTTGCAATCTGGCCTGGCACCGTCTGCTTACAATCAGCTAACAGCTTCGGCACGTCATCTATGTATGACTGAAGCCGATCAAGATTGCGGTCCTGCTCAAGCAATACTTTTCGTGCAGTAATATAGTTTCCGCCTTCTGTTTCTTCTTCAAATTGTTTGATGCCGCTCCAAATTTCGTCCAGATCCTTTTCAAGGCTGTCATAAAGGTCCCCGTAAAGGTGGCTGTATGCCAGCAGGTTTTTTCGAGATTTCGAATAGCGCTCCCTCACCTGTTCAATCTCTTCACGGCTCTTTTCCTCACTTGTGACAAGGTCGCTGATTTCCCGAAGAATCTTTTCAATGCTTGATTCCGCCGCTGTCAGCAAGTCGTCGATATGAACGAGCACTTGATTGGCCTTTTTAAACCGGTATTTGTCTGCATTTTCCTCGGCATCATAAAGGAGCTCTTCAACTTTCGGCATGTGGGCTGTGACAATCTCATCCCATTCTTCACGCCACTTCTCAAAGAACTCTTCTGTCTGACCCGTCATTTTTAAATGTTTAATTTTGGACATTTCTTCCACAATCGACCGATTCAGAATTTCAATCTTCCACGATTCCAGCCGGTCGATTTCGGCGTAGATTTTTTTCCTGAAAAAGTAGCCTGCCGCAAACAGCGCAAGCAGTACAATTAATAATCCAATGACAAACTCCATAATGAGCCCCCTTGCTGTTTACCTTAATCTGTCAGGGTGTTTTATTTATTCAGAAAGATTTCAGGATATGTATTGAGAAAAACTGTCGTTTTCATTGTTATTATGATACCATGTAACAAACATTTTTTGACCAGAAATCAAAAACTTTTTGTGCAAAATCGGCAGGATTTGACTATTTTTTCATGGGGTGACATCAATGCAAAAGCGAGACGGACATATTCACACACCATTTTGCCCTCACGGCTCCAATGACACACTCAGACAATATGCAGAAGAAGCCTTAAAAAAAGGGTTCGAATCGATTACTTTTACCGAACACGCCCCATTGCCGCCCTCTTTCACCGATCCCACCCCGCTGAAGGACAGCGCGATGGCGCAAGCTTCTTTGGAACGCTATATTCATGAAATTTCCGGATTAAAAAAAGAATATGGCGGACAGCTTTCTATCCGGACGGGGCTTGAAGTCGATTATATTGCTGGATTTGAAGATGAAATTACATTATTCCTGGATACATACGGGCCATATTTAGATGACAGCATCTTATCCGTTCATTTTTTGCGCACAGGCTCTTCCTATCTGTGCCTTGATTATGACGAGCATACCTTTAAAGAGCTGATTTCAGCCTGCGGAAGCATTGAAGCTGTATATGAACAATATTACCGGAGTATCTATTCTTCCATTGTAGCATCTCTCGGCGTCTATAAGCCAAAAAGAGTCGGTCACATCACACTCGTCCAAAAATTCATCAAGCTGTTTCCGTATAGCATGTCAGAGCATATTCGCGGTCTCGTTTCTGAGTGTCTGGATGCCATTGAAAAAAACGGAATGGAGCTCGACTTCAATACTTCCGGCTTAAGAAAAATGTACGCTGGCGGTATTTATATCGAGGATTGGATGCTGAATGAAGCGAAGCAAAAGAAGATCCCGCTTGTGTTTGGGTCTGATGCCCATCAAGCGGGAGATGTCGGATATGCGTATGAGGCGTTTTTGGAACGATACTAATTGGTGAGCGCCACGTCTCCTGTCCGGAAGACGCTTTTGATCCAAATCTTGATCTCTTCAAAATACATTTTATAAAAATATGGCTCGTGCGGCTGCATGTAGAGCACTTCTGAAATATATTGAGGCTGGAGATAGGGCATCATCAAGAGAGATTTTAATTGAAGAATAAAATGAGGCAGCGGCAGTGTTAAATGTTCACGCTGTTTTTCTCCTTCCTCAATGATCAGCTGGAAGATATACTTTTCCTTCATTAAATATGTCGACATAATTTCCCTGATTAACGTGGAGTCAATTGTGACTTCCCGGTAGACAAAACGAGTTAATTGACGATGATTATGCTGATAGGATAAAATATCGAAAACCAATTGGAGAAGCTGTTCCTGCGTGCTTTGAGAACAGATATTGCTTGCCGCTGTTTCAAGCGTTTTGCTGTAGCCTTCATAAAACTCTGAAACTAAGTGTTCCATCAAGCCTCCTTTGCCTTTAAAATAGTAGGAGATGTGCGCAACATTTACATCAGCTGACTTTGCGATTTCACGGACAGATGTGCCTGAAAATCCTTTTTGGTTAAAAAGCATGACAGCAGATTCAATAATTTTGTCTTTGGTGCTTACTTTCATACGGCTCACTCCTTCCTCTTGATATTATTCAAGCAGGAAGCCGCTGTTCCTGTAAGAACTTATCGACAAATGCCGGCAGAAAAGCCGGAACTTTGTTTTATATTATAGAAAAAGTGAGGGTTTTCCATGTTCCATGTCGAAAAACAATCTGGAGATAAAGAAAAAGACTATCAGCTTCTGCTAAAACAGCTCGAAGCCATGACCGAAGACGAAACAGATCCAATAGCTAACTATGCAAATGCCTCAGCATTGCTGTATCATTCGCTGCCTGAGGTCAACTGGGCTGGTTTCTATTTTGCCAAAGAAGAGGATGGACAGCTTGTGTTAGGTCCATTCCAAGGCCTTCCGGCATGTGTACGGATTCCTTTCGGCAGAGGGGTTTGCGGCACAGCGTACGCAAACGGAAAAGTGGAGCGTGTGGAGGATGTAAACGCGTTTCCGGGACATATCGCCTGCGATGCAGCGTCTCAATCAGAAATTGTGCTTCCGATTCGTGTAGACGGAAAAATGGTCGGCGTCTTAGACATCGACAGCCCAGTGAAAAACCGTTTCGACGAAATTGATGAAAAATACTTAACTCAATTTGCCGAAAAGCTAGAAAAAGCATTAGCGCAGTAATATAAAAGCCCAAAACTGACATCGTTTTGGGCTTTTTTCATTTTATTGAATCATGAATCATCAAGCGGTTTTTCCCGCTCCTTTTCGCGCTATAGAGCGCTTCATCAGCCTCATGCACAAGCTCTTTCAGAGACTTTCTTGTTTCTGTCGTCCAGCATGAGATACCGCAGGAAATGGTTACCTGGGGTTTCGTATTTTTTCTGACAGCATAAACCAGCCGCTCGGTAATCCGTTTCCCCACCGCAACCGGCACATTTGGCAAATAAATCGCCAGCTCCTCGCCTCCCCAGCGGGCACCGACATCATGCTTTCGGATGTTGCTTTTAATCACTGAAGCAACTTGAATTAAAATCTCGTCCCCAGTCTGATGGCCGTACGTATCATTTACATTCTTGAAATTATCAATATCAACAAGAATAAAAACACCCTTTTGGTGGATTTTCATGCTGTATTGAATTTTTTCATCTAAATACGCCCGTGAATACAGTTCAGTCAGCTGATCTGTTTTTACGAGATGCTCCAAACGGTCGCGAAGCATTGAATTGGTTACAGCCAGTGTCGCGTGATGAATCAGCGCCTGAAACAGCTTGTACATTTCAAATGTAAAAGCATACAGCTCCTGTTTCAATAAAACCGCAAAGCCTAAAAGACGGTCGTTTTGAATCATCGGAGCAGCCATCAGCGAGCCGTACCCCGCCTGCCCAAAAACAGACTGGCCATTCCCGATGAAAACTCCTTTTTCACCTTCATACAGCTTTTCTTTCAGCTCATTATAAAAATCTGATGGCTTCGCTTCTTTAAAAAATGCTGTGCTTCCTGGGAGCAATGCTAGATTTTCAAAATGGTCGATATGAAAAAATCCCACTTCTTCTGCCTGAAACGATTCTGCCATTCTCACAGCCAGATCATTCATTGTATCAGTCAGTGTCAGCCGCTGATTCAAGCGGCGTGATGTTTCATTGATCAATTCCAAATTTGCGATGCTTGCTTTTGATTGTTCGTAGAGCTGGGCATTTTCAAACGCTTTTCCCGCCGCGTTTGCTAACAGCGACATTTCATCAAGGCAGGAATCAGTAAGAAAGCTGTCGCCTGTTCCCTCAGCTTTCAAAACCCCATATGTGCCCTGCTGTCCTTTGATCGGAATATAGGCGGCCGATTCATTTTTCCGCAAAATATCCCCGGACAAATACACTTTGAGCGCAAAGGAATCGGATTTTTCCCCTTCCATATACAGCTCTTTTGCAGGAACCCCTAAACATTGGTCTTGATCGTGCGATATAAATAAAGAAAACTCAAAAAGAGAAAATGTGCTGGTCAAGCTTTCTAAAAGCTGCTTCAGCACATCTGTCTGATCAAGCAGTGAATGGAACAGCTCTGTCATTTTGTATATTTTTTTTTGGTAGATCGTTTTGTTATAGAGTGTTTCTTGTTTCATCGACTGGTTTAAAAATGAAGCAACTACATCCGGAAGCCCTTCAGGAATCTCTTCATCCTGCCTGCATGCAAGATGGAAACGCCTGCCTGAGCCGTCCTCTATCAGATAACATGAAGTGTTTATTTTTGAAACGGAAAAACGGGCTTCACCATCTGCCAGTTTTGTCACAAAGTCTGATGATGACGGTGTAAGCGAAACACAAAGGGTTGAAAAATAGGTTTGAATAGCCGAAGTCAGCCATATGAAAGAGTCGGTGAATGTGACTTTTTCCGATTTGGTTAATAAAAAATCGAGCATATGATAATGAAAGGCGGATAATTGATCTTTAGTTTGTTCTACCATGTTTTTATCACCTAAAAGTTTACCACTAATTTTTGTTTATTATATCATAAACGGTGAAGCAATAATGGAGGAATGGTTGACTTCAAAACAAATAAATTATATAATGACCTTTGTGTGAAATATTGCAGCCTTTTTGTTCAGCTTCTATGTTTTCATTTTGTTCCTTATCCATAAGGTGTATCGTGTAACTCTCTGCTGCTGGAGCGAGGATACATGAAAACAAAATGTGCATGGTCGAATAGAGCAGACGGTTTTTATTTTCCACAAAAATAAAACCAAAGGAGGAGTCACATTATGGCTCGCTATACAGGTCCATCTTGGAAACTGTCCCGCCGTCTAGGAATCTCTCTTAGCGGTACAGGAAAAGAATTAGAAAAACGCCCTTACGCTCCAGGTCCACACGGCCCAGGACAACGTAAAAAATTATCAGAATACGGTTTGCAATTGCAAGAAAAGCAAAAGCTTCGTCACATGTACGGTGTAAACGAACGCCAATTCCGCACTTTGTTTGACAAAGCTGGCAAACTAGCTGGTAAACACGGTGAAAACTTCATGGTTCTTTTAGATTCTCGTCTTGATAACGTTGTGTACAAGCTAGGTTTAGCACGTACTCGCCGTCAAGCTCGCCAATTGGTTAACCACGGTCACATTCTTGTAGACGGAAGCCGCGTTGACATCCCGTCTTACCAAGTAAAGCCTGGTCAAACAATCGGTGTTCGCGAAAAATCAAGAAACCTTTCTATCATCAAAGAATCTGTTGAAGTGAACAACTTCGTTCCTGAATACCTTACTTTCGACGCTGAAAAGCTTGAAGGTACTTTCACTCGTCTTCCTGAGCGTTCTGAACTTGCTCCGGAAATTAACGAAGCGCTTATCGTTGAGTTCTACTCTCGTTAATCGTTTTAAAAACCCCTGCCGCTATGCGGTTGGGGTTTTTTTATCGTCTGTTTCGTCTTTCGCCTCTTGCTGGCCAACACTATCTTGCGCCTGCCGCTCCCAATAATCCCGCTGTATCCGTTCTTTAGCAATCGTGCACATGAGATTCACGCTTTAGCGCTCCTTTCTTTTAAAAGGTGATGTGGTTGATCGTGTTTGCCCTATCTAATATACTCTTTTCCTTTCATTCCTATGCGGTAAACAAAAAGATCCTTTGCCTTCAGTGGCAAAGGATCTTTTTCTTATTTATATGTCACAAGGAAATATTTTTTCTTCCCGCGGCGCAGAACAGTAAATTGATTTTCGATGCGGTCTTCAGCCGATAGGATATAATTTATTTCTGTCTGGCGTTCGCCGTTAATGTAAACAGCTCCGTTTTGGATGTCTTCACGCGCTTGACGTTTAGAAGGAGATAATTTAGATTGCACCAACACATCTACAAGTGAAAGCTCTTGGCTGCTGTCAACTTCCATAGAAGGAACATCTTTAAAGCCTACCTTTACGTCTTGAGCGGAAAGCTCTTTAATATTGCCGCTGAACAGCGCTTGGGAGATGTTGATGGCTTGCTCCAGCGCCTCGCGTCCGTGAACAAGCGATGTCACTTCTTCTGCCAGGCGTTTTTGCGCTTCACGTTTTTCCGGCGCTGTTTCTGTTTTTTCAGCGTATGCTTCAATTTCCTCTTTTGATAAGAACGTAAAGTATTTCAAGTATTTGATAACATCACGGTCATCTGTGTTGATCCAGAATTGATAGAATTCATATGGTGATGTTTTTTCCTTATCAAGCCAGATCGCGCCGCCTTCCGTTTTTCCGAACTTCGTGCCGTCTGCTTTTGTGACAAGCGGAATCGTAAGGCCGAACGCTTTTGCTCCTTCTTCTTCTGATTTTCTGATCAGTTCAAGACCCGCTGTGATGTTGCCCCACTGATCGCTACCGCCGATTTGCAGTTTACAGTTTTTGTCTCTGTAAAGATTTAAGAAATCATAAGATTGAAGAATCATGTAGCTGAATTCCGTATACGAGATGCCGGATTCGATTCTTGAGCTGACCGTGTCTTTTGCCAGCATGTAATTGATTCCGAAATTTTTACCGACATCACGAAGGAAATCGATCACATTCATTTTGCCGATCCAGTCAAAGTTGTTTGCGATGACAGCTGGGTTTTCTGCTGCGTCAAAATCTAGAAATCTGGACAGTTGGTTTTTGATTTTTTGGGACCATTCGGAAACGATGTCAGCAGTGTTTAAAGTACGCTCTGCTTTTTTTCCGCTTGGATCACCGATGAGGCCCGTAGCGCCCCCAACAAGTGCAATCGGATGATGCCCTGCAAGCTGAAAACGGCGAAGTGTTAAAATAGGCAGCAAGTGTCCGATATGCAAGCTGTCTGCTGTCGGATCAAAACCTGAGTACAAGCGGATCTTTTCTTCATTCAGCTGTTTATTTAATCCCTCTTCATCTGTCATTTGCTGAATCAATCCGCGGAAGGATAAATCTTCAAGTAAGTTTGTCATAAGATAAAGCTCCTTTTTTGATTAAAATAAAAAACGCCCCTTCGTTTACACGAAGGGACGATTGATTATCGCGGTACCACCCTACTAATAAGAGAATGAAAAACATTCGCCTTATCACTTTGCCTGATAACGGATCAGGTCCGTTCTTTCACTACTGAAAGCCTGGCCGGCTTTGTTTGCAAAAGCGGTTCATGAGTGTATTCGATATATCCGTCTGTGCTGATTTTCACCGGCCATCAGCTCTCTGGAACGTAAGGATATTCTACTTGTCTCAATCTTTACCTTTTCATATGAAGCTATATCATTTTTAACATAAATAAAATCCCGTGTCAACGTCGCCTTTTAATCCTCCATCGTTGACAGATCACCGGCTGGGAGATTAAGCTCCCATGCCTTCAGCACGCGTCTCATGATCTTTCCGCTTCGGGTTTTCGGAAGCTTATCTTTAAATTCAATCTCACGCGGAGCCGCATGGGCTGCAAGCCCCTGCTTTACAAATAGACGGATCTCTTCTTTCAGTTTGTCAGACGGCTCAAATCCTTCCCTGAGTGCAATAAAGGCTTTAATGATTTCTCCCCGTACCGGATCAGGCTTTCCGATTACACCTGCTTCTGCAATGGCCGGGTGTTCGACAAGCTTGCTCTCCACTTCAAATGGGCCTACGCGCTCACCGGAGGTCATGATGACGTCATCTACTCTGCCTTGGAACCAGAAGTATCCCTCTTCATCCATGTAAGCAGAATCACCAGACACATACCAGCCGCCCGGCATGAAATACGATTCATACTTTTCAGGGTTATTCCAAATGGTATGCATCATGGAAGGCCAGCCCTTTTTGATAGCGAGATTGCCCATTCGGTATGGCGGAAGCTCATTTCCTTGATTGTCAACGATCGCAGCCTCCACTCCCGGAATCGGCTTACCCATCGAACCGGGTTTAATATCCATGCAAGGATAATTGCAGATGAGCTGACTGCCCGTTTCGGTCATCCACCATGTATCATGGATTCGTTTGTTAAAAACTTTGTGTCCCCATCTGATGACCTCCGGATTGAGCGGCTCACCAACACTGAGTACATGCCGGAGTGAGGTTAGATCATATTTCGCAGCCATTTCATCTCCCGCTCCCATCAGCATCCGAAAAGCGGTCGGCGCGCTGTACCAGACATTGACGCCAAGCTGTTCAATCGTTCCATACCAGCTTTCCGGGCTGAAACGTCCGCCGACGATGACATTTGTCGCCCCGTTCAGCCACGGTGCAAAAATGCCGTATACCGTACCTGTCACCCAGCCTGGATCAGCTGTGCACCAATAAATGTCTTCTTCCTTTAAATCAAGGACCCACTTTCCTGTTTGATATTGCTGAATCATCGCTTCATGGACATGCAGCACGCCCTTTGGCGTTCCAGTGGAACCTGATGTATAGTGAAGCAGAAAACCATCTTTTTTATCCATCCATTCGATATCCAGTCTTGTGCTCTCCTGTTTCGCTGCTTCATCATAATTGATGAGGTTTGTGCCGCTCTCAGCCTCTCCGCCGACAACGAATATATGCTGCAAGTGAGGCAGTTTGTCTGCCGGTATCCTCTCCAGCAGCTCAGGCGTTGTGACAACAACCTTTGCCTCACTGTTTTCAAGCCGGTCCTTCACCGCTCCCTCCATAAATGCTTCGAACAGCGGCCCGGCGATGGCGCCAATTTTGATAGCGCCAAGCATAATAAAATAAAGCTCGGGTGATCTCGGCATAAAAATAAAAACGCGGTCCCCTTTTTCCACATTTCCATACCGTCTCAGCACATTCCCGGCTCTGTTTGATTCTTCCTTCATTTCTTTAAATGTGTATTTTTCATCCCGTTTTGCGTCTTTATAATAAAGTGCTACTTTGTTTTTTCGAAACGATTCGGCATGGCGGTCAATCGCTTCATACGCCGCATTCAGTTTCCCTGTCTCATGCCAAGAGAAATGTTTCTCTGCCTCGGCCCAATCAAAATGCCGGTACGTTTCTTCATAGTTTTTTAAGTTATGATCCCCCTCTATTGCTGGTAACGCTTTCAAATTCATGCCCAAACATCCCCCTTTGCTGAAGTTGTCACAATTATTATAGTATAAATTCATATTCTTCTCAATTTTTAAAATATAAACCATGTTGAAAACGCTTTATATTTTGGTATTCTTAAAGAAGGCATGTATTTTTATAAGAATTGATGGGACGGTGAATTAGTGGAACATCATAAAACATACCATTCAGCAAACATCAAAACAGCAACCGGCTCTTTACTGATAGAAGGGCCTGTCTCTCCAGAGGATTTGGCAGGTTATGAGTTTCATAAAGATTTAACCGCATTTCGCCCGCCTCGCGAGCAGCATGAAGCGCTAGTCGATATTGCAGGCCTTCCAGAAGGGCGCATTATTATTGCCAGAGACGGCCGAACCATTGTCGGCTATGTCACGTATTTATATCCTGACCCGCTCGAAAGATGGTCTGAAGGAAATATGGAGGATTTGCTTGAGCTCGGAGCCATCGAAGTAGCGCCGGACTATCGGGGATGCGCTGTCGGAAAGACCCTTCTGACCGTCAGCATGATGGATGAACAAATGGAAAACTACATTGTGATGACGACAGAATATTACTGGCATTGGGATTTAAAAGGGATGAAAAAAGATGTGTGGGAATACAGAAAGATCATGGAAAAGATGATGAATGCAGGCGGATTGGTCTGGTTTGCAACGGATGAGCCGGAGATCAGCTCCCACCCTGCAAACTGTCTGATGGCCCGCATCGGAAAAAACGTCAGCCAAGAATCAATTGAACAATTTGACAGGCTCCGTTTTTATCATCGTTATATGTATTAACTGACACTGACAAAGGGGAAAAAATAATGATTGTTGAGCAAATCATGAAAAGAGATGTCATTACATTAACGAAGACGGATACGCTTGAAACAGCAATATGCAAACTGAAGGAATTCCATATCAGGCATCTGCCTGTTGTAGATGAAGAACGACACGTGATCGGCATGATTACAGACAGAGACATGAAACAGGCGAGCCCCAGTATTTTTGAAGAAAACAAACGAAGCCTATTTCTCACACGAAGCGTAGATTCAATTATGAAAAAAGAGGTCGTCTGCGCCCATCCGTTAGATTTTGTCGAAGAAATATCTGCGGTGTTCTACGAGCATGGCATCGGCTGCCTTCCAGTCGTACAGCATCAAAAATTAGTAGGCATTTTGACAAAAACCGATTTGCTGCGGACGTTTGTCAAATTGACAGGCGCTGACCAGCCGGGCTCGCAAATTGAAATAAAAGTAAACGACATCACCAAAAGCCTCGCTGAGATCAGCAGCCTTTGCCAAGACCTTCAAGTGAAAATATTAAGCGTGCTTGTTTATCCGCATGACGATCCCGGTGTAAAAGTGCTCGTCTTCCGTGTAAAAACGATAAATCCGCTGCCGTTTTTGCAGGAACTGCAAAGAAATGGGCACCACGTCGTATGGCTGTCAGAGCAAAGGGATCTGCTATGAGAGACAGTGTATTTATCTATTCTCCATCCTATCAAACCTACATGTTTCATCAAGAGCATCCCTTTAATCAGCAGCGGGTTCTGTTAACATATGATTTGCTTCAGACGATCAATGCCTTTGATGATGGAGACATTGTCAGTCCAAGACTCGCTTCAGAAGAGGAGCTAGCCCTTGTCCACACCGATGATTACATTCAAGCCGTAAAGCTTGCGGGCGCCGGAAAGCTTCCCGCTGAAGAAGGAGAAAGCTACGGGCTCGGCACTGAAGATACACCCGTCTTTGCCGGCATGCACGAAGCGGCATCACTCTTGGTCGGCGGCACTTTAACGGCCGCAGACTGGGTCATGTCAGGACAAGCCCTGCATGCGGCAAACCTTGGTGGAGGGCTTCATCATGGCTTTCGCGGGAGAGCCTCAGGGTTCTGCATATATAACGACAGCGCTGTGGCGATTCAATATATTCAGAAAAAATACAGCGCCAGAGTGCTTTATATTGATACGGACGCCCACCACGGGGACGGTGTGCAATTTACATTTTACGATAATCCTGACGTATGCACGCTGTCCATTCATGAAACAGGAAGGTATTTATTCCCCGGAACCGGCCAGATCCAGGAAAAAGGCAGCGGAAAAGGATATGGCTATTCCTTTAATATCCCGCTTGACGCTTTTACAGAGGATGATTCTTTTCTTGAAGCTTACCGGACAGCAGTTTCAGAAGTCGCCGCGTATTTCGAGCCCGATGTCATTATCAGCCAAAACGGCGCCGATGCCCATTACTACGACCCACTGACGCATTTATCAGCAACAATCAATATATACGAAGAAATTCCCCGGCTTGCACATACTTTGGCTCACCAATATTGCGGAGGGAAATGGATTGCAGTCGGAGGCGGCGGATATGATATTTGGCGAGTTGTCCCCCGCGCCTGGGCCAGAATATGGCTTGAAATGAAGGGGATTGATCCGGGACACGAGATCCCGCCGGAATGGATCGCTAAATGGCAAAAACAATGCCCCGTCTCCCTGCCGTCCAGCTGGAGCGATCCGGCTGATTTATATCCTCCGATTCCCCGCAAGCCTGAAATTACAGAAAAAAATGCCCAAACCGTCAGCAAAGCATTATATGCGATACGGTCCGAGCAACAACGAACAAAGTAAAAAACGACCTTCACGAAGAGGTCGTTTTTGATTTTTTGATGACGATTTCCACACGTCGGTTTTCTTTCATGTGTTCGTTTGTCTTATTGTCCTCTACAGGCTTTGTATCCGCATAACCGACAGCAATAAAGCGCTTCGAGGGAAGTTTCTCTTTTGATGTGAAGTATTGAATCACTCCGCTTGCCCGTGCTGCTGATAGCTCCCAGTTCGACGGATATCGGTATGTCGAAATGTTTCGGCTGTCTGTATGGCCTTCGACTTGAATGTCATTTGGAATGGTTTGAAGAAGTACGGCGATTTGGTGAAGAAGTGTTTCAGCATTTTTCAGCACCTTTGCCTCACCTGTATCAAACAGCACCGCCTCCTGCAGAACGAGCACGACACCGCGTTCATCCCGTTTGGCTGTCATTTGGGCCTTCAAGTGATTGTCTTTTATATATGTATTTACTTTCTTGAGAAGCTGATCCTGCTGATCCGCTTGCTTCTTCGCATCGGATGGAGGTGTTTTCTTTTTTTCTATGGACGTTTGGTCCGGCTGAAGCCCGCCGCCATCCTTCTGAATCGAATCGACTGCCGCTTTAAATTTTTGAAGATCGATTTGGGACATCGAAAAAAGCAAAATAAAGAACACAAGGATCAGGGTGATCAAATCTGTAAAGGTAACCATCCAGCTGGATGAAGATTGACTGTTTTTCCCGTTTCCATTCCTTCTTTCAAAACGTTCTCTTCTAAGCTTCATGTATAGATCCCTTTTTTGTTTTTACTTGATTCGGCTGTTTCTGCCATTCTTCCCGTGAACTGAAAACGACCAGCTGGCTTTCAAGGTTGCGCGGGTTTTTTCCGGATTGAACACCGATAATCCCTTCCACCATTACCTGTTTGATGAAAATTTCACTTTCTGTTTTCTCTTCAAGCTTTGCCGCGATTGGGTTGAAGACCATATTGGCCAGTAATGAACCATATAAAGTCGTCAGAAGCGCAACTGCCATATTCGGTCCGAGCATATGCGGATCATTTAAGTTTTTGAGCATCAGCACGAGCCCGACGAGTGTTCCGATCATTCCCCACGCCGGAGCAAATTCTCCCGCTTTTTCAAAAACACGCCGTCCTTTACGGTGCCGTTCCTCCATTGCTGCGATTTCTGAATCCATGACAAGCCGAATCGTTTCTTCATCCCAGCCGTCAATTGCTAAAAGCAGCCCTTTTTTCAAGAATGGATCTTTGATTCCCCGAGCCTGATCATCCAATGATAAAAGCCCATGTTTACGCGCGTGATCGGAAAGGGAGACAAAGGTTTTCACAAGATCTTTCACATTGTCTTCCTGGCGGATGAATGCCTGCTTTAATACAGAGGGCGCTTTTTTCAGCTCTCTTGGCGGAAAACTGATAAAAACAGCGGCGCATAGTCCCCCTGTTACGATGAAGAAAGAGGTTAGATCAAGAAAAGAGCGGAAACCGCTTACTCCTGATCCCGAAATAATCCCGATAACAATAATAATCGTTCCTAACACAAATCCAACAGGTGTAAGATAATCAAAACGTTTCATCATTTCTCCCCATGAAAAAAGCAAGAATTCACCATGAAGGTGAAGCTTGCTCTTTGTTTTTCTTATGACTTGGTTGACTTTCTTAGTTCGATACGGTGCGGCAGTTCGACGATATGCTCTTCAACCGGCTCTTTATTCATGAGCTTCGTCAGCAGTCTCATCGCAACGGCGCCAATATCATATGTCGGCTGAACAACTGTTGAAAGCTGCGGACGAACCATGAGGCTTAATCTTGTATTATCAAAGCCGATAATGTCGAGATCCTCCGGAATGGATAAGCCCTGATCCTGTGCGGCATGGATAATGCCGAGTGCCATTTCATCAGTTGCAGAAAGAATGGCTGTCGGTTTTTTATCCAGGCTCATCAGATGCTGCAGCGCTTCGAGTCCGGAATCATATGTGTAATCCCCTTCAGCTATAAATTGTTCATTAAATGGAAGGTTCGCTTCTTCAAGCGCACGTTTGTAGCCTTGGAGTTTTTTCGAGCGGTTGATCGGCTCTGTCATTGGTCCGGAAACGAATGCGATATCTTTATGTCCTTTATCAACCAAAAGCTTCACTGCGTCATAAATCGCCTGTTCGTAATCGATAGCGACTGACGGTGTTTCCTCCTGCTCTTCTACAGAAGCGGCAAGTACAATCGGCACTGGGGAACGCTTAAATTCCGCCACATGCTCGTCCGTAATGTTTCCGCCCATAAACACGATGCCGTCCACTTGTTTGCCGAGCATTGTGTTTAATAAGTGCAGCTCTTTCTCCATGTTTTGGTCAGAGTTGCTCAAAATAATATTGTATTTATACATTGTCGCGATATCTTCAATTCCGCGCGCAAGCTCTGAATAGAAAATGCTTGAGATATCGGGAATGATAACACCTACAGTTGTTGTCTTTTTGCTTGCCAGCCCTCTTGCCACCGCGTTTGGACGGTAACCGAGACGGTCAATGGCTTCCAAGACTTTTTTCCGTGTTGTCGGTTTTACATTCGGGTTGCCGTTCACGACACGGGAAACGGTTGCCATGCTTACATTAGCTTCTCTCGCTACGTCGTAGATCGTAATATTGCTCATCCTAAAACCACTCCTTTTACTGGATACACTTATCCTTATCTATAGCATAAACACTTTATGTAGAGAAATGTCATAATGTCCGAATTTATGTCGTTTATGATTTGTAAGCGTAAGTCAGTAGTGTACATTATTTTTCATTATTCATCAAATTTAATTACTTCTCATGAAATTATACACGTTTTTATAGATGATGAAAACGTATACTTGGATTTTATAACTAAATAAACGAGAAAGCATAAAAAAAGGCCGCAGGCGCGGCCTTTTGGAGTGTTCAATTAAGCGTTGACTTTCACCATTGGCTTCAGTTCATTCAGCCATTTTTCGAATTCAGGAATCGCCATTTGCTGAGCAGAATCAGAAAGCGCGACTGACGGATCAGGGTGAACCTCAGCCATGACACCGTCTGCACCGATCGCTAAAGCAGCTTTAGCTGTCGGAAGCAAGAGGTCACGGCGGCCTGTTGAATGCGTAACATCAACAAATACCGGCAAATGCGTTTCTTGTTTCAAAATCGGCACAGCTGAAATATCAAGCGTGTTTCTCGTTGCTGTTTCGTATGTTCTGATTCCTCGCTCACAAAGGATAATTTGGTCATTTCCTTGTGACATGATGTATTCAGCAGCATTGATGAATTCAGAGATCGTTGCTGCAAGGCCGCGCTTCAAAAGCACTGGTTTTTTCACTGCACCGGCAGCTTTCAGCAATTCGAAGTTTTGCATGTTGCGCGCTCCGATTTGAATGACATCAATGTAGTCAAGCGCTTCTTCGATATGAGCCGGAGTTACGATTTCACTGATAACCGCCAGATCATATTCATCCGCTACACGTTTTAAAATTTGAAGGCCTTCTACGCCAAGCCCTTGGAAATCGTATGGGCTCGTACGAGGCTTAAAGGCTCCACCGCGCAAAATTTTAATGCCTTGTTTTTTCGCAGCTGCAGCCACTTCAGCTACTTGCTCATAGCTCTCTACCGCACATGGGCCGACAATGAATCTTTGCTGGCCGTCTCCGATTTTTTCGCCTTTGATATCAACAATTGTATCTTCAGGTTTTTTCTTGCGGGAGACAAGCAGCGCTTTGCTGTGATCTTCTTCTTGAAGCTCTAAACCGGCTTTGAATATCTCTTTAAAAATGTGCTGGATGGTTGAATTTTCGAACGGACCGTCATTGTTTTCAATGATATTGTTTAACATAGTGCGTTCTCTGACAGGGTCAAATCGGTTGACACCCTGTGCTTCCTTCGCTTTACCGATCTCTTTTACAACATTTCCGCGTTCGTTGATTAATTTTAAAATTTGTAGGTTTAATTCGTCTGCTTTCTGCCTTAAAAGCTCTAACTCTGTGTTGCTCATTTTTTTCATCCTTTCCCTGCACATTCATTTTTTATTTTGTAGTTATCATGCATCTTACTATAAGTAATTCCAAATGGAAATACTGAAATACAAAAAATTTTATAAAAACTCTACTTTATTACCCAAACGCTTTTAAGTGATAAAGTAATCTATGAAGCTATCCTACATGATGTGAGGGCAATGTTCAAGGGTTTTTTACAAAAAAAAAGCGCCAGATAATATCTGGACGCTTTTTGCTATGACAAATGCTGCTCAATGGCGGACTCTGTAATTTGTGAATGTGAGGTATGCCATTTCACTTCACCGTTCTGAATGATGAATACTTGAGGGCTTTCATGCTTTACCCCATATGTTTCTGCGATGAAATTTGACAGCGGCCGGGCTTCCTGTACTTGAAGATAGTAAGCCGGCACATCCTCATGCTGATTTGCAAAGGCATCAAACTCATGAAATGCTGCCTGGCTGATCGGGCATGTGGTGCTGTGTTTAAAGAAGACAAAAGCGCCTTCCTGTTCTGCAATCCGTTTAAATTCTTCTTCAGATTGAATAAGCTGTTTAGCCATGATTCAAGCTCTTCCTTCCCTGCTCAGCGATTCATATGCTCAGCCTGTTTTTGTGCATCTTTCAGTTCGTCTTTTACATCTTCTTTCGCCTGGAGGACTTGATCTTTTGTTTCGCCGGCTGCCTGCATCGCTTCTTCCTTCATATCTTGCATTGTTGATGAATCCGTTTTGTCAGATTTGGAACGGTCTCTTAAATCCTTTACCTTGTTCATGATCTGCCCAGACTGATCCGCTACAAGCTGTGTGATGTTGGAAGTTTTGTCTTTTGCGATGCTGACATATTGCGTGCCTTTTTCCTTCGCATCAGCCGTCATTTTATCTGTTTTGTCCCGTAATGCAACCGCTTGGCTGCCGAGATCGTCGCGAAGTTCTTTGCCTGATTTAGGCGCTAGAAAAAGAGCTGTAGTGGCACCGATGATTCCCCCGATTAAAGTTCCGATTAAAAAATCTTTACTATTAATTCCATCTTTGCTCATCATTATTCCTCCTCTAGGTATTTTTTTCTCTTACAGAGCTGATTTTTTCTTTTGCTTCCATTTCTCCCAAATTTCCATTGCTGCTTGGCTCCATGTGACAACTTGATTGATCTTGTCTTGATTTTCTCTAACTGATGCCGATACAGACCCTGCCGCCTGTTTCATGGATGTATTGAACTGCTGTACAGAAGTTCCCACCCCTTGAACAGCATGAACGACCGTGTTCAGCTTTTCTGATTTTTCCTGAATATCTTCAGCCAGGCGGTTAGTCTTATGTAAAAGCTCGGCTGTTTCAGTTGTGATGCCCTTCATTTGTCCCTCCAGCCCTTCAAGAGTGGATGCGACGTGTTTTAGTGTCAGCTGCAGTGACTTCAATGTTTTAGACAAGTAGATCACTAATACGAGAAATGCAATTGCGATGAGTGCAACGCTCAAATAAAGAATAATAATCATCTCAAACCTCCTTGCTGCAGGATATACTGCTGTTTACCCGTTTTCTTCAATCATAAACATGTGTACTGGGCTGTATACATACTATTCTCCGTTATGTAAGAAAATCCTTTAATAAGCTTTCTCGTCAGATAAATAAAAAGCAGTGAGATCACTGCTTTTTATTATGCCATGACGTTTTCGTAGGCTCTCATATACTTTTGGATATCTCCTGCCCCCATGAAGATGAGAACGGCTTTATCATGAGCTTTTAAAACAGAAGTGTCATCTTCTTCAATCAGCTTGGCATTATGAATTTTCCCCTGCAGATCGCCGATCGTCAGCTTTCCAGCATTTTCACGGGCTGAGCCGAAAATATCGCATAAATACACACAGTCAGCGCCGCTCAGGCTTTCTGCAAATTCGTCAAGGAATTGCTGCGTTCGCGTAAATGTATGAGGCTGAAATACCGCAACAATTTCACGATCAGGATATTTCTGTCTTGCCGCCTCAATTGTCACTTTTATTTCTGTCGGGTGATGAGCATAGTCATCAATCAGCACTTGATCCCCTAGCTGCTTCTCATTGAATCTGCGTTTGACGCCCCCAAAGGATTTGAGAGCATGCTTAATGATGCTGGAATCAATTTCTTCATAATGGCATAACGCAATGACCGCCAATGAGTTTAATACATTGTGGTGACCGTACGCAGGAATATAAAACGTATCGTAGAACGTATTGCGGACAAAGACATCGAAAGTTGTCCCTTCCGTGCTTTTTACGATGTTTCTGGCTTGAAAATCATTTTCTTCCCCTGTGCCGTAATACACAACCGGGACGTTCGCATGGATTTTCGGCAGATGCTCATCGTCTCCGCAGGCGATAATGCCTTTGTTGACTTGAAGAGCCATCTCTTGAAAAGCGTCAAATACATCGTCAATGCTTGAGAAGTAATCAGGGTGATCAAAATCAATATTCGTCATGATCGCGTAGTCTGGCTGATAGCTTAAGAAATGGCGGCGGTATTCACACGCTTCAAACACAAAGTATTCGCTGTTTTCATTTCCCTGGCCTGTTCCGTCTCCAATTAAGAAAGACGTCGGTTTTGCATTTTGGATCACGTGAGCCAGCAAACCCGTAGTCGACGTTTTGCCATGTGCACCTGTAACGGCAACACTTGTGAACTTTTTCATGTAGTCGCCTAAAAACTTATGATAACGTATCACCGGAATTCCGTCAGACATCGCTTTTTCTATTTCTGGATGCGTGTCTGGGAATGCATTTCCGGCGATAACTGTCATGCCGGGCTTAATATTTTCCGCGCTAAAAGGAAGAATCGTAATATTTCTTTTTTCAAGCGCTGTTTGCGTAAAAATAAATTTTTCGATATCCGATCCTTGGACAGTATATCCATTATCATGAAGTATTTGGGCAAGCGGACTCATACCTGTCCCTTTTATTCCAACAAAATGATAAACAGTCATAATTGTACCTCCAACAAACGTCTATCTGTTCCCCAGTATATGACGCTCATTTCAATTTGCGACCGCGGCGGGTGAAAAGCCTCCCTTAGCGGCGTATTTTATATGTTTTGTTATGTTCAGTATCCGGTTATTTCTTTCCGATTAAACCTAGATATCAAGATTTGTCTATGCGCAGCTGCTGTAAAGCGGCATAGCTGTTAAATGCTCTAAACACTATCATACCATGTTTGGTGTGAAAATGAACCCATATTATTCGTTTATTAAATCACTTGCCGTGATCAGCACCTCACGGGGTTTGCTTCCTTTTGCCTCAGAGATCATGCCTTCCGCTTCCATCATATCGATCAGCCTTGCCGCCCGGTTGTAACCGATTCTGAATCTTCTCTGCAGGCTTGAAGTGCTCGCACTGTTTTGCTCTACAACAAACTCACACGCTTCGTAAAACAGTTCATCCTCTTCTTTCAGGGCTGATCCTTGTCTTACGAGCTCTTCTTGTTCAAATAAATAGGTTGGCGGCATTTGGTTTCTGACGTGAGAAACAACGCGGTCGATTTCACGATCCGACACAAAGTTACCTTGCAGACGGACCGGTTTTCCCGAGCCGTTTTCCAAAAAGAGCATATCCCCTTTTCCGAGAAGCTTTTCTGCACCGGCGATGTCAATAATCGTTCGGGAATCAACCTGGCTTGAAACAGAAAAGGCGATTCTCGTCGGGATATTCGCCTTAATCAGGCCTGTAATGACATCTACTGACGGACGCTGAGTTGCGACGAGAAGATGGATACCGCATGCTCTTGCTTTTTGGGCGATCCGCGCTATGCTTTCTTCCACATCGTTTGGCGCTACCATCATCAGATCTGCAAGCTCATCAATAATGACAACTAAATACGGCAGCTTTTCACCCATTTGGTGTTCCCCGGTTAATTGATTAAAGCGGTCAATGTCGCGGACACCTGAATGGGCAAACAGCTCATAGCGGCGTTCCATTTCCTCAACGACCCACTTCAAAGCAGCTGTAGCCGCTTTAGCATCAGTAATGACAGGGCTGACGAGGTGAGGAATTTTATTGTAAGGAGCCAGCTCGACCATTTTTGGATCAATCAGCAGCACCTTTACCTCACTCGGATCAGCTTTATAAAGCAGGCTGACTAATATTGTATTGATGCATACGCTTTTTCCCGAGCCTGTGGCGCCGGCAATCAAGCCATGCGGCATTTTCTTCAAGTCGATAACAACAGGATTTCCTGAAATATCTAATCCCAGCGCAGCCGTGAGCGGTGACTTGCTTGTCCTGAAAGCTGAGCTGCGAATCATTTGGCGCAAATCAACCACCTTGCTCGTGCGGTTCGGCACTTCAATCCCGATCGTGTTTTTCCCCGGAATCGGCGCTTCAATCCGAATATCTCTTGCTGAGAGACTGAGTTTAATATCATCAGACAAGTTGGTGATTTTATTCACCTTTACACCTGGTTCAGGATGCACTTCGAATCTCGTGACAGACGGACCCTGGGTTACATGGACGACATTGGCGCGGACATTGAAATTTTTCAAGGTCAAATCAAGAAGCTGACGCTGTTCTTCGATCCACGCAGTATCATCTTGGACCTGCGCTGGCGGGACATCTAGCAGCGCAACATTCGGAAATACATAGCTGCCGCGGCGTTCCTCTGCTTTTTGCTGTTTATGCGTATCTCTTTTCAGCATCATGACATTAAAAGGAACGGATGGCCCTTTTTGAGAAGGTGCGTTTTGTTCGGACCTGTTCTCTTGCACACCAGGCCTTGGTTTCGGCTCTTTTGAAGCTTCGTGAGGTTTGTCTGTCCGGATTTCCTGCCGGTTTTCATGGGTTGCAGAAAGCGGTTTGGAAGCTTGGTCCATCCGATCAGTTTCCTCAAGCTCTGTCTGGCTGTCTGGCTGAACATCTATCTTCGTTTCCTTAGATTCTGCCGGAATGTCATACTGATTATTTATTATGCTTTCTGATGGCTCTTCTGATTCTTCCGCCTCGGTTTCTGTTTGATCCAGAGCTCCAGATGAATGCTCGTGATCAGTAAATAATGAAGGCTCTTCCTGATGAAATTCCATTTGTTCTTCTTGAACGAACGGAGACTCAGCACCTTCTGCCGCGTTTTCGTGATGATTGTATACTGTGCTGTCTGACGGCTCTTCTGATTTTTCCTCCTCAGATGCTGCCTCTGCCAGAGGTTCAGGAGCTGTTTGCTCTTCATCAAGTTCAGCAGAGAAAACAGGCTCTTCAAATTGCTCTGCCTGCTCTTCCCTTTGTTCTTCCTCAGTCGATGCAGGCATGATGTCTTCGCGGCTTACTTCACTGCCTGAAAGGCCTTCATTCGCCGTATCTGTGAGTATCTCAGGCATTGCTTGCCCTTCGGCATGTTCAGCTGGGAAGAAAGACTCCTCTTTTTGCGGCTGTTGAACGCCTGATTCAAATGGCACTTCATTACCTGGTGCCCCATCACGCTCTGTATCCTTTCTGTTTAAAACGCCAGAAGGCTGTTTTTCAAATTGGATATCCGGAAAGAAAGGATTTTCTTTTTTGGAGTGCGCCTGTGTGTCTGAAGCAGGATAGCCGCGTTCACGTTCGATCTCTTCTGACAGCAATGTTACCTTCTCTTTTACCGGTTTATCCGGTTCGTTCAATGTTTCAGAAGGCTTTTTCGGCACATCCTTTTTAACGGATGGTTTTTGATTGAATCCATAGATTGGCGAAGGGATATTTGTCGGTTTAAACGGTTTCTTCGCCGGCTCTGATGATTGATATGTATGCTGCTCTTTTTCATTGCTGGGACGCTCTCTGTAAGGTGCAGCGCTTGGACGAGGCGCGGATTTCGGTTCGACCGATGGTTCGCGGCGCCTTCTCAGGTCATGATTTTTGTATCCATCAGGCACGACTGGAAAACGGAACTTGCCTTTTGGATATTCATAATATATTTTAGGATCTTCCAATCTTTTTAATTGTCCTTCAGGATGATGCACCTCTTGTTGCTGCGGAATTTGAGCGGGTTTTGTCTCCCGTTCAGCATCCTCTTCGCTCTCGCCTAAAAACAAATCAAAAAATTTATGAAGCCAACTCATAATTTATCTCTAACTCCCTTATAGTTTTCTGGGACGGTTTTTAGTATACCACTGCTGGTCGGCCCAGAAAAGATTAAGCTATCAGCAGAAACAAAGCCGCTAAACAGGGGCTTAGCGGCTTTTCACATGATTCGTTTTTTTGGGCGGATTTATGGGAGTCTAAAACTGAAATGCCTCTCCCGCCTCATAATCTCCTTCTAACACAAGGATCCCTTTTTCAGCAGGGGCGTCAGGCAAATCAAGCTCTTTCGCTGAGCAGATCATTCCGCTTGACGGAACGCCGCGAAGCTCTGCATCCTTAATGACAAGTCCGCTAGGCATCACAGCGCCGACTTTGGCAACGACAACGTTTTGTCCTTGGTCAACGTTAGGCGCGCCGCAGACGATTTGAAGCGTTTCTTCTCCTACATTGACTTTACATACGCTTAATTTATCGGCATTCGGATGTTTTTCTTTTGATTCTACATAACCCACAACAAACTTCGGAGATAAATCAACGACTAATGTTTCTTCAACGCCGTTTCTGTTTAAAATCTCATTCACATCTTGCACGAATGTTTCTGAGAGCGCAACAGGGCCGTTTTCATCAATGGTCAAGTAAGTAGACGCATTGAAAATGTTGAAGCCCGTTGTTTCTTTTGTTTCGTTATTGAAAATTTTGACGACGTCGCCGTGTTTTTCATAGCCTAATTGTTCACGTGTCACATCTTGAAGAGAGATCAGGAGCGTGTCTCCCACACCTTCTTTATTATAAAAAGCGTTCATAAGTAAAAATCCTTTCTAATCCTTTTTCGGACGGCTTTTCGCCAGGATAAACACCGGTTCCAGCTTTCCTTCATTGTACAAAAATGAAAGAGCGGTAATCGGAACGGTGCCGCCTGCAAAGAAGCTCATCGACATTTGTCCTAGAATATCATACCCTGATTCATTCCGGATGTCAGCAAGAATCAGAACGTCCTGATGCGGAACAGAGATCGCCAGCTCCCCTTCTGCACGCTGCTTGTACTCATTTAAAATCGCTTCGTTCAGAATCCGGCTGGCGTCGTATCCATCGTTTGCCCTGAAGAAATAAAAGTAATTGCCGGCAACCGTATCCTCTTTGACAACCGTCGGCAGAGAACGGAGATTAAATGCGGCCGTCTCTCTGATCCGTTCTTTTGTCCAGTTTTCTTTCTCAAGCATGCGCTGGTCAATTAAACGGTATGTTTTCCCGAGATCGAGCGCGTAATAAATTCTTGTCTCTGCGGTATGATCATCATAAATGAGCGGGATATCTTCGCTGGACTTGTCCGGGAAGGAAGTCGAGCGGATGACCGGATAAATGCGAGTTTCTTTCCCGGTCATTTCCTGAGCCTTCCCTTCCATTGCCGTCATTGCTTCGGAAACATAGTACACGATCTCATCAATGGCTTCGTCTTTTTTCAGTTCCCATTTCGCAATAATCGGCGGCAAATCGAGCGTAATCCCTTTTTTTGTCGTTTGATCCTCAACACGGAGAGTGTCTTTTTCTCTGTCAAACAGAAAGGAGCGATTCTCGTGCTGAAGGCGCTGTTTCAGTATATCTGACAGCTTCCTTGAGGTCATTTTCAAACCGATGTCCTCCTTTACGCTTTAGCGAGAGAATCTGTTAAAAACTGTTCGATTTCTTCTTTTGTTTTGCGGTCTTTACTTACAAAACGATTTACTTCTTTTCCTTCATTAAAAACAACAAAGCTTGGGATTCCGTAAATTTCCCACTCTGCACATGTATCAATGAATTTGTCACGGTCTACGTAGTAGTAAGTGAATTCAGGAAAATCCGCTTCCAGTTCAGGCAGGAAAGGCTCTACAAAACGGCAATCCGGGCACCAGTCGGCAGAAAACATAAATACAGCCCAGTCATCCTGTACCGCTTTTTCCAGCTCTTGAGTTGATTCAATTTTTTTCATTTCATATCCCTCCAGTTGTTTATGTTCTTACATGTTTGTTTATCGATACTCGTCCATTTGGATCATACCAAACTGCTTGAGGCAAAACCACTTATATGCAACGAATGAATATGTAAGATTGGCTTTCCCATTATCATTATCATATTTTATTTGCATTATCAAGCTCGTTTCGTTTAACATCGTGTACATGAGGGTAAAATTCACAGCTGGACATACATAAGGAGGGATTTTAGTATGGAGTTTATCGTCTATTTAGCAGGGGAAATCCACAGCAATTGGCGCGAGGAAATCAAAGAGAAAACAAAATCGCTGAAGCTGCCGATTACGTTTGTCGGCCCGATGGAGAATCATGACCGCTCAGACAATATTGGCGAAGACATTATGGGCGTACAGCCAAATGCCGTTTTGAAGGATGACAAAGCCTCTGACATCAACAACTTCAGAACCGCCATCCTGATGAATAAAGCAGACTTTGTGATCGCCCTGTTTGGCGAAAAATACAAACAGTGGAACACGGCAATGGATGCATCATATGCGATCGCAAAAGGAAAACCTCTGATTATCATCCGGCCGGAATCACTCCACCATCCATTAAAAGAGCTTTCCAATAAAGCGAATATAACAGTGGAAACCGTCAACCAAGCCATCAAGGCCCTTTCCTATCTATTTGAAACAGAATAAGAAAAAAGCTTGTCGAACCGGGCTCACTGCTCGTTCAACAAGCTTTTATAAATTCTACATATTCTTCTTAATTGCATCTACCGTCTGTCTATCGCAGGCTGTTACAAGTTTGATGAGCATTTCCTTAGCAGCAGCATAATCATCAATATGAATGATAGAAGCGTTTGTATGAATGTAGCGGGAACAAATTCCGATAACCGCTGACGGAACGCCGCTGTTCGAAATATGAACCTTGCCTGCATCTGTTCCCCCGCCGGATACAAAATATTGATATGGAATATCATGCGTTTCAGCCATATCAAGAACAAATTCCCTCATTCCGCGATGCATGACTGTCGTTCTGTCAAGAATACGGAGCAAAAAGCCTTTTCCAAGCTGGCCAAATTCATTTTTGTCTCCGCTCATATCGTTTGCCGGACTGGCATCAAGGGCGAAAAATAAGTCCGGTTTAATCATGTGAGAAGCCGTCTGTGCCCCCCTTAGCCCGACTTCTTCCTGAACCGTTGCACCCGCATAGAGCGTGTTTGGAAGCTCTTTACCGTGTAATTCCTTCAAAAGTTCAATGCTCAAACCGCATCCATATCTGTTATCCCATGCTTTTGATAAAATTTTCTTTTCATTCGCCATCGTCGTAAACGGACAGACAGGCACGATCGGCTGTCCCGGTTTTATGCCGATTTTGATGGCGTCTTCCTTATCGTCCGCTCCAATATCGATCATCATGTTTTTGATATCCATCGGGCGGTTTCGCTGTGCATCTGTCAATAAATGCGGCGGTATGCTTGAAATCACACCCGGAACCGGCCCGTTATCTGTTTGAACTTCAACCCGCTGCGCAAGCAAAACCTGACTCCACCAGCCTCCGAGTGTCTGGAATCTGAGCAGCCCGTTGTCTGTGATGGATGTCACCATGAAGCCGACTTCGTCCATGTGCCCGGCTACCATAATTCTCGGTGCACCCTCTGCGCCTTGTCTGACTCCGAAAACACTTCCCAGTCTGTCCTGAACGATGTCATCGGCATATTTGGCTAGCTCCTGCTTCATAAAAGCACGAACCTGATGCTCGTTGCCCGGCGCGCCGGGAAGCTGCGTCAGTGTTTGGAAAAGCGCTTTCGTTTCTTGATTCATGTTTTCCCCTCATTTCTATGTAGTCCTTTTATTTTATTAGAAACAATCAAGTTTTCCAAGCACCCTGACCGAATCTGCTCAATCAGCCGCGTATTGCTTAACAGGTTTTGGCTGTTTCTGTATAATGAAAAGTACGATCAATTAGGAGGTGCTTTATTTTGAAATTGCGTCATCTTCTTTTAGGAGCAGGACTTGGAATTTGTACGGCTGTCGTTGTGAAACAATATGTGATGAAGCCTTATATTTCTTCAGAAAAAGCGCTTCGAATTGTAAAATCCGCTTTTAAGCAGCGGGGCTCGATTGACGGATCATGGATTTACACCCAGCCGGAGCCTTACAATATTAACGGAGAAACGGTACAGGTATACAAAACCGGCATTACACGATCAGCTTTCGGAGAATTAGAACAGTATGAAGTCATGGTGGATGCGAAAACGGGGGAAATTGTAGATGTCATTGATACAATCGCTTCTTAACACCGGACAAGCATAAAATAGAAGCCGCTGCCTACGCAGCGGCTCTTTTTATTATATCGCGCGAATCGGTTTGTATACCGGATACCACATCGCATCCTGCACAGCCTGTATAATGTCTTCAGGCTCTTCTGTCGCAACGCCTTCCTTCATTGCGGTTTTTGCAACTTCAACCGCAACGGTTGCCGATACAGTCCGCAAATCCTCTACTTTCGGAAGCATCGGCGCGCCAGGCACCCCGACATTGACCATACTTGCGATCGCCCGGGCGCATGCTTCAAACATGCTGTCTGTAATTAATTTTGATTTGGTGACAATCGTTCCAAGACCAAGCCCCGGGAAGACAAGCGCGTTGTTCGCTTGGCCGATATGATACGTTACGCCATTATACTCCACTGGCGGGAACGGGCTTCCTGTCGTGATCAGCGCACGGCCTTCTGTCCATTCGATTAAATCCTCCGGCTTTGCTTCAGAAAGAGTTGTCGGATTTGACATTGGCAAAATCGCCGGCCGTTTCACATGTGACGCCATTTCTTTGACAATTTCTTCAGTAAAAGCACCTGAAACCGTAGACGTCCCGATCAGGATTGTCGGTTTCGCCTGACGGACCACTTCAAGGAGATCAATGCCTCCGCCATCTCCGTTCCGCTGATAATCCTTCACTTCATCAGCCGAACGTGCATACGGCTTTTGGAAATCAAGAAGCTGATCCATATCATCTGTCAACAGTCCGTTTCTGTCTATGCACCAGAAGCGCTGATATGATTCTTCCTCACTCAGCCCCTCACGCACCAATGCTTCCCGCAGCTGTTCGGCAATTCCGATTCCAGCCGTTCCTGCTCCGAATATAACAACTCTGTGATCCCTCAGCGGAACTTTAGACGCTTTTGCACAGGATAAGACTGCCGCCAAAGAAACAGCGCCTGTCCCTTGGATATCATCATTAAACGTACAAACTTTATCTTTATAGCGTTTCAAAATGCTTCGCGCGTTTTTCGCTCCGAAATCCTCCCAATGCAGCAATGCATTCGGAAATGTCTCTCTCGCCAGCGCAACGTAGTCGTCAATAAATTGGTCATAGCGTTCCCCGCGCACTCTGGAATGCTGGTTGCCGACATAAAGCGGATCGTTCAGGAGGCTCTCCTGATTTGTCCCCGCATCTAAAACAACAGCAAGCACTCTGCTCGGATCAATGCCCGCAGCCGCCGTATAAACCGCCAGCTTGCCGATAGAAATCGCGATTCCTCCGACGCCCCAGTCACCGATTCCTAAAATTCCTTCCGCATCAGTTGCAACTATTAAATCGATCGTATCGCTTTGATCTTTATACTGTTTAAAGGCTTCTTTCATACCGTCCGGGTCATCGATTGACAGATAGAGCCCTCGTGGTTTTCTATATTCATGGCTGTATCTCTGGATGGCCGTTCCAACTGTCGGTGTGTAGACAATCGGAAGCATTTCCCCTAAATGGTCATTTAACAGGCGGTAAAACAGCGTTTCATTCCGATCGTGCAGCGCCGTTAAATAAACATTTTTGCTTAAATCGTCTGGCTGTGCGGAATATTGCTCATACGCTCTTTTCGCCTGATCATCAATTGTTAATACCTTAGGCGGCAGAAAGCCTTTTAAACCAAGTTCTTTTCTTTCTTCCTCAGTAAAAGCGACACCTTTGTTCAAAAAAGGAACAGAGAGCACTTCAAGGCCTCTTAATGTTGTTTGAATGTCTCCTTCGTTTGTTACTTTGAATTGTTTCACCCTGCCTCTTCCTTTCTGAGCATAATTAGTACTAGGTTTGCATTATTAGCCGGAAAACATGCAGGGTAAACATAAAAATATGCTATTGCTTCATTCGCTTGACTGACTCTTTGATCCTTCCGTCCTCCTCCCATTGAAGGGCGCGATACTCGGCATCATGATAAAAGATAAACCAAGCGTCTTTTTCTGCTGCGAACGCCTGCCATTTCTGCTTTTGCGGGATAGAGGTCATCGGGTAATCATCGTAAGCCAGAACCCAAAGCGGTTTGCGGTGGGCATGCGTCGGCATCAGATCAGCCATATGTACAGCAGTTTCACCCGCATCCTCGCATATCAGGACACTGTGTCCGTCGCTATGGCCTCCGGTGTGATGCATGGTAATCCCCTCTGTGATGGTTAAAGAATCCTCAAAGGTTTTGACTTGGCCGGCTACAGCCTCCCAATTTTCCTTCCAATACGTATTTTTCGACCGGATATTTGGATGGCGCATTTCATCCCATTCGACAGCTGATGTATAAATCACCGCATTCGGAAAGACAGAGACGAGCCGTTCACCTTCATATTCCGTTAAACCGCATGCATGATCAAAATGAAGGTGTGTCATCGCGATCACATCTATATCGGCAACGTTTAACCCGAGTGCAGCTAATGATGGTTTCACATTCGACTCTTGTGTCACGCCATAGTTTCGTTTTTGTTTATCAGTCAGCTTGCCTGATCCAATTCCGGCGTCAACGATGATATTAAGCCCATCCTTTTGAATCAAAATGGGGTCTGTCCTTAGTTCAATCTGGTTTTTTTCATTGACTGGGTATTTTTTAGACCAAAGCGGCTTTGGAACGACGCCGAACATCGCCCCTCCATCCATATGCGTCACGCCTCCGTCAAGCCAGGTCAACGTGATGTTTCCAATTTTCATTGTTTCCATTTTCATCCCCCCTGTCATCATGGTAGCAAACGGGCCATAAAAAAAACAGACTCCTGTCAGAGTCTGTCTTTACGTTCTCCATTCAACCTCAGCCCGATAGATCGGCTGGCCGAGTGCAGAGAATTTTTCTTCATATTCTGTCATAATATTGCCTTCCAGATTGCTGTTATGCAAATCGAGACTGACGTATGTCAGCAGCAGGCCGTACTCAGAGAAGCTTTTCAAAGAGTACTCAAACAAACCGCGGTTGTCGGTTTTAAAATGAATCGCTCCGCCTTTTCCCATTACTTCTTCATATTTTTTGAGAAAGTGGGAGTATGTCAGGCGGCGTTTTTCATGCCGTTTCTTCGGCCAAGGATCAGAAAAGTTCAAGTAGACCCGTTTCACTTCACCCGGCTCAAACACATCCGTCAGCGTGTCCGCATCTATATTCAGAAGCCTTACATTCTGCGCTTCGCTGTCTTTTACTTTTTGGACGGCTGTCACGATGACGCTTTTAAATAACTCAATACCAATATAATTGATGTCGGGATTTTGTTTGGCCATCCCAGAAATAAATTGACCTTTTCCTGTACCAACCTCGATATGGATCGGATTGTCGTTGCCAAACACTGTGTTCCATTTCCCTTTATAATCAGCAGGGTTGCTGATGGCAATATCTGCGTTTTCAGCCAAAAAGTCATCAGCCCAAGGCTTGTGGCGCATTCTCATATGATTGACACCTCTATCTATTATTTCGACTAACAACATACCATGAATTAAAAAGACCCGCAAGCTCGTTTTTCCAGTGCATCTCTCTTAAGGCCGAGTGCATAAAAAAAGAGGGTCCCGTCTGCTGGAACACTCCTTTCACATGTATAAAAACGCTCTGTTTTGAACAATTTAACCCGTATGATACTGAAGGGATGTGTACCGATATGGGTTTACATTATGAGCATCAAGTTCATTTATTGAAGGATATCTTGACTGACCATCAATTGGACTGCTGCGGAACAGTCGCAGAGTACGAGCAGCTTGAGCGTGTGATTAAATCACTGATGGCAAACACCGAGCTTGATTCAAATTTTAAAAACGTGCTTGAGGATGTTTACCGCTACAGCCAATCAGGAATATCGTCCAAATCCATCGACTCACACATACAAGAGCATCAGAACAGCCTGTCTCAATGGGTAGAGCAAATGGATTCGTATTCCTGATTAGTCAACAATTCGTTTCATGAGGATATGCAGTTCTTCCATTGCATCATGAAATTCCTTGTCATTGCCTTTTGCTTTATGCCAGGCAATGAAAGTGATTGTTTCAGATAACACATACCAAGCCATTCGCAACCGAAGGCTTTCTGTCAACTCTATGCCGTACATGCTCAGCCAGCTCTCCCAAGCTGGCTTTTCGACATAGTGGTACAGCAAAGGTCCGAGGTCCATCGCCGGATCAGCGATCATGGCGCCGTCCCAGTCAATTAAATACAGCTGGTTGTCTTCAGACAATAGCCAGTTATTATGATTGACATCACAATGGCAAACGACTTTCTCACCGAAATGCACTTCATGCAGGTGTTCTTCCAAATACTTGATCCCTTCTTGAATCAGCGGCGAAGATTGCTGCACAGCAAATACAGCCTGCTTCAGCTGAGACAAAAGAGCCCCCGGGTTCAGCGGTTCTTTTCCAAGTCTCTTCAGCATGTCCAGCAAGGCTTTTGATGTGTGTATTTTACGAAGCAACTCAGCAACGGGCCGTCCGCTCATGTCTTTAGGCTTCAGCTCTCTGCCGGTCATCCAGTGCTGGGCCGTAATGACGTCCCCATTTTCCATCCGTTTTGTCCAAACCAGCTTCGGAACAATGCCTTCGGCGGATAAAACAGCTAAAAAAGGTGAGCTATTACGTTTTAAAAAAAGCTGCTGCCCGTTATGTTTCGCATAATATGCATCTCCTGTAGCTCCTCCGGCGGGGAAGATCTCCCAATCGCTACCTAGTAATTGTCCCAACCAGTTCATATCAATGTTCAACCCATCATTTCTTAAAATATTTTAGAATAAAGGCGAATCGTCTCTAGTCTATCCAGCGAGCGCCTTTTTCGTACGAATCGTATGAAAATAAAAAAGACAGCTATTGAGAGTCTCATATGCTAATCAATAGCCGTCCTTTAAATTTTAGCGCTATAGCACAAACTTCGTCAAGCAAAACTCTTAAGATCTGATGCTAAATATAAGATAACTGTTCCGATGCCGTTTACTGCAACCGTTTTCTTAATTTCTGGCGGGTCTTGCTGAAATCCTGATGGATCACATAAAAGCCGATATGGTTTATCGTTTGGCAGCCTCCACTCGACAGAGTTCGGACTCGCATGATGGATAACAATGATATCTTTCCATTCGTCAACCTTGTCGAGATCATAAAGCCTGTATGCGATAAAGTGTTCTTTTAGCGTCAAACATTCAAGATGGCGCCGGATGTCTGCAGCGGACCTGAGACGGAATGCGGGATGCGCTTTTCTCAGCGAGATCAGCCTGCGGATATAGTCAACATCTTCTTTGAATGTTTCACGCCGATCCCAGTCCAGCTCGTTAATGCTGTCACTGGATTGATAGCTGTTTTCCACTCCCTGCTTCGTCCGGAAAAATTCCTGGCCGCTGTGAATAAACGGCACCCCTTGGGCTAGCAAAATAATTGCGGCGGCAAGCCTTTGCCTGCTTCTCTTTCGGCTGTCATTTTCTTGAGGAAGCGCGAAGCTCATTTTATCCCAAAAGGTGTGATTGTCATGTGATTCAACATAATTGATGGACTGGCTTGGTTCCGGAACAATCGGGGCGAATGCCTTCCATCCGGAAGAGCCGGCAATCCCGTGCATAACAGCTTGCGCTGATTCACCGCTGCCGAGTGCAAACCCTGCTGCCATGAGGTGAAAGGTGTTCCCTTTTACAGCGTCACGAAACATATCATTAAAAAAACCGATACCGGGCATTCTTGGTGCGTTCGCCAAAGTAGCTTTCTGTTCATGCGGCAGCGGTGTAGCCAGATCCCATCCTTCTCCAAAAAGCAGGATTCCGGGCTTTGCCTTAGTTGCTTTCTCTTTCATATAAAGCACGGTGTCAATATCTAAAATGCCGAGCAGATCGAAGCGAAAGCCGTCGGCATTGTATTCTTCAAGCCAATAGACCACGCAATCCGCAATGAACTTTCTCGCCATCCTTCTTTCTGATGCAATATCATTGCCAACGCCAGTGCCGTTTGACGGCATCCCAAATTCGTCGTGCCGGAAAAAATAACCGGGCACTGTTTTTTCAAAGGATGAATTCTCGCGATGATACACATGGTTAAAAACAACATCCAGAATGACTCGCAGACCGTGCTGATGCAGGGTATTGATCATTTGTTTCAGCTCTGTTTTTCTCGTTTGAGGATCATGAGGGTTTGAGGCATAGCTTCCCTCCGGGGCAAAAAAATGAAGCGGGTTATATCCCCAATTATAAGCATCAAGCGGCTTCTCTTCATCAACTCCGGCAAAATCGTTCACCGGCAGTAGCTCGACGTGTGTAACACCGAGCTCTTTTATATACGCCAGTCCAGAAGAACTGCCATTTGCGGTTTGTGTATCAGTTTCCGTTAATGCTAAGTATTTTCCCTTGTTGATCATGCCGCTGTTTTCATGGATGGAGAAGTCGCGAAGGTGCGTCTCATAGATGACGGCATCCACAGGGTTTGAGAATGGCTTAAGCGGAGCAGTCCATTTCATTTGATCCGGGCGCAAGACGACGCCCTTCTCTCCATTTACTGTCACGGCCTTTGCATACGGGTCAACGGTTTCCGCCCACTCTGAATTGTTGCAGATGCAGAACACATACTCGTACCCGTGGAGGTCACCCATGACCGTAACAGCATAGACGCCCTTTTCCAAGCGAGTCATTTGGAATGTGCGCCCGCCTTTATTGGGGTGTGAAAGCTTGACAGCAGCTGAGGCTGCAGCAGGCGCCCATACTTTAAATACGGTATGATCCGCAGTATAAACGGCGCCGAGCTCTCCGTCATAATAAAATTCGTCATCAAATGCAGCCGTCCGGATGACCGCGCCGATTTGGAGATCGGTTTTGTGGCCGTTGGATGCACTGACGAAATGGATTTTTCCAAATGTCACAGGATGGTCGGGTACGCAGATGTACTTGTATTTCGCTTCAAGGGAGTATTCCTCCCTGACAGCCAGAGGAAAATCTGTTGTTTCTGTCTCAAGCCGAAACGGCGGTGTAATGATTTCTTTTTGTTCAGCAGGAATCAGGACGGTAATGATATTCATGTCATCGACATACGCTTCGAAGCTGCGGCGGATGCTGACCATCGGAAGCTCTCTCCTCCAAACACGTTTATGTTTTGATCCTGAGGGGTGCAGGACTAGATGCCAGACGAAACGGGGTAGTGCCCATGATTTCTCCGTCAGCATGAAACGGGATTTTGTCCTTCGTGTAAAACGTAATGTCTTTTGCTTTAAACATCGTAACGCCATCCATCTTTGTATGTTTTCCAAATGCCATCAGACATAAAAGCCAATATTTTTTCAAAAACGGCTGATTTTCAACGATTACGATGTCAAATGTCTTCTCGCGGGGATTTGCTAGCGGCGCCGCCTTCATGCCTCCCCCGTAAAACGGATGGTTGGATACAACCGCAAACCAGACATCATGAAATTCATGCGTCTCGCCTTCCGTTGTACAAGCTAACGTAAACGGCTTAAAGGTTGCTGAGGCGTGCAAATGAGAAAGCGGATACACCAGAAATCGAAGGCGGAGAAAAAGAAAAACCCGTCTCAACGGAAATTCCATCGCCTTTTTATTGACATATGCGTCAAAACCAATCCCGATATGATTCATAAAATAAAGAATTTGTGATTTATCCTGAAGGAAATTGACGCTCCCTAAATGAAAGGTTCTTGTTAACGGACGCTTTAGCTTCTTAATTTCCTGTATCAGGTCGATTTTTTTAATAGAAAATCCCCGTGAGAAATCATTATACGCGCCCGCTGGCACAAAGCTCAGTTCAATATCGTCTACATCCTTCAGCCCGTTGACAACTTCATGCATGGTTCCGTCTCCGCCAATGACGATCAGGCGCTTCAGCTTATATTCCTGTATCGTTGAAATCTGTCTGGCGAGCACCTCGGCGTGTCCCGGATGTTCAGTTAAAAATGAACGGTGCTCAACCTTTCGTTTGATCAATTCCTTTTGAATGGACTTCCAAACACGCAGGCCGTTTCGATGTCCTGCTGTCGGATTAATAATAAAAAACCAATGGCTCATCTTTCTCACCTGCTTATGTTATGAGAAAACCGCTCAAATCGTTCTCTTTTACTCCAGCCACTCTTGTCTGCGATGGGAGTCAGACATGCAGTAAGACAATAGAGCCTTCGCAGCCTTTACCTGATGGTGTTTGATCGGAGCAGTGTTTTTCTTCTGCCGCTCAATCCATTCTTCCGCGCTCCGCTTATCCGCAATTTCTAAGCCGTATGGCGGCTCAGGGTAATCGATGTACGACGTTCTGCTCAGAAGCAATTTCCGAACCGGAATCTCGGCCTGTTTTTCCTTTACGATCTTTGACACAACAGAGTCCGTGCGAAACAGGCTCAGCCCCGGATTTAACACTGATGCAGTCTGAGAGGCTGTTTTCTTGTCCCAAAAACGATTTTTAGACCCTATGTAGACACTGTCTTCCTCGCCCTCTAAAATAGAAACGCAATAAATTTCCAGAGGAGAAATAATCACAATGCTTAATTCAACCGCCGCCTGCTGAATTCTCAGCACAGGCTTATACATAATGAAATAAGAATCGGGCAGCTGTTGGGTCAGATAACGCAAAATGCGGTCCTGCTTCACCTGGTTTGAGAGTTGAGATATTTCTGAAAGAGTAGAGCTTGCCCATTTGAGCTGAAAATCATATAAATGTCTTTTATAAAAAGAAGCAAGCGCCATCCTGCTCTTTGGGAGCCTTACATGAATATCTTCTTCATCCTCAAACCATTGGTGTCTCTCTTCTTGTATATCGGCTTTTATCTCTTCTTTTCTTCTTTTCAATGAAAATTTTTTTCGTTTTTGCACCGGTTCCGGTTCTTCAGCGCTGGCTTGCCTTTCTTCTTGCTGGCGTTCCGCCGCTTCTACCAGTGAAAGCCAGCGCTCTTTTTTCAGCCGTACAAACTGGTTGATATAATGGTACGGATCAAGCTCATATCTCGATATATAATCATGAATTTTGATGATTTGTGCCATGTTTGTTTCTCCACTCCGCAATGAATTAAGATAAATGAAATTTGAATATTTCCTCGTATTTTGGTGATTGGTTCAAGTGTATTTGAAAGAGCGAAAACCGCTCAGCCCTCATCGAAACCTCGCCGCTTTCAAACGGAACATGAGCCGGAAATCCTTCTTCGCCTGTCCATTTTCTCGCCAGCGTCATATGAGGATGATACGGTCTTTTTTCCACTTGAAAGCCAGCCTGAAGCACAGCCTGCTTCGTATGTTCCCTCAGTCTTTCTAGCGTTTTGTTTTTCTTTGGCTCCAGGTGTAAAACGCGCGGCCTTTTGCGGTCGCCGAATACATCTATCTTGCCAAACTCAATTGAAAATGGATCGATTTCTGAAGCAATCTCGGCTAGCGAACCTTCAAGCTTCTTTATTTGTGTCTCATCCGCCGCTCCGAGGAAAATTAACGTGATATGATAGTCAAGCGGGTGCACCCATTTTTGAAACGTCAATAGCGGCTCGTTTTTCGCAGCCTGGTAAATCGGATTTGCAATTCCCTCAGGTATGGGAACGCCGATGAAATAATGAGGCCGTATATCTGGCATCCGTCTGACACTCCCTTCTTTAACAGCTATTATTTTATCAATAAAGAGGCTGTGCGGATAGAGGAACAGTGTATGAAAACACTCTCGCACAAACGTTTATTATGTTAGGATATTATATGACACTTGTTTTATTCAGAAAGGAATGACAATGTTGAAAATCGTTGAAAACACAGCTGATCTGATAGGAGATACACCGCTAGTGAGATTGAACCGGCTTCAGCCGGAAAATGCGGCACAAATCTATTTAAAGCTTGAATTTTTCAATCCGAGCGGCAGTGTGAAAGACAGAGCAGCTTATCAAATGATCATAGAAGCTGAACAAAACGGTTTGCTCAAGCCGGGATCAGTTATTATAGAGCCGACAAGCGGAAATACCGGAATCGGGCTCGCTATGAATGCGGCAGCACGCGGATATAAAGCAATCTTAGTGATGCCTGATACGATGACGAAGGAACGGATCAACCTGCTTAAAGCTTACGGTGCAGAGGTTGTATTAACTCCCGGAGAGGAAAGAATGCCGGGCAGCATTAAAAAAGCGAAGGAGCTTGCCGAACAAATTCCGAACAGCTATATTCCAATGCAGTTCGATAACACTGCCAATCCTGATGCGCACCGGAAAACAACGGCGCCTGAAATTGCCCGGGCAATAGAGGAAATCGGAAAACCGCTCGGCGCTTTTGTAGCCTCATCGGGAACGGGCGGAACCATTACCGGAACAGGTGAGGCGCTCAAAGAGCTTTTTCCAGATATCACGGTTCATGTTGTTGAGCCAGCGGGTTCGCCTGTATTATCCGGCGGAAAACCCGGCGCGCATAAACTTGTAGGAACGAGCCCAGGCTTTATACCGCCGATTTTAAATGAAGACGTTTATGATGAAATTATCAAAATCTCTGATGAAGACGCATATACAACGACAAGACGGCTTGCAGCTGAAGAAGGAATTCTTGTCGGCCCTTCATCAGGCGCTGCCTGTTTCGCGGCAATCGAAACAGCGAAACGCCTCTCTCCTGACAAAGTTGTCGTCTGCATGACAGCCGATACAGGAGAACGGTACTTATCAACTGATTTATGGTCATTTATTTAAAAAAAGGACTGGCTTCAGCAGAAGCCGGTCCTTTTATTTTGCAAGCTCGTAAATGGCCTGCGCATATAATGCTGTCGATCTAAGAAGGTCATCAATTTCAATATATTCATCCTTTTGATGTGCGCTGTCAGGGCGTCCGGGGAACAGCGGGCCGAAGGCGACACCGGCTTTTAGCGATCTGGCATACGTCCCTCCGCCGATTGAGATTAAGTCAGCTTTTTTACCCAGCTGGCCTTCATAAACCTTTTGCAGGGTTTTGACTAGCGGATGATCTGCTGACACGTGATGCGGCTTGCTGTCTTTGAATTCGCCCAGCTCAAATTCAGTTGCGCTTTCGAATGCATCCCGGATTGCTTTGCTTTCTGCTGTCACAGGATAGCGGATATTAATCCCGAGCTCGCCTCCTTGCCCTTCTTTATAGCGCAGTGTTCCGACGTTTAATGTCAGCTCACCGCTGATTTCATCCTCACAGTCGATGTTCAGTTTCTTTCCTCTTGTATCACCTGAGAATTTGTCTGTCACCACTTGCACAAACCGCAGTCCTGCATCGTCAAGCTCAGTCTGCTGCAGAAATTCGCACAATAAAATGCCGGCATTGATCCCATTGTTCGGTTCCATCGCATGGCAGGAAAGCCCGTACATACGCAAAATGAGCTGTCCGTTCTCTATTTCAGCTTCTCCTTTTTGATCCGTCGTGCGGAGCATGTCTTTAAATGAAGACAGAATCTCTTCTTTTTTCGGCCCTTCAATGACGGCTTCAGCAGCGTCAGGCACCATGTTCAAACGAAGGCCTGACTGAAACGAGACAAGCACTGCCTTTGGCTCGGCTTGGTTTGAGACATGCGGGATAAGTAAAGAAGCATCGATAATCCCTTTTTCCGCGTTAATAATCGGAAAATCGGCGTCAGGCGCAAAGCCAAGTGTTGGCATTTCTTCATGCTTGAAGTAATGCTCTACGCATCTCCAATCGCTTTCTTCATCTGTTCCGATAATCATTCTGACTCGCTTGGACAGCGGCAAATTCATGTCTTTTACGATTTTCAGCGCATAGAATGCTGCCATTGTCGGGCCTTTGTCATCAATGGCGCCTCTTGCATAAATCCGCCCATTACGGATTTCAGCTGAAAACGGATCACTCGTCCACCCGTCTCCCGGCGGCACGACGTCAACATGGCAAAGTACGCCGACAATGTCATCGCCCTCGCCCCATTCAATATGACCTGCGAAGCCATCAAGATTTTTTGTTGTAAAGCCTTCTTTTTCTCCAAGCTCCAGCAGTGAAGTCAGGCTGGCGTTTACCCCTTCTCCAAACGGTTTGCCGGGTCCGGCGGTTGTTTCGTCCATGACACTGTTGATTCTCAAAAATTCCTGCGTATCACGAATTAAATCCTCTTTTCTTCTGATCACTTCAACTTCCCAGTTCATAATGATCCCCTTTCCGCAAGAAATGACTTGCAAAAACCAAATAAAACGAATAATATTAATGGTGTTTTGTTAAAACGTTCGTAATTGGAGGATACTATGTTTCATCTAAAAGAGCAGCAAACATCCATAAAGCAAGAAATCATAGCAGGGCTGACGACCTTTTTCACAATGGTCTATATCGTCGTGGTCAATCCGGTCATTTTGGCTAGCGCCGGGGTTCCTTTCGACCAGGTTTTCACCGCAACGATCATTGCCTCCATTGTCGGAACGCTGTGGATGGCCCTGGCAGCAAATTATCCGATTGCTATTGCGCCCGGCATGGGCTTGAACGCATATTTAGCCTTTCATGTCGTAAGCGCAAGCGATGGCGGCATCACATACGCAACAGCTTTCAGTGCAGTATTTACAGCAGGGGTTCTCTTCATTATTCTATCGTTAACGCCTTTAAGAAAACAACTTATAGAAGCGATTCCAAACAATTTAAAATACGGGATCACAACAGGGATCGGGCTGTTTATTGCTTTTATCGGTTTGCGTCAAGCGGGAATTGTGGCAGCTGATGAATCAAACCTGGTTACTCTCGGCAATCTGCATTCACCGGGTGTCATTTTAACACTCGTCGGCCTTTTGATCAGCGTGGTCCTGATGGTGCTGAATGTAAGCGGCGCTTTATTTATTGGAATGGCAGCTACCGCTTTGATCGCCTTTTTTACCGGACAGCTTCATTTTTCAAAGGGATTTATGTCGTTTCCTCATTTGCCGGAAGGATTGATGATCTCAAATCCATTTACCGCTTTTGGCGACGTCATTCATCACGGCCTGTACGCTGTCGTCTTTTCTTTTCTATTGGTCACCATTTTTGATACGACAGGCACAATGATCGGAGTAGCAGAGCAAGCAGGGCTCATGAAAAACAATAAGCTGCCGAACGTGCGAAAAGCGCTGCTTGCTGATTCAACCGCGACGACAGTAGGAGCTGTGTTCGGCACAAGCCCGACGACGGCATTTATCGAATCTTCCGCAGGCGTCGCAGCCGGGGGAAGAACGGGGCTTACAGCTTTGACTGTGGCGGTGATGTTTGCGGCATCAATGTTTTTCAGTCCGCTTGTCAGCGCCTTGTCCGGCATAGCTGCCATCACCTCGCCTGCTTTGATTATTGTAGGCAGTCTGATGATGGGCTCAGTTTCCAATATGAACTGGAAAGAGATGGACGAAGCATTCCCAGCGTTTCTCGTCATTTTGGCTATGCCTTTGACATCGAGCATTTCTACAGGAATCGCGCTTGGCTTTATTTCGTATCCGATTGTAAAAGCGGCACGGGGAAAATGGAGAGAGATTCATCCGCTCGTTATCGTTTTCGCCATACTGTTTTTCATCCAGCTGTTTATTTTATAAAAAATAAAGAAAACCCAAACGCTCAGCCGTTTGGGTTTTTTATGTGAATAATAAAGAGACGGCGGCCGCAAAAAAACAGCAGGCGGCAAACGCATAGTGCAGAGTGTTGATACAGCTTTTTCTGGCCCGGTAATATTCATCACTTTCCATATCGGTGCCAATTAAAAAAGGGGCATCCATGACCTTATCAAAAATAAGCGTCAGGATATAACGGCAAACACCTGTATAAACCAGAAGCGCTATCACCTTCAGCCAAATCGGGGAGACAAAAATCAAAATCGTAAAGGCCGACAAAAGCATGTACATTTCCCTCATATACTCGCCATTCCTCAGCATGACTTTGAAAAACAATTCCTTATAGCCAGTGCAGATCGTTCGCCTTTTAAATATCCTTTTTGAATTGCGGTATAATAACGGTTTTCTTCTCATCCTGTCTTTTACTTTCGGCATTCCCGCCTCCTGGCTCATCATCATCACAAGTCCTGCAAGGGCAAGCCTTCTTTTTTTCTCTTCAGTCACCTCAGCTTCAAAAGCCGTAAACGTGGCTGTCTTTTTCAAACTGCGGACGGCTGAAAAAAGCAAAAATAATATGCCTAAAAGCGCAAGCAAGTGCCACTCAGTCAAAACAATCAGGATAGCAGAACCAGCAAAAAGAATAGCTCTGACAAAGATATCGCCAATCCATCTCGAAATGGAGCGCGGCTTTCTGATCCTGTCTTGCTTTGAGGATAAAAAGAACATATGAAGGCCAAATAAGTAACATATTAGAAGCGCGCTTTCTGCGAATGTGATGTGAACAGAATGACTGATTAAAGGAAAGACAATGAAAAAGAGCAGCAGCCATTTGGCCAGTGTGACCAAAAAAGAATACAAAAGCGCATACCGTTTTAACTGATAGATTATTTCTTTCTTTTGCAGCAAAAACACTTTGTCCGCTTCCATTAAAAATGTGCGAACCGAGCCTGTAAACATGATCAGCACACACACAGCATACAGCCATCCCCATTCCGCCACTTCAGACCACTCATAAAGAAGCCCTCTTCCGTTCATCAAATCAATATACTGATAGACGACAAAAGCAAAAGCCGGCAAAACGATATAGAGAGCGACTGTCCAGTCAATGACGGCATGCAATACCTTAAACTGATACCTGTAATACTCAAACAGCCTCCGAAAAAAGAGCGTACGCCCGTTCATGGCCGATCACCTTGAACTGCCTTATAAAAACAGTCAAGCAATGACTGCCCCTCTAATCCGGTCTTGTCCTGAATATCTTTTAACGTGCCTTGGAGAAATAAAGAACCTTTCTCAATCATGTAAAACCGGTCACAGATCTTTTCCGCGGTATCGAGCACGTGTGTACACATGAGAATGCCGGCTCCCCGTTCTTTTTCAGCTTTAAGCATGTCCACAAAACGTTTCGTCGATATCGGATCAAGCCCGATAAACGGTTCATCAATCACATAGATATCAGGCTTAGAGAGAAAAGCCTGGATAAGCATCAGTTTTTGCTGCATGCCTTTTGAAAAGGTGACAGGCAGCTCATGCCTGACATGATCAAGCGAAAATGTCTGCAGCAGGTTTTGGGCCCGTTGTGCAAATTCACTCTCTTCAATGCCGTGGAGTGTGCTGATCAGATCCAAATGCTCCCACAGCGTCAGTTCTTCGTAGAAGGACGGATGCTCCGGAATATATGCAAATGAACAGCCGTTCCAGGCAATTTGCCCTTTAAAATCTTCTGAGAGGCCGAGTATCGCCTTCATTGCGGTGCTTTTTCCGGCGCCGTTAGCTCCGATCAGTCCAACTAGTTCCCCTTTTCTGACTTCCAGAAAAACATCGGTGAGCACTTTTTTTCGGCTTGTATACCCGGCCTGTTCTATTGAAGCTTCAAGTAAATTTGTCAAACTTACCCACCTCCAAAATTTACTACGAAACAGAATAAAAAAAGTTTCTTTAAGCATAATAATATTGAGCCGAAATACATAGTAATCCAACAAGGATGGCTGCCCAACGAGAATTGGAAAAAATTAATAGGAGTTATCCCTAGATTCATTGCTGCAATATCGTGTATAATGAGGGCGAATTATTTTAACAATTACAGATGTCTGCCTTTGTTGCTATTTCGTACGCAGTTGATAGTCGTGAGTTGTGGTTAGTCAAGTCCATCCGATCTTATGATAGGGAGTGGTTTTTTGAAACCTTCAACAAACCGTATGCTAACTCGAATCAAATCAGTTTACATGTTTATCCAAGAAAAAGGTCTTGTGACAACGCAGGAACTGGTTGACGAATTCGGCATTACACCTAGAACGATTCAAAGAGACTTAAATGTGTTGGCATATAATGATCTTGTTCATAGTCCAAGCCGTGGCAAGTGGGAGACAACGAGAAAGAAAGTAAAGATTACCTCATAAATTGAAAAATTACATAGGGCCGCCTGTGAGCGGCCTGATAGATACAGGGCGAAGAAACTTCCGAGCCTTGTTTTTGTGCGCTTATAAATAAAACCCCGCATTCGTATGCGGGGTTTTTTCATGCTTGCGGTTCATTGAGCCAATGAAGTTCTTCCTCCGTAAGCTCCCGGTATTCTCCGGGTGCCAGAGCGGGATCCAGGGAGACGCGCCCCATCGAAAGCCGCTTCAGATAAACCACTTCATTGCCGACAGCTTTTGCCATCTGCTTGACCTGATGGTATTTTCCTTCGGTAATTGTCAGATATATCACAGTATTGCCATTGTCGTTTGTTTTGATTTCCGCTTTTGCCGGCTTTGTTTTATAGCCGCCTTCTATGTAGACACCCGTTTCCAAATCGGAAATGTCTTCCGGTGAAATCTGTGATTTTAAATGGACTTTATACGTTTTTGGAACATGCTTTTTAGGAGAAAGGAGCCGATGTGCGAGCTGGCCATCATTTGTGAGCAGCAAAAAGCCCTCTGTATCTTTATCAAGCCTGCCGGCGGGAAATGGCTCAAATCTCATCTCCTCCGGCGTCAGCAGATCGATCACCGTTTGCTGCCGGCTGTCCTCGGTCGCCGACAGCACGCCTTGCGGTTTATTCATCATAAGATAAATGAACTCACGGTAATCAACCGGTTCCCCGTATACGGTAACCTCCTGTGTATCAGGATCAACGTGCGCCTTTACATCTTTGGCCGGTTTGCCGTCGATCATAACGGCTCCCGCCTTCACAACGGCTTTGACTTCTTTTCTGGAACCATACCCGCTGTTGGCAAGCAGCTTATCAAGTCTCATTCCTCATCTCTCCTTTATAAAAGAAAGCCCGCAGCATGCGAGCCCTCTGTTTCATCATATCTTGTTCATCAGCCCGCATGTCTGCCTTTCTTTAAGAAACCCGGCAAACGGCGGCCTAAAATTTTCTGCAAAAATCCTAACCGGTAGCCGCAATACAGGTAAACAGCACCGCCAACAGCGGCCGCAATTACCACAACAATCGCAGCTTGCAGCTGGCCATCCTGATAGGAAATAAAGAAGCTTAATACCCACTGTACGATTTTCACGGCAATACCCATAATAGCTGATAAGACCAGCATCAAAACAGTTCGTTTAACCAGTATCTTATACGAATAGCCTGCATGGCGCTTAATCATGATAAATCCATATAAAAGTGAAGCGATATATCCAAGAGCCGTCGCTAAAATCGCACCGTCAGCCTGCATCAGCTTGATTAGCGGAACATTCAGCACAAGCTTAATCACGACACCGATCACAAGGCTGACAACCGCAAATTTTTGTTTATTGATGCCCTGTAGAATGGCTGCGTTGACCGTAAACAAAGAGAACAAAATCGCGACTGGGGAATACCAAAGCAGAATGTTTGCCCCCAGTTCAGGATGAAGGCTCTCTGACCCGTAAAAGAACGTATACGTCGGTCCTGACAATAGAGAGATTCCGACAACAGCCGGAATAATTAAAAACAGGATCGTCTGCATCGTTTGGTTAATCTGCTGATTTAACAGCTTATAGTTTGCGCTTGTAAACGATTCAGTAATCGTTGGAATTAATGTCAGTCCGAAAGCAGTTGCAAGGGAAACCGGGATCATCACGAGCTTCTGCACATACAGGGTTAGAATCGCCAGCATGTCCTGGCTGATGGCTTGATGCCCGGCTTCAATCATCGCTTTGTTAAACGTATTTGTATCAATATAGTTATACAAAGGGATGGCTAGTCCGACAAAAACGTACGGAGCAGCATAGCTGAACAGCTCGAAAAACATTTTCTTGTAGCTTAAGTTTGCTGTCGGACCCGTATTCGGCATCATCGCCAGCAGGCTGCCCTTCCGTTTGTTCCAATAAATATACAGCACGACCAGCCCTCCGAAGGCACCGATCAGCGCTGCGAAGGTCGCATAGCCAACAGCGATGACAAGGCCGCCATTGAAAACCTTCAAAATCAGGTATGTCGCACTCAATAAAAAGATGATGCGGACAATCTGTTCAACGACTTGGGAAACAGCTGTCGGACCCATCATTTGATGCCCTTGGAAGAATCCGCGGACAAGACTCATAATCGGTACGACCAAAAGCGCTAAGCTGACCATGCGAATGACATAAACAACATGATCAATTGTCAGGCCGTTATTATCCTTGCCTCCCAGCGATATTTCCGCAAACATCGGAGCGGATAGATACAGAATGAAAAAGGCTATCATTCCTGTAACGAGCATAACCGACATGCCCGCCTTGAGCATTTTTCTGCTTGTCTCATAATCCCCTTTGGAATTATATTTGGACACAAATTTAGAAACAGCGGCCGGAAAGCCCATCGTAGCAATATTCAAAAATAAAGTGTATTGGTTGTATCCGTATTGAAATAATGCACCGCCTGTCGCCCCGACCATAATGCTGAAGGGAATTAAATAGACCATTCCCAGAATTCGCGATATATATGTACCGAGCGTTAACACAAACGTGCCTCTTAACAGTTTGCTTGACATGTTTCTTCATCACCATTTTCTACGAAGATTCAACTTTTCTATTTTACCACAACTGGGCATTTAGACGGTAATAAATACAAAAGCAATCCTGTGAACATTCGTATCCGCTGCAAAAGACGTTTAAGGAGCGGCTTTCTTTCGCTATAATAGTACTGCGGACGGGGTGTCCGCATACGAAACGAAAAGAAAGTTGATGATAAAGATGAAACAATATGACGTAATCGTAATCGGCGGAGGCCCTTCAGGCTTGATGGCTGCGATTGCAGCAGGGGAGCAGGGCGCTGGCGTTTTGCTGATAGATAAAGGAAATAAATTAGGGCGGAAACTCGCGATTTCCGGGGGCGGCCGCTGCAATGTGACAAACCGCCTTCCTGTGGAAGAAATTATCAAGCACATCCCTGGCAACGGGCGTTTTTTATACAGCGCGTTTTCTGAATTTAATAATGAAGATATTATCAAGTTTTTTGAAAACCTTGGCATTCAATTAAAGGAAGAGGATCACGGCAGAATGTTTCCTGTGACCGACAAAGCCCAAAGCGTTGTTGACGCGCTGTTAAACAGGCTGAAGCAGCTCCGTGTAACAATCAGAACGAACGAGAAAATTAAATCTGTTATATATAAAGATGGACAGGCGGCAGGGATTGTGACGAATAATGGCGAAATGATCCATAGCCAGGCTGTCATTATCGCTGTCGGCGGCAAAAGTGTGCCTCATACCGGAAGCACGGGAGACGGCTATGAATGGGCTGAAGCCGCAGGCCATACCATAACAGAGCTGTTTCCGACAGAGGTACCCGTCACTTCTGGCGAACCGTTCATTAAGCAAAAAACACTTCAGGGCTTATCACTAAGAGATGTAGCCGTCAGTGTGTTAAATAAAAAAGGCAAACCAATCATCACACATAAAATGGACATGCTGTTTACCCATTTCGGCCTCTCAGGCCCTGCCATTCTCAGATGCAGCCAATTTGTCGTGAAAGAGCTGAAAAAACAGCCCCAAGTTCCGATCAGAATTGACTTATATCCGGATATCAATGAAGAAACGCTTTTCCAAAAGATGTTTAAAGAACTGAAGGAAGCACCGAAAAAAGCCATTAAAAACGTGCTGAAACCCTGGATGCAGGAGCGCTACCTCCTATTTCTGCTCGAAAAAAACGGCATCTCTCCGAACGTATCGTTTTCTGAGCTGCCAAGGGACCCTTTCAGACAATTTGTAAAGGACTGCAAGCAGTTTACTGTTCACGCAAATGGCACACTGTCGCTTGATAAGGCATTTGTCACGGGAGGCGGGGTATCTGTAAAAGAAATCGACCCGAAAAAGATGGCCTCTAAAAAAATGGAGGGGCTTTACTTTTGCGGAGAAATTCTGGATATCCATGGCTACACAGGAGGATACAATATTACCTCCGCCCTTGTAACAGGAAGGCTTGCGGGGCTCAATGCCGGTCGCTTTGCCCGCTCCTGACCAGCCTTTTCAATTTTTTACAAAACGCTGAACATTTGAAAATTCTCCGCATTCATGGTAGGGTGAGACTTGTTTTGTTTCACCTGATTGCGGGGTAATTTTAAGAGAGGAATGATCTGCCAGCGTACGACCATACTAAGCCTGCGAGCAGATATAGGCGTACACAAAAAATTTAGAGGGTGAGAATATTTGAAAAATATATCTAGTGTATTTTGGATTGTGATTGTGATCACAGCTGCTGCTGTATTATGGGGCGTTGTTTCTCCAGACAGCCTGCAAAACGTATCCCAATCCGCACAAGCATTTATCACCAATACGTTTGGTTGGTATTATCTTTTAGTTGTCTCATTGTTTGTCGGGTTCTGTCTCTTTTTGATTTTCAGCCCGATCGGCAAAATTAAACTCGGAAGACCCGATGAGAAACCGGAATTCGGGTTATTATCATGGTTCGCCATGCTGTTCAGCGCAGGCATGGGAATCGGCTTGGTATTCTACGGTGCGGCTGAACCGATCAGCCATTACGCAATTAGCTCTCCATCAGGTGAAACAGAAACCCCCCAAGCCTTTAGAGATGCACTCCGCTATACGTTTTTCCACTGGGGTCTGCACGCTTGGGCCATTTATGCCGTCGTGGCATTATGCATTGCCTATTTCCAATTCCGAAAAGGCGCTCCAGGATTAATCAGCAGCACGCTGTCACCGATTCTAGGCGATAAAGTTAACGGTCCGATCGGCAAATTAATTGACTGTATTGCTGTTTTTGCCACAGTCGTCGGAGTAGCCACAAGCCTTGGTATCGGGGCGACTCAAATTAACGGCGGATTGAGTTACTTATTTGGCATCCCAAATAACTTTCTCGTTCAATTTATTTTGATTGCCATTGTTACTGTGCTTTTCTTGATTTCTGCGTGGAGCGGACTCGGAAAAGGCATTAAGTATTTGAGCAACACCAATATGGTATTAGCTGGACTGTTAATGCTGTTTGTGCTGTTTGTCGGGCCTACCGTACTGATTATGAACTCATTTACAGATTCTATCGGACAGTATATTCAAAACATCGTGCAAATGAGCTTCAGACTGACACCGTACGATCCTGAAAAACGCGAATGGATTAACGGCTGGACGATTTTCTATTGGGCATGGTGGATTTCCTGGTCTCCATTTGTCGGCATTTTCATCGCCCGGGTATCCAGGGGACGGACGATCCGTGAATTTTTGATCGGTGTCTTGGTAACACCATGTATCCTCGCGTTCCTATGGTTCTCTATCTTTGGCGTATCGGCTATGGATCTTCAGCAGAACGGCACATTCAATGTAGCGAAGCTGTCAACGGAAACGATGCTGTTTGGAACACTTGACCATTATCCGCTGGCGATGGTGACATCTATTTTGTCACTGATCCTGATCGCTGTATTCTTTATTACGTCTGCTGACTCTGCAACATTTGTGCTCGGCATGCAGACGACCTACGGCTCATTGAACCCAGCCAATTCAGTAAAATTCAGCTGGGGCATCATTCAATCTGCCATGGCTGCTGTCCTCTTGTATTCCGGCGGTCTTTCCGCTTTGCAAAACACAGCCATTCTGGCAGCGCTGCCGTTTTCTATCGTCATCCTGCTGATGATTGCCGCTCTCTATAAATCGCTCTCAAAAGAACGACGAGAGATCAAAAGAGCGGAGAAAATCGACAAACCGAGAAGTCCAAGAGTGAAAAAGGCATATTAACAAAAAAGATCTTTCCGCACACGCGGGAAGATCTTTTTTTATTTGCGGTATAGAATAAGGGCGGAAAAACAGTAAAGCTGCTCACCGTCCGGGTCGCACGCCGCCGAAACCGTATATTTGATATCAATCAGCTGCTCCTCCGATATCCCTTTTAAAAATGAATTGATTTCCGTCTGTAAGTCTTTTTCATGTTCTTCATCAAATACTGCCACCTTCAGCATCTTATCCGCTCTCCTTTCTCTATCAATCTATTCCGTTTGGAACAGCGTTATGATAGAGAAATGATGATCACCTCATCTCCGGATAAAAAGCTTCCTTTGTATGGTGTTTCTTCTGCGGCACACCGTCTTGGTTCTCCACTTTCAACAGTACGGCATAAACCATTCGCATATGGCAGTAGCTGATCAGGCTGACGCTGAAAAAAGTGACAATGCCGGGCAGGTACGCAAGCAAGAAAAAGAGAGCCACAGTCAGCGCAAGCATCGCAAGCGTATATTGCAAATACGCTACACTGAGCAAGAGCGAAAACTTCACATACAGACGTTTTTTCCAGTCAAAATGGACAAGCAGCGGAAACACATAAAAAAGCATGGATACGAACAAAAAGCCAAATATCATAATGGCGAATCGCAGAACATGCAGAAGGAAATGGCTCGGATAAATAAAGGCCAAATCGATATAAATAATCAATCCGATGATCGCCAATACAGCGCCAATCAGATTTGAACGAAAAAACTCAGCCTTGTATTCCCGCCAAAACGTTTTGAGCACCGAAACGTTGTCCTGCCCTTGAATCCACTTCCGCATGACAGCGAATAAAGCCGCGGTCGCGGGCATGATGCCAAACACACCGAGACCGAGCAATACAAACAACAGCCACAGCAAGTTTGTATACGCGAATCTCATGATCCATTCGCAAAAGCGCAGCATCCGCCCCAGTGAACCATCATGTTCCATGGCGGTCCCTCCTTTTTGCACTATACATTCTGCATCTGAAAAAGCTCTTTAATCCCAATTGGCCTCTTTTCGGCAACCGAGCGCCACATTCCCTCACCAACCGCGATGGAGTAGGCTCCGGCTTCAGCCCCGGCTAAAATATCATAGCGGCGAAGCGGGTCTTTCCCTAAAAAAAGATCCTCAAGCAACAGCGGATCGCCTCCGCCATGCCCTCCCTCATTTTTGACCACTTGTATCGTCTGCTTTGATTCAAAAAGCGGATAGTATTCGATTGTCTGCTCAGGAAAAGCAAACGGAATTCTGGAAGGTTCGTGAAATTCATTTGATTCGATCCGCCCTTTTGTGCCGTTGATCGTCAGCCGGTAGCCTTCATACGGGGCAGAAAATAAAATCGAATAGCTTAATAGTGCACCGCCATCATATTTGACTGTCGCCACGTACGTATCCTCGATGTCAATTTCTTCGTCAAAAATACACGCGTCAGGCCTGTATGCAGTATATAAGCTGGACTGGTCTCCTGCTTGGAGATGATCATCCTTTACAGAAGCTTTGGAGGAACGGGGATGCCACCTAGAATAGTAATGGCATTTTTCTTTGGCCCGGCACGTCCCGCAAAAACGCCCGTCTTCTTCCGGCAAGGGGTTCCACTCACTGTCCGGCCCATAGTAATTCAAGGCGCCGTAAGCAAACACCTCCTCCGGATTTTGCCCGAGCCACCAATTGACGAGATCGAAATGATGCGTTGATTTATGGACCGAAAGACCTCCGGAAAGCGGTCTCGACCGGTTCCAGCGTTTAAAATAGCTGGCGCCATGATACGTATCAATATACCAATTTAAATCAACGGAAGTGACCCTGCCTATTTCTCCTTCCAGAATCATTTCTTTTATTTTCCGATGAAACGGGCTGTAGCGATAGTTAAACGCGACGGTGACTTTTCCTTCGCTTTTGGCCTCCGCTTCAAGCACCCGATTCGCATCCTGCACTGTTGTCACCATTGGTTTTTCAGTAATTACATCTGTATCCCACTGAAGGCTTTTCACAATATATGTGACATGCGTATCGTCCCTGCCTGCCACAATGACGATATCAGGCTTTGACACGCGCATCATCTCGTCAAAAGCATCTTCGCTAAACTCGGGCACGTGGGCCAGCTCGGGAAATTTCTTTTTGCAAACGGCAAAACGTTTCGGATCGGCATCCAGCAATCCCGTAATCACATAATGAGTTGAAAACCGCTCCAACAGCGGTTTGATAAACATACTGAATGCTCTGCTGCTCAATCCGCAAAAGACGATGTTCTTCAATATCCTCACCTCTATCGGGCTTCAGTTAGTTGAGAAATCAGCTGCAGCGCTTCCTCTGTTTTTTCAGCATACACAGGGATAAACGCCGCCATATCGCGATTCAATCGAAAAGAATAGCCGTTCAGCTGTTTTTTCCCTTTTTCGATCTGAACGGCATAGATCGTTTTTTCTCCTGTTTTTTTATTAACAGTTGTATAAGGAGATGTTTTTTTAGGAGGCAATCCGTTTAACGGCTGAAAATTTTCCGGATCATCGTAAGCTTGAAACATGTCTTCAGGCACGATGAAAACATCTCCCTCATGGGCGGTAATTTCAGTCAGCAGTTTTTCCTGAAAAGCTGGAAAGATATCGACCTTCCCGGCATTCTGCTCGGCGGCCTTTTTTATTTTTTCCTGTACGCCAGCCTGCATATCAGAAAAGAGAATGACATGCATTCTGTCCGGCCTGCTTGAGCATGATGCCAAAAAAAGCACTGAGACGATCACACACAAAGCCGTACGTATCTTTTTTGTCATTTCCCCGCTGACCTAAAAAGAGGCTCCAGCTCTGTCATAGCTAAAATAAACGCGCCGGCTCCGTGCAGGTCGTTTGTGCTTCTTTCGCGGCTGACATAATAGTCATAGAAACCGGCTGACGTTCCGACACATATGTCTTTGACGAGAAACGCTCCGTCTTCTGATGTTTCGGTTTTATGCTGAATCAAGCCTTGATACGCTTTTAGCAGTGTTGTTTCGTAAGCTCTGTCTAAATAGCCTTTATTGATTCCCTTCGCAAATGCGTACATGTACAGGCAGGATCCTGAGCTTTCCAGCCAGTTATCAGACCTGTCTCCCTTATCAACGATCTGATACCATAACCCGGTCTCCTTGTCTTGATAGCGGCAGATGCTTTCCATCATGTCCTGCAGCGTGTTTTTCCACACATGACGGTTTGGATGCTTCTTCGGCAGCTCTTCAATCATGTCAGCAAGAGACATGACGTACCAGCCGATGGAACGTGCCCAAAATTCCGGTGAACAGCCTGTCTCTTCATTGGCCCAAGGCATTTTTTTCGCTTCATCCCAGGCGTGATAAAAGAGTCCGGTTTTTGCATCCTTCGTATGCTTTCTCATTAATGACTCCTGCAGCACGACCTGATCAAACAGCTCCGGCTCCTGCTTCAGATTGGCATATTTCAGTGCGAACGGCCCCCCCATGTATAAGCCGTCAAGCCACATTTGATATGGATAACCGTCTTTGTGCCAAAAACCGCCCTCAGACGTCCGGTTCAGTGTTCCATATAAGCCGCGCAGCCTTTTTGCCGCTTTGACATACCGTTCATCCTTCGTCTGCTCGTATAATGGAAAAAGAATGAGACCCGCTTGAATGGCGTCCAGTTCATCTCTTCTAAATAATAGATTGCCATAATCATCGATTAAGAGATCTGCATAGGCCTTCGCATACTCAAAATACCGCTTTTCCCCGGTTGCTTCCCACAGTTGCAATACACCGCATAAGAAAACACCCTGATGGTAGTGCCAGCGGTTTGCAGGAGGCAGCTCCTCGACTGTGTACGTATTCATAATGGTTTTTGCCAATGCCTCCGCGTACGTAAGAGGCGATTTTACAGCGATTGATTGATCCATTGATCCCATCCCTTTCTTAATAAATTCCTTCCTCGCCAAATTTCTTCGCCAAACGATTCGCAAGCATGACCAAAATCAGCCCGACCGCCGCTTTAAATACGCCGACTGCTGTACTGTAGCTGAATTGTCCCTGTTTCAGCCCTGCAGTATAAACGTACGTATCAAAAATTTCCGCCACTTCCCTGTTTGTCGCATTTAACAGCAAATACACATGCTCGAAGCCAAGCTCCAGCGTGTCTCCGATTTTCAAAATCAGCAAAACGACGATAACGCTTTTAATGGCGGGCAGCGTAATATGCCACATTTGCCGCAGCCGTCCCGCTCCGTCCATTTTCGCCGCTTCATACAGCTGGGGGTCAACCGCTGTAATGGCCGCCAGATAAATGATCGTCGACCAGCCCGCTTCCCTCCAGATAACCTGAAGAATATACAGGGGCCGGAACCATTCTTCGTTCAGCAGAAAATTGATTTTTTCACCGCCAAAAAACACAATCAGTTCATTAATCAAGCCTCCGTCTACCGTTAACAGCACAAACGAAAGCGATACAACAATGACCCAAGACATAAAATGCGGGATATAAATCAGCGTCTGAACAAATTTTTTAAAGAGAGCAATCCGCACTTCGTTCAATAAAAGCGCCAGCAGTATCGGCACCGGGAAAAATATGGCCAGGTTCAAAGCAAATAACACGAGCGTGTTTTTTAACAAGAGAAAAAATGTAGGCTCAGTAAACAGCCTGATAAAATGCTTCAGCCCCACCCACTCACTGCCCAAAATGCCGAGGAACGGCTGATAATCCTGAAACGCAATCACAATTCCCCACATCGGGACATACTTAAAAAGCAAAAAATAAATACACCCTGGCAAAATCATCAAGTACAAATATTTTTGCTGAATCAGCTTACTTAGTAAGCGCTTTCTTTTTTCTTTTTTAAAAATGACTGCATCAACAGCCGGCGCTTGCGCTTCTGCTGTTTTCATTTTTTCCTAGCCTCCTTTCACGGGTTCTTGCATTCACTGTAGCGCAGCAGGCAAAAGTCCGTCTACAATCATATGATCACATCCTGTTTTATCCCTTAATGATCAATGGTTCAGCAGGTCCACCTGAAAAAAAGACACCGATATTAGAAAATGATTATTGACAATATCTATAAATCTTTGGATTAATTGTATTAAGGTTAAGTGGATGTTATGAAATGGGGGGTTTTATGAAAAGAAGCCAATACAAGTTTTACTACAAACTGATCACGTTTTTCTGCCTGCTCAGCACCATTCCGGTTATTTTGGTCGGATTGTTTTCGTACGAGCACTCTCAGAAAACGGCTATTTCCAACGTTTCGGAGGAAAAATTCGACACACTCCAGCAGACCCAGCAAAGCATCGAGCATATATTGAAAACCGTTGATCACTCTTTAACCCACTATGTGAGTTCGCCGCCTCTCCTTCGCACATTGTCCGAGCCTTTGCACTCAGACCAATTTCAAATCTATAACCAAGTGAACCAAGAGCTCAATTATCTGCAAAGCTTTGATACCGATCTGTCCAACATGACGTTAGTCAGTTATACGAAAAAATGGTACATGAACAATTCCGGTTTGTACCGTTTGAATACAGACACTCTTCATGAAGCAGCCTCAGCGTACACGAAACACAAAGCGAGCCGCTCATATTGGGCGCTTGAGGAAAACAATCATTTGATTTCAACCAAAGAAGGCACATCAGAAAACTGCCGCTACAATATCAATTTAATTAAGCAGCTTCCTTTGAACAGCACAAATACAAAGGGATTGGCCGCCGCAAGCATCCCGAGCTGTTCGCTTGTCAAAAATATGCCTGGCTATTCAAACGCCAACAACCTGTTTATCATCGATGAAAAAGGCCGCATTATCCTTCATAACAACATGTCTGATGTCGGTGAATCTCTTCATAACGACGGCTTTGTCCAAAAAGTGCTGGCGCAAACCGCCAATAGCGGACAGTTTGAAACAGTGATTGACCGGATTCATTATAAAGTCACCTATCAAAAATCTGACTATAATACATGGACTTATTTTTCTCTCGTTTCCCTGCCCGAGCTAAAAAAAGAAGCCAAGTCAATCGGCTGGATCACTTTTGCAGTATGCCTTATTTTGTTAACGCTTTCATTATTGTTCTCTTGGCTGGGCTCCCGCCATTTTTACAAGCCGATCAGGATGCTTTACGAATCATTCGCAAGACATGGAGCCATACAAGAGAAACAGCAGCCTCCTCAAAATGAATTTGAGTTAATTGAACAGAGCTTTAAGCAGCTGAAGGACAGAAATGACGACCTTGAGGAAACGATGAAGCAGCAGGCCACTCATCTGCAGCAATATTTTATGGTCAGGCTTATGCTTGGAAAACTGACGGATGAGGAGGTTGATAACCGTTTTGAAAGCCTCGGCTTAAAGCAAAATTGGCGGCACCTTGCCCTGCTTGTGCTCCAAATTGACACACTGAATCATACGCCTTATGAGAAAAAAGATATGGATCTGCTTTTGTTTGCCGTCAACAGCCTGATTGAGCGATGCATCCCGACGGACAAACATCTTGCCCCCGCCGTAGTTGACAAACAGCAGGCGACGATTTTGATCAACCAAAGCGGGACAAAGGAAGAATTCATGGCTGAGCTGAATGAGACTGCAAGGATGATTCAGGAAAAAGCGGAAGCTGAGCTGCATCTGTCTGTCAGCATCGGCATCAGCCAGCCGTTTGATGTGCTGACAAAAGCGAAAACAGCCTATGCGGAAGGCTCAGAAGCGTTGAAATACCGGCTTAAAGCGGAAAACAAGTCGATCATTTTTTACGAAGACCTTGACCAGAAAAAAACCTTCAAAACCCATTTTCCAAAGCAGCTTCAGCATGAGCTGTTCGATGCTGTCAAAGCAGGAGACAAGGAGAAAGCGGATAAATGCCTGCACGCGATTTTGCAAGCCATTTTCACCCAGAACACCAACCCGTATCAATTTCAAATCGCCATCGCCCGTTTTTTGAACCATGTGATTGAGCTGATGCATGTGCTTGGGATCGAATTGTTTGAGCTTGAAGAAAACAAAATGCTGTATGATCAAATTTTTGAGCTGAAAACGTTCGAGGATACCGAAAACTGGCTAAAGAATGAGTTTATTGATCCGATGACAGACAAAGTGAACGCCCGCGCGGATGCCCAGTACAAAAATATTTCCGACAACATCATTCATATCATCCATCATGAGTTTGAATCCGAATTGACACTGGACGAAATCGCGCGCAGGCTGCATTACAACCCAAATTATTTAAGCAGCATTTTCAAAAAAGAAATGGGTATTTCATTCAGCGAGTATGTCTCAAGCTACCGACACCATATGGCGAAAAGCTGGCTTGCCGAAACAGACATGGCGGTCAAGGACATTGCCGAAAAGCTGAAATATAAAAACTCGCAAAATTTTATCAGGTCTTTTAAAAAGCTGGAGGGGATTACACCGGGAAACTACCGCCAGCAAAAAAGAAGCATGTAAAAAACCCAAAACCGCTTGCGCGTTTTGGGTTTTTCCAACATTATTTTGTTTGTTTAAATGCTTCTTCGTATTCCTGAATAATTTGTTTTCCTCCGCTTGACTCCCATTTTTCCACTTCTTTATCGAACTGGCTTTCTGTGATGTCTCCAATCATATATTTATAAGTCGCATCATCAATGATTTTCTTCAGTTCATCCCCCCGTTCCGACTCCGATGCGGAATAAAGGCTTTCAGCCGGGTTTGAGACGATAATCTTTTCATTGTCCTCGGTCAGCTCCTCGTACGCCGTCCGAAGCGGATCTCCAGTGTTTTTTAAGTAGGCTTTATCAATGGCAATTAAGGCGGACAGCGGCTGAATATCAGTCTGCCAGTCTTTTACCTGGCTTTCTTTGCGTGTGAACGTTTTGTCCTCACCTTTGTTGTAATGAACGCCGTCAATGCCATAAGTCATCAGGCTATAGACATCTTCTTCGGCAATTCGGTCAAAAAAAGCCAAGATCCGTTTAAGCTCAGCTTCCGTTTTCACACTCGTTTTCGGGAAAGCAAACACGCCGTTATGGCCTCCTGATGCCCATACCCGCTCTTTCCCATCTGGGCCTTTTATACGGTTGACGATCTCGAGCTTCATCGATTTATCAGAGGCATGGTCGCGCAGATTGACCGCATCTACCATATTGCCAATATAAATTCCGGCTTTTCCTTGCGAAAACAGCTCCTGCTGCTGGGTTTTGCTTGTGACGGGAAAATCCTTATTCATATACCCGTTATCACGCAGCTTTTTCATATAATTCATCGTGTCTTTATATTCCTGTGTCATGAAATCAGGGGTGAATTTGCCGCCTGATTCCTTCCAATCTGTCGGCATGCCTTCATACGAGCCAATCGTTTTAAACGCGCCGTAAATCAAGTCATTACGGTCTGCCAGCCCGAACGTATCATCTTTCCCATCCTTGTCCGGGTCGTCCTCCGTAAATGCTTTGGCCACTTCATAAAGCTCATCTAGCGTTTCCGGCGTTTTCAAATTCAAATTGTCCAGCCAGTCCTTCCGAATGACGATCCCCTGTCTTGAAAGCGGACGCTCTCTGTATATCCCGTAGAGCTTGCCATCGATGGTTACGTTTTTATTAATGAGTTTGTTCATTTTGTTTAAGTTAGGATAATCCTTGATATAATCGCCGATTTCCCAGAACATTCCTGACCGGAAGGCATTCATGACTGACGAATTTTTAATATCCTGGATGGTCACGATTTGCGGAAGATTGCCGGCTGCAAGCGCCGCATTCAGCCTGTCTTCTTTCACCGCGTCTGGAACCCAGGTGATGTCGAGTTCTGTATTTGTCAGCTTTTCAATTTCTTTAATCGCCCTGTCTTTCGGCGGCTGCTGGTGATACAAAATCGCCATCCAAGACAGCTTTACCTTTGAATCCGAGTCAGCCTTGCCTTCAGCCGCAGACTGGTCAGCCCCTTTACAGCCTGCCAGCACTCCGCCGAGTGCCAGTACAAGCACCATAAAAAGCACCCTCCATTTGTTTCCCATCGTACCCCTCCGTTTCATATTTTTTATCCTTTAACAGATCCCAGTAAAGCTCCTTTTGCAAAATGCTTTTGTATAAACGGATAGACAAGCAGAACCGGGATGGTCGCCACCACTATGACCGCCATTTTAATCGTTTGCTCAGGCGGCGGGCTGCCCGAGCCCATCTCTGACATATCCCCCTGCATGCCGCTTGATACAATGACGATTTGGCGCAGAAGCACCTGAATCGGCCATTTTGCTGAATCATTTAAGTACAAAATCGCTGTCATATACGTGTTCCAATACGTGACCGCATAAAACAATGAAATCGTTGCGATCGCAGGCAAAGACAGCGGCAGCACGATTTTAAAGAAAATGCCCAGGTCATTGCACCCATCGATTTTCGCGGACTCTTCCAGGCTTGCCGGGATATTTTGAAAGAAGTTTTTCAGAATGATCAGGTTAAAAGCATTAATGGCTGTCGGCAAAATGAGCGCCCAGTAAGAATCGAGCAATCCAAGGGATTTGACCACAAGAAAAGTCGGAATCATGCCGCCGCTGAACAGCATCGTAAATACAACGAGAAACATGAGCGGCTGCCGTCCGATTAATTCACGGCGGGATAACCCGTAAGCCATCAGTGAAGATAAAAACATGCTGACTGCAGTGCCTATCACTGTCACAAACACAGAAACAAGCAAACTCTTATAAATAATATCTGTTGAAAAAATGTAGCGATAAGCATCTAGCGAAAAAGTGGTCGGTATTAAAATAAATGTTTTCGACACAACTTCTTCTACTGTGGCGAAGGATGCTGCGATGACATGAATGAACGGAAGTACGCATATTAAAGCGAACATCAGCAAAAACCCGTAAATCAACATATCAAACAAGCGACTTTTCAGTGAATGTGCGATAGCTCCCACCTCTCTTTTGTAAGCGTTATCATTCTTTCCTAAACAAGCTGCAGCATGTGACGATATCGTGTCTAAAATGTAGCAAATCTGTGATTGCCATGTCTATAATCATTTGAACAGAGCCCCAGGCCGGGCGGGGAATGCCGCGCATGAAAGCCAATGACAAAAGAAAAAGAGCATAATCTTAGAAAATGATTATGCTCCGTTCTCCTCCCCGCTCAGAAGCTCGGCCGTATTGATTTGCGGCGAAAAACCAAGTTCATTGACAGCAGATTCAATGGACCATGGCCGGCCCGGATTATCAGAGACGGCGTAATAAGTGCCGTACCTGATATTGGTTTCAATGGCGGCTTTAAAAATTGACAGCAGATCGGGGTGAGAAAGCAGTGTCTTTTTCGTCCGTTCTTTTTCATGCAGCGTATCCATTTCATCTGTGACGACTGTTCCGATTCGAAGGTTGATCACTGAAAGCTTTTTTTCCAAATAAAACAAATGGCCAATCTGTTCAGACGTCAGCTTTAATACACCGTACAAGTTTTTTGACAGCGGATAATCGCTTGTTGTGATTTCCCGTCCTAACAGAGAACGCCCGTCCTTTTCGTATACATCTGTGACATGATTGCTGCTGGCGAACACGAGCTTTTGAATGCCGAGCTCTGCTGCCGCACGGCACAGATAATAGCTTGCCCTATAGAAAACATCCGTCATTTTTTCAAACTCAGCGATGTCCATGACATCGTATTTAATTTTGACAGCCAGTAAATTTAAGATCACATCGGTATCTTTCGGAATCTTCTTCAAGAGATCCTCGTAATTTGCGGCGTCAGCCTGAATGAAAGAGGCTGTGCCATCGAAATGGTCTTTATCAAGCACTGTCACTTCATAATCTGAAATAAGCCCTTCAGCAAGCAGTCTCCCTATCACACCATTTCCGCCGGCAATCAGCACTTTTTTCACTGTGTTCACTCCCCTTTTTTATAGATTGCCCATTTTCGGCGGGGCTGACACTTTTTTTGGCACTCACATGCTTTGGTTTATTCAAAAATCACCCGCAGCTCTTCAAGCGCCCGAAATCCAAAAAGCGGCCGATATCGCCATTCAGAATCTGCGAGCTTCAGGCTGGGCATTCGCTGCAGAAGGGTGTTAATCGCAATTTGCGCTTCTAATCGTGCCAGCGAGGATCCTAAGCAAACATGATGGCCATGTCCGAATGAAAGATGCGGATTAGGGCTTCTCGTAATATCGAAGACATCGGGGCGTGTGAATATGCTTGGATCTCGATTAGCCGCCCCTAACAAAAGATAGACTTGTTCTCCTTGACGGATTGTCACCCCGCTGATGTCAATATCCTCTGCCGCAACTCTGGCTGTCATTTGCGTGGGGCTTTCATATCGCAGAGATTCCTCGACTGCTGTACCAATAAGATCTGGATTTTCTCTCAGTTTCAAAAGCTGTTCTGGGTGCTGCAGCAGACAAAGGACTGAATTGCTGATGAGATTGACCGTTGTCTCATGTCCGGCGATCGCCAGCAATATGCACGTAGATGCTGCTTCCTCTTCCGTCAGCTTATCCTTTTCTTCCCCCTTCAAGAGCATGCTGATCATATCCTGTTGAGGGTGGTGTTTTCGCTTTTGAATCAGCTCTCTGAAATATGCCATAGCCTGTACAGCAATATGATTGCCCTCTGTTAATCCCTTTCTTGACCGGGTAAAATCAATCGTTTGAATGAGACTCGCAGCCCATTCCTTTAATTGCTCCCGATCTTCCTCCGGCACACCTATAATGTTAGCGATGACGAAGCTTGCTAACGGAAAAGCAAAGTCCGAAATGACCTCCATCTTTTTTTCACCTTGCACCTGATCGAGCAACTGGTGAACAGCTTCAATGATGTACGGCCGATAACACTCTGTTGTTCGCGGCGTAAACGCTCCGCTGGCAAGCGTCCGCAATCGTCTATGATCAGGCTGATTCTGAAACAGCATCATTTGATTTTGCACATGTGTAAGGTCCTGATATTTGGTTGATCTTTCAGGCAGCGGTGTGCGGACTTTGAATCTCGCATCTTTCAAAATAGCTGCCGTTTCTTCATATCCCGTGACATACCAGCCCGGATATTTAAAGAAACTCCCTTTATATATGGGATGAACAGCTCGCAATGTGTCGTAAAAAGGATATGGATTTTTCAAAAACTCAGAGGATGCATGTAAAGATGCAATTGTCATGTGATCTTCTCCTTTCTGTTCAAAAATAAAAGCAATCGACATCACCGATTGCTTTTATTGATTCTTCAGCTTTTCGCGCTTAAACTGGCCTTCATTTCTTCGACTGATTCAACTTCAAAGCCTAAATCACTCAGCATTTTATGATCCTCCGTCTCCTCTTGCCCGGCAGTTGTTAAGTAGTCTCCGACAAAAATGGAGTTTGCGGCGTAAAGCCCTAATGGCTGCAATGAGCGGAGGTTGACCTCTCTCCCTCCGGAAATGCGAATTTCTTTTGATGGATTGATAAAACGGAACAGCGCCAGCACTTTTAAACAATACAGCGGGTTTAATTCGTTGACGCCTTCTAATGGCGTGCCATCAATCGCATGCAAAAAATTCACCGGAATGGAATCCGCGTCAAGAGCCTTTAAGCTTTTGGCGATGTCAATGACATCCTGTTTTGTCTCCTTCATTCCGATAATGGCGCCTGAACACGGAGACAGTCCCGATTCTTTGGCGATTTCAACCGTATTGACTCTGTCATCGTATGTATGTGAGGTCGTGATGTTTGAATGGTTTCTCTGCGAGGTATTCAAATTATGATTATAACGGTCTACTCCTGCATCTTTGAGCCGCTTCGCCTGCTCTGGCTTTAACAGTCCGAGGCATGCACAAACCTTCAATCCATACGTCTCTTTAATTTCCTGTACCGCATCTACGACCTGATCTACTTCTCTGTTGGACGGCCCTCTGCCGCTTGCCACGATACAATATGTGCCGATATTCAGATCGTGCGCCCGCTTTGCGCCTTCAAGCAGCGTTTCCTTATTCACCATCCGGTAAGACTCAATTGGCGCTTTCGAAATGGCAGACTGTGAACAATAGCCGCAGTTTTCCGGGCAGAGCCCTGATTTCGCATTCATAATCATATTGAGCTTTACTTTTTTTCCGTAAAAGTGTTTTCTGATGTGAAAAGCCCCGTGCATTAATAGCAAAATATCTTCATCCGGACAATTTAATATTGAAAGCGCCTCTTCGTCTGTCACTTCTGCTCCAGCCAGCACCCGGTCTGCGAGTTCCATCCATTGATTCATTCTCATACCCCCACTTGATTCATTAGTAATGATAGATTGATATGGTCTTTTACCATATGTAGAACCGTTTCTTTCGTCACGTTGGCAAGCTTTGGCGTAATCCCTAAAACCGGCACACCGCATAAGCGTTCAATCATCTCAGGATTGGTTTTTTCATCTTGATCGGGAGAATCACTGATTCCATTGATGATAATTCCGGCGATTGGAAGTCCCATGCTTTCTGCATATTTGACAGTTAAAAAGGTATGATTAATGGTTCCAAGGTTTGGACGCGCCACAATAATCATGGGAAGCTGTAACGCTTTTATGACATGACTGACCAAATAATCCTCTCCCAAGGGCACAGAAATACCGCCCGCACCTTCTACGATGAAGCATTCATGTTTTTCTTTAATCCGCTCCCAATGGCTTAAAACCTCTTCCATGCTGACAGTCTTTCCCTCGAGTTTCCCTGCAACGTATGGTGCAAGGGGCGCTTTGAAGGCAAAAGGCGTAATGTCTTCATGAGAGAGGACGGTCTGCGACATGTCTTTCAGCAGACTTGTATCACTATCTGGATGATGGCGTGATATACCGCTTAAAAATGGTTTATACACCCCAACATCTTTGTTATGTTCTCGCAATAATGCGGCGATTCCGCTGGATATAACCGTTTTCCCCACTTCTGTATCTGTTCCTGTCACAAAAAAACCTCTCAAATGATGTGCAGCTCCTTTCCGATTGAATGAAATGTTTGCAGCAAATGATCAATATCACCCGTACTGTGATCCGACGTGATTGTGATTCGAATCCGGCTTTCACCTGGCGCAACGGTCGGCGGCCGAATGGCAGGAGCATAAATTCCCTTGCCCTGCAGCTTTTCAGAAAATATGACCGTTTTATGGGCATCGCCGATGACCACAGGAATAATCGGCGTGTGATCTCCTTTCACGGCATAACCCATATTCTTCAGACTGGTTCTGATCATGCTGATATAAGAAAATAAAAGCTGCCGTTTTTCCCTGCTGGCTTCAATTATGTTGAAAGCCTCGTGAGCAGCCGCACAGCTGGCTGGCGGAATAGCGGTTTGAAAGATAAATGTTCTGGCATGGTTCAGCAAAAAGTCGATGGAGACCGCTGATCCTGCCGCAAAACCTCCTTCCACGCCAACAGCCTTGCTTAAGGTGCCGATCACAATGTCGGGACAAACACCAAAATATTCACTCGTTCCTCGCCCTGAATCACCCAAAACTCCTGTTGCGTGGGCATCATCAACGACCACGAAGGCATGATAGCGTTTCGCAAGCGAGATGATCTGGTCAAGAGGAGCAATCGTGCCATCCATGCTGAATACTCCGTCTGTTACGATAAAACGGCGCTGATAACGCTGCGTTTCATTCAGCTTGTTTTCAAGATCATTCATATCAATATGCCGATAAACAACTGTATCAGCCTTAGAAAGTCGGCAGCCATCGATCAGACTTGCATGATTGAGCTGGTCACTTAAAATGACATCTTCCTTTTCTGGCAAAGATGAAAGGACACCGACATTGGCCAAATAACCGCTCGAAAACAATAACGCCGCTTCTGTCCGTTTAAAGCAGGCAATCTTCTTTTCTAGCTTTTCATGCCAGACCGAATTGCCCGTCGTTAAACGTGAGCCGCTGCTTCCTGTCCCAAATTGCTGCAATGCTGTTTGGGCTGCATCGATCAAACGTCTATCGCTTGCGAGTCCTAAATAATTGTTTGAGGACCACACCGTTTGATTCTTGCCATCAATGTTCCTCTCTGGAACCTGCGCTCCATCCATTGACCGCAGGTTACGATGTACGCCAGCTTCTTTCATTCTGTCTAACCGCTCGTTCAGCCATGAATCAATCTTCAAGGCTCGTAACCTCATGGATCGCTTGTTTCATAATGGCAACCATTTCCGTGAGCTCTTCAGCTGTACTGGCGAGAGGAGGCAGAAATGCAATCACGTCCCCAAGCGGCCTTGTCAGCATTCCCAGCTCTCGCATTTTTAAGGAAACTTTGTATCCAACCCGCCGATCAGCCGGATAAGGCTCTTTGGTATCCTTTGACTGAACAAGCTCTGCACCGCACATAAAGCCAAGCTGCCGAATATCTCCCACGTGAGGAAGAGCATGCAGATCTTGAAGAAGGAAATGAAGCTTTTCACTTTTTTTCGCTACTTGTTCCACAATGTTTTCAGATTCAAATAATGCCAGATTTTCAAGCGCAACTGCACATCCAAGCTGATTGCCTGTATAGGAATGGCCATGGAAAAAGGTTTTTAGGTTTTCATAATCATCATAAAATGCCTTATAGATGTCTTCCGTGGCAAATGTAACGGCAATTGGCAAATAGCCTCCTGTAATGCCTTTACCTGCAGCCATCAGATCAGGCTGGACATTCTCGTGCTCGCACGCAAACATTTTTCCTGTACGGCCAAAGCCTGTAGCAACTTCATCAACAATCATTAAGACATCGTATGTTGTACACAGCTCTCGCACCCCTGCCAAATATCCTTCCGGCATCACGATCATACCGGAAGCCCCTTGTACCATTGATTCAATGGAAAGCGCGGCAATTTCCTCGTGATGTTCCTTAAGCAGCTGTTCGAGCTCTTTCAGGCACTGATCACGGCACTCATCAGGATCACCGCTTTCAGAGCGATACACATAAGGAATCGGAGCCTTGTAACTCTCAAACATCAACGGGCCGTATACGTGGTGGAACAGTTCAATTGAACCGACACTGACGGCGCCAATCGTATCACCGTGATACCCGTTTTTCATGGCGATAAATTTTTGTTTCTTGTGCTTCCCGATGTTCTTCCAATACTGAAACGCCATTTTTAAGGCTATTTCCATCGCTTCTGCACCGCTGTCTGAATAAAAGACCCGCGTAAGCTTTTTTGGGCTGATGTTGATTAATGTTTCAGCAAGCTGGGTTGCAGGAACGTTGGTCATGCCTAATAACGTGGAGTGCGCGATTTTTCCGAGCTGCTTTTTTATGGCGTCATCTAATTCCTTTTTACGATGCCCGTGGACATTTAGCCAAACTGAAGAAAAACCGTCATAGTATTCCTTGCCGTTTATGTCTTTGACTTTGATTCCCTTGCCGCTTTCGATAATTAAGGGGTTTTCATCATAATCTTTCATTTGGGTAAATGGCAGCCAGAGATGTTTTTTACTTTTTTCTATCAAATCATGAGTCATAATTTTCCTCCCACTCTATTAAAATAGGCTGCTTCTCCAGATCATGTATGTACGTGGTTACATCTTTGGAGCCATCAATAAAAAAGACTCGGCAGCCCGCTTCAGCTCCATATTCTTTCATTGCTGTAATACGCTGATAGCCCAGTTTTTTACTCGCAACATAGCCTGTTATGTAATCTGGATCATCCGACCAGCATAATTCTGCAATGGCTGCCGGGTGCCAGCTTACCTTTGAAGCAAGCGCAAGGGCCTCTTTTATTCTTGAATGTGCCGGCACGTGACTGTAAAGCGCCCATTTTTCAAAATTAGCGTCCGGCCAGTCCATCCTGGAGACCCGCACGCCTTTTTCTTTTGTTTGATCCATTCGTCTGCCTGTGTGAATATCAAACAGCACCGCTCCCCTGACATCCGACCATTCAGGGATTTGTTCATATGCTTTGTCAATCACGTCTCGTGAAACGCCTGCTTTTTCCAATAACAACCGCGCAAGCTTTTGTCCTTCCTCCGGGGAGCTCACTTCATTCGTATGGACAGGCAATGGCTGAATGGTTTTTATCGGTTCATGAACCTCTTCAAATTGAATTTGCATAAAATCAGGCTTTCCTCTTGAATGGGATAACCCTTTTTCTAATAAGGCATTGACTGTACGCTTCATCTCATGGAAAGGAATAAGCCGTTCTCCGCCGGATATATGCTTTCCGCCGTCTTCATGAGATCCATTCACAGAAGCTCTCATTCTGATACTATAAAGTGTTTCTTCTTGCATGTTTCCTCGCCCTTTCACTGATAACTGAAGAACGTATATCACATCCTATTCTAAATGTTAACCATTTATAAATAAAAGTTAACAATTAGAATATTATTATTCACATACGATTCTGTCAATATAGGAATTGTGGGGCCGGACCTGAAACGAGCAAAAAAGACCGTTTTACAGTAAAACGGTCCTAGCCTTAGATATCTATTCCTCTGCGTTTTTTTGATTTTCGATACTTGATGAACAGGCCGATTCCATTGACCATCATCAGCCCAAAAATCGTATTGCCTAACGGTGCCCAGCCATTCTCACCTGTGAATAATAAGGACAGGGCCACCTTCCCAACAAGTGTCACATTCAATAGGATTAAACCAAATACAAGTGACCGCTTCCAGAAAGCAGCCAAAATAAACCCGAGAAAAACCAGCATGGAAGCAATTGTTAAAACAGCCGAGACCGGACTGCTTAAAAGCATTTGCTCGAATTCCAGCACTTTTTTCATTTGCAGATCAATCTTCTTAGGTTCCGGAAACCAGACCATACTGCTCATCATCAATACAAAAGTGACGAGGACACCTTTCCAGCTGCGCTTATACGCAGCATAAACCAATACTAATAAAAAAAGGGGACGAATATACCAGCTGAATGGATTGAGATGCCGCCGGAAAGCCCAATCCATTATGTCTTGTCATTCCATTGGTTCCACTTCCCTCGCTCACATCTGCGCCTTTGTGGCTGTTTCTGTAACCGTCACAGCCATGTTTGCAAAAAACGGACTGCTTTATGCCTCATGACTGATGTTTCGAAATGTCCTGAAGCAGAACGGACCACCCGGTAGCAATCAGAAGCTCCCTGTCCAGCATAGACATCTGCCAGTTCTTTTTCGATTTTGTCCACGCCCTCGGCCGGCGTTAACCGATCGTGTATTCCAACAAGACTAAGGTGCGGGCGCGGCGCAATCAGGCTTTGGATCTCCGATGCGGAAAAATGCTTTGCAAGAGATGGGACGTAATAATAAAAGCCGTGCCTGTCAAGATTCTGTGTTTTGATCAGTACGTGATGATCTACCTGGCTGCACAAATCAACACACACCTTAATCCGGTCATCGAGCGCCGCTGTCCACCACGCCATCAACCCTCCCATAGACATGCCGATGGTACCGATCCTGTCAGACTGAATATCAGAGCGTGACTGCATATAATCTAACGCTCTTAAACTGTCATAAATCATCATCCCCCACATCACTTTTCCGGTCAGAAGCATTTCTTTAAAAATCTCGCTTTCCGCTTTTCCCCGCCGATCTCCAAATCCCCAATGATCAATCGCAAGCACGCCGTATCCGAGAGAAGTAAGCTCATCAGAAAAAGAAGGCGTTTTCAAATAATCCGCTCCCTCAATCAGTTCACTTTTCCCCCTGTCATACCGTCCCCCATGTGAATGCTGAAACAATACGGCTGGGCAAGCTCCTTCTGTTATCCTCGGCTTCACAAAATAAGCGGGCACCTTTTCAAGTCCATTTAAATCGAGCAGGAGCGTTTCAACGATATTTTCTCCTCTTTCTTCAATACGTAATGTCTCAACACTTATTGGCCTCCGGTCAGGCAAATCACCAAGCAATCGAAACAGTTGCTTTCTTCTATCAGCTCTCATCCCATCACCCTTCCTTATTCGCTTACTTCACATTTACGAGACAGATCCGGGTTCCCCTTTATTTTTCCAAAACAAATCACATCTTTTACTAAATATTTAGTAAACATAACGAAATATTCCGAAAATAATCATTGTAACCGCTTACTTTTACATGATAGTATCAATTTATCAAAAACAGGTGAGTTAATATTTTACTAAATAGATGAGAGGGATTTCCATGGTTCGTATTAAAGATATCGCTTTGAAAGCTAATGTTTCCAGTGCAACTGTTTCCAGAATTTTAAATGAAGATGAGTCGCTTTCTGTTGCGGGCGAAACGAGACAAAGAGTCATCAATATCGCTGAAGAGCTTGGTTATCAAACCGTTGCCAAACGCCGGAAAGCCCGCGGGCAAAAACCGCGGGCCCAGCCGCTGATCGGCGTGCTGAGCTGTCTGTCCCCTGATCAGGAAAGGCAGGACCCTTATTTTTCTTCCATTCGCAAAGGCATTGAAAAGGAATGCTTTGAACAGGAAATTTTTATTACAAACTCGATTCATCTCGGCTCCTTTCAGGAACATATCTTTCGGGAATTGGATGGTGTCATTGTCATCGGCCGTGTTCATGATGAAGCGGTTAAGCATATTAGCGGAAAGCTGGAGCATGCCGTATTCATCAATCATTCTCCTGATCCGCAAGCATACGATTCGATTAGCATCGATTTTGAATCGGCTTCACGCCAGGCGATTGATCACCTTTTCGACTTAGGCTACAAACGGTTAGGCTACATTGGCGGACAGGAAAAAGAGCATACGCTGAAGGACGGCCAAAGCATTCGCAGAACCATTGAAGACAAACGCCTCACCGCTTTTTTGGAGTCAGCCGCCCCCCAGCCTGAGCATGTGCTGATTGGAGAATACAGCATGCGTGATGGCTATCGCCTGATGAAAAAAGCAATCGCTCAAGGCCATCTGCCTGAAGCATTCTTTATTGCCAGCGATTCCATGGCGATCGGTGCATTAAAAGCGCTCCAGGAAGCCGGGATGCAAGTGCCGCGGGATACTGCAATCGTAAGCTTTAACGGGATTGAGGAAGCTGAATTTGCCAGCACGCCTTTAACGACGGTGAAGGTATACACAGAGGAAATGGGCCGGACAGGCGTAAAACTGCTGCTTGACCGTCTTAAGGGACGAACCCTTCCCCACCATGTCACCCTGCCCACAACATTAATCGTAAGACAAAGCTGCGGATGTACAGCTAAGGAGGTGACATAAGCAAATATTCATCACGATGATAAGGAGGAAAAGATGAAACACACTTTTGTTTTATTTCTCTCTCTTATTCTGCTTATTCTGCCCGGATGCTCAGCAGAGAAAAGCTCAGCAGATACCGCAAAAAAGACGTTAACCATTTATTCCACAATGTCAACCGACAGTGAAAGAGATACGTTCAGAAAACTGGCGGCAGCATTCGAAAAGGAACACAGTGACATTCATGTCAGCCTTCATTTCCCAGGCAATGACTATGAAAATATGATGCGTGTCAGAATGGCGGCCAATGATTTGCCTGATTTATTCGATACACATGGCTGGGGGAAAATCAGGTACGGAGAATATACAGCGGATCTCCGGGAGATGGAATGGACTCAGGATCTCGATCCCAATTTAAACAGCATCCTCAAAAATAAAAGCGGAAAGGTGTATGCCTATCCGATCAATCAGGCAAAAGACGGGCTGGCGTATAACCGTAATATTTTAGACCGTTACGGCATTGATCCGCCGGAAACCATGGATGACTTTATCAAAGCGCTGAGAACGATTAAAGAAAAGAGCAAGGGAAAGATTGTGCCCTTCTGGTTTGCCGGCTATGACAAAAGCTCATTCGCTCAATATTACGACCAATTCGCTACACCTCTTCTCATCACAGACCCTGCCCATAATGAAAAAAAACAGCTCATCAACGGCACTTTTCAATGGAGTAAATTCACTTATTTGTCAGAAACCCTCAAACAAATGCAGAAAGAAAAATTGATGAATATCGACGCCGTCACGGCAAAAAAATCACAGCTTATTGAATTAATGGCCCAAAACAAAATCGCCTTTACAATGCAAGGCGGCACACTCGGCCAAGACGTTGCCCAGATCAATCCGAACGTCAAGGTCGGCATTATCCCGACACCTGCCATACATCCCGGTGATGCCCCAATATGGATCGGCGGTGAACGATACACGCTTGCAGCATGGAAAGATTCGCCTCACTTAGAAGAGGCAAAAGAATTTATCGCATTTATGGCCCGCCCGGCCAATGCCAAACAAATGGCTGAGGCCACATCGCTTCCTTCAGGGCTGACCAATGTGAAGGCTGATATTTTCTACGCAAATGATTATGAGCATTATCAAAATGTCAAAGTTGAGCCTTACTTCGACCGTTTATACTTGCCAAACGGAATGTGGGACGTCCTGGGCACGGTCGGACAGGAGCTTACGGCTGACATTTTGGCGCCTCAAGACATTTCGAAGAAGCTGGGAAGAGAATATAAACGACTCCGGGAGCAATCGGAAACACAGGGGGCTGAAAACAATGAGTGAGATCGCAAGGGACGTTCATGTGAAACAGGTTAAGCCAAAAAAGCAGTCCTCACTTTGGTGGATGTACATTCCTGCTTTGCTTTCCGTTCTGGTCTTTATGATTTACCCGTTTGTGAAAGGCACATTGATTACCTTTACAAACTGGAACGGCTTTTCACAAGTCTACCAATGGGTAGGATTCGCGCAATATGAAAGGCTGTTTTCTGACCCTGACACGTGGCACATCTTAAAAAACACCCTGCTTTATGGGCTTGGCAGCACTTTTTTTCAAAATGTGGTCGGGCTTCTGTACGCTCTGCTCTTGAATCAAAGCATTAAAACGAAAGCGCTAACAAGAACAATTGTCTATTTGCCGGTGATGATCAGCCCGCTCATTATGGGTTACATTTGGTACTTTTTCTTCTCCTATGACGGAGGCGCGCTCAACGATTTGCTCGGTGTCTTCGGCATCAGCCCTATTAATGCGCTCGCCAGCCCATCGCTCAATCCATGGATTATTGTCATGATTAACACCTATCAATATGTCGGGATCGCTATGGTTGTCTACCTAGCCGGGCTGCAAAGCATTCCGAGAGATTACTATGAAGCAGCGCAAATGGATGGCGCGAAAAAAGGCCAGCAGTTTTTCACCATCACGCTGCCGCTGTTAATGCCCTCCATTACCATTAATATGGTCATTAACATTATCGGAGGCTTAAAGCTGTTCGACGTCATCATTGCGCTCACCGCGGGCGGTCCCGGAAATGCGTCACAATCCATGTCCACGTTTATGTATGATTTGTATTTCAAGCGACAGGATGCCGGCTATGCTGCAACACAAGGCATATTTATGGCATTTGTCATTTTGATCATCAGCTTTTGCGCGCTTGCGTACTTTAAAAGAAAGGAGACGGAAATGTCATGAGAGCCGCCCGTTCAAAAAACACGCGGATCATTACGCTTCTTGCCGCCATTGTAGCCTGTGCGCATTTTATTCCCTTTTATATTCTGCTGACTACTTCATTGAAAGCAAAAGGAGACTACAGTTCGAAATGGATATTTCCAGCCGACATCTCCTTTCACAATTTTTCAGAGGCGTGGGAGCGTGCTTCGCTAGGAAACTCTTTTATAAACACCATGATCATCACAGGTTTTTCTGCCTTGTTATTAATTATATTCGGCTCACTTGCCGCCTACCCGCTTGCCCGGCGGGAAACAAAACTGAATAAAGCCGTTTTTGCCTTGCTGATTTCCATTATGATCATCCCTCCGTTAACATCCATGGTCCCTTTGTACCGAATGGTCGTGGACGCCGGAATGGTCAATACACACGCCATCGCCATTTTGATCAATACAGCGGCTTACATGCCGTTAACCGTATTCTTGTATTCGGGCTTTATCCGATCGACCATTCCAAAAGAGCTTGAAGAAGCCGCAAGAATTGACGGCGCAGGGATGCTGAAAATCTTTTTTACGATTGTGTTTCCTCTGCTGAAGCCGATCACTGCAACCATCTGTATTATTTCTTGTGTTTTTATATGGAACGACTATCAATTTGCCATTTTCTTTTTACAAGATCAAAAGGTTCAGACATTAACAGTAGCCATGGCAGGTTTTTTCGGAGAAAACGCCAACAACCTGCATTTAGTTGCCGCAGCGGCGCTTATGGCAATGCTCCCAATGGTTGTTCTGTTTTTGGCGCTGCAAAAATACTTTATTGCCGGCCTGTCTTCCGGAGCGGTAAAGGGTTAACACTAAAGGAGGAAGCATTATGAAAAAGATTACATTTATCGGCGCAGGAAGCACGATTTTCGCCAAAAATGTGTTGGGTGACTGCCTGTTAACAGAGGCACTGAATGGGTTTGAGTTCGCGCTTTACGACATTGATCCCAAACGCCTGCAGGAATCCCAGCTCATGCTCGAAAATCTAAGAGACCGCTATAACCCGAGTGTGGCGATCAACAGCTATGATGACAGAAAACTTGCCTTGCAAAACGCAGGCTATGTCATCAATGCGATTCAGGTTGGAGGTTACAAACCGAGCACAGTCATCGATTTCGAGATTCCTAAACGGTATGGGCTGCGCCAAACGATCGCCGATACAGTCGGCATCGGCGGGATCTTCAGATCACTCAGAACCATCCCGGTCTTATTTGATATCGCTAAAGATATGGAAGAAATGTGCCCGGATGCGTGGTTTTTAAACTATACAAATCCTATGGCTTCTCTTACAGGCGCCATGCTCCGCTATACCAATATCAAAACAATCGGGCTCTGCCACAGTGTTCAAGTATGCACAAAGGATTTATGTAAAGCTCTCGGAATGGAGCATGACGGAATTGAGGAACGCATTGCGGGCATCAATCATATGGCTTGGCTTTTGGAAGTCAAAAAAGACGGCGCGGATTTGTATCCAGAAATCAAAAGGAGAGCGAAAGAAAAACAAAAAACAAAGCATCATGATATGGTGCGATTTGAATTAATGGATAAGTTTGGCTATTATGTCACGGAATCATCCGAACACAACGCAGAGTATCACCCGTACTTTATTAAACGGAATTACCCTGAACTGATCAGCGAGCTGCAAATCCCGCTCGACGAATATCCGAGAAGGTGCGTCAAGCAGATTGAAAATTGGGAGAAAATGCGGGATGACATTGTCAACAATAAAAACCTTACGCACGAACGCTCCAAGGAATATGGTTCTAGAATTATAGAAGCAATGGAAACAAACGAGCCATTCACCTTCGGAGGAAACGTCTTGAATACAGGACTGATCACCAACCTTCCTTCAAAAGCGGTTGTGGAAGTGACATGCGTCGCCGACAGAAAAAAAATTACACCGTGCTTCGCCGGAGAACTGCCTGAGCAGCTTGCAGCCTTAAACCGGACGAATATTAATACACAGCTGATGACAATCGAAGCGGCTGTCACACGGAAAAAAGAAGCGGTTTACCAAGCTGCAATGCTTGATCCGCATACAAGTGCGGAGCTTTCCATGAAGGACATCATTTCCATGTGTGACGATTTATTTGCAGCACATGGCAATTGGCTTCCGGAATACAAATAAAAACTAGGGGATCGCTCTCCCCTAGTTTTTTGGTTTTGTTTCGCCTTCCCAGGCCATCATGCCGCCTTCAACATTGACTGTTTTAAAGCCTTGCTCATCCAGGTACTTGCAGACGTTCATGCTGCGCATTCCTGAGCGGCAGATAAATACGTATTCTTTGTCTTTATCAAGGGTGTCCATTTTTTCAGGAATATCCCCCATGCGAATATGAACGGCTTGCGGAATCATGCCTTCCGCTACCTCTTCATCTTCTCTAACATCAATTAAATATAATTCTTCGTCCGCCTCAATTTTTTCTTTCAAAGCGGCTGTGCTGATTTCTTTTATTTCCAAAGAAAACACTCCTATTCACAGTGATCATGTTCAGTATATCAAAGTCAGCTGAACGATTGCTATTCTGAGACTGATGAAAAAAATCCCCTTTTGGCAAAGGGGATTTCTTCTAGGCTTAGTTTGCCACAATATTGACAAGCTTGCCAGGCACCGCGATGATTTTCCGAATCGTTTTGCCTTCAAGCTGCTCTTTGACCTTTTCATCAGCTTGAGCAAGCTGTTCCAGCTGTTCTCTCGTTGCATCGGCAGGAACCTGTAATTTCGCTTTTACTTTTCCGTTCAGCTGAACAACGATTTCAACTTCATCATCCACAAGTTTTGTTTCATCATATACAGGCCAAGCTTCGTAGGCAATTGTGCCGGAATGGCCAAGCTTCTCCCAAAGCTCTTCCGCTAAGTGTGGCGCGACAGGAGAAAGAAGCTTCACGAAGCCTTCCATATATTCTTTCGGCAGTTCTGTTGCTTTATAAGCTTCATTAATAAAGACCATCAGCTGGGAAATACCCGTGTTGAAACGAAGGCCTTCATAATGGTCTGTGACTTTCATGACTGTTTCATGATACACGCGCTCCAATGTTTCACCAGCGCCTTCAACGATTTTGCCATTAAGCTCACCGCTGTCTTCAACGAATAGGCGCCATACACGGTCAAGGAAACGGCGCGCACCGTCTAATCCTGATTCAGACCAGGCGATTGAAGCATCAAGAGGTCCCATGAACATTTCGTACAATCTCAGTGTATCAGCACCGTGAGAGGCCACGATTTCGTCAGGATTGACAACGTTCCCTTTAGATTTACTCATTTTTTCGTTGTTTTCGCCGAGAATCATTCCTTGGTTGTACAGCTTTTGGAACGGTTCTTTCGTCGGCACTACGCCGATATCATAGAGGAACTTATGCCAGAAGCGGGCATACAGAAGGTGAAGTACGGCATGTTCCGCACCGCCGATATACATATCGACCGGAAGCCATTTTTCCAATTTTTCTGGTGATGCCAGCTGATCCGGATTGTGCGGATCAATATAGCGCAAGAAATACCAGCAGCTTCCCGCCCATTGCGGCATTGTATTCGTTTCTCTTCTTCCTTTTTTCCCTGTCTCAGGGTCTGTGACTTCCACCCACTCTTTAATGATCGCAAGCGGTGATTCGCCCGTTCCGCTCGGTTTGATTTCATCCGTTTTCGGCAAAATCAGCGGCAGCTCCTCTTCCGGGACAGCTGTTGACGTTCCGTCTTCCCAGTGAATGACCGGAATCGGCTCGCCCCAATAACGCTGGCGGCTGAAGAGCCAGTCACGAAGGCGGTACGTCACTTTCTTCTCGCCGTTTTTCGTTTCTTCCAGCCAAGCGATCACTTTCTCAATCGCTTCCTGTTTGTTAAGACCGTTCAGGAAATCAGAGTTCACATGCTCGCCGTCGCCAGTGTAGGCTGCTTCCTCAATGTTCCCGCCTTTTACGACTTCCTTCACCGGAAGGCCGAATGTTTTGGCGAATTCAAAATCACGCTCATCGTGGCCAGGAACAGCCATGACAGCACCTGTTCCGTATGATGCAAGCACATAATCAGCAATCCAAATCGGCAGTTTTTCTCCGTCTACAGGATTGATCGCATACGCTCCTGTGAATACGCCTGTCTTTGTTTTTGCAAGATCCGTACGCTCAAGGTCACTCTTTGATTGAATTTCTTTGATATAAGCTTCAACAGCTTCTTTTTGCTCAGCCGTTGTGATGTTTTCCACCAATGCGTGTTCCGGAGCAAGGACAGTGTATGTAGCGCCAAACAGCGTATCTGGTCTTGTTGTAAACACCGTAAAGGATTCATCATGTCCATCTATAGCAAAATGAACGTGAGCGCCTTCCGAACGGCCGATCCAGTTGCGCTGCATATCTTTAATGCTTTCCGGCCAATCAAGCTCTTCCAAGTCTTCAAGGAGCCTGTCCGCATAGGCTGTGATTTTCAGCATCCACTGCTTCATTGGGCGTCTCTCTACCGGATGGCCGCCGCGTTCGCTCTTGCCGTCAATGACTTCTTCGTTGGCAAGAACCGTACCGAGCGCAGGGCACCAGTTTACAGGCACTTCGTCAACGTAAGCAAGGCCTTTTTCATAAAGCTTTAAGAAAATCCATTGCGTCCATTTGTAGTATTCAGGGTCAGTCGTATTGATTTCACGATCCCAATCATATGAGAAGCCAAGCGCTTGAATTTGGCGGCGGAAATTATCAATATTCTGCTTCGTAAACACAGCGGGGTCGTTCCCTGTGTCAAGCGCGTATTGTTCAGCCGGCAGGCCGAATGCGTCCCAGCCCATTGGATGAAGGACATCATAGCCCTGCATGCGCTTCATGCGGGACAGAATATCCGTTGCAGTGTATCCTTCAGGATGGCCGACGTGCAACCCAGCTCCAGACGGATAAGGGAACATGTCCAGCGCGTAAAATTTTTGTTTTTCATTATTATCAAGAGTGGCAAATGTTTTGTTTTCAAGCCAATATGTTTGCCATTTCTTTTCTATCTCTTTGTGCTGAAAACTCAAAGTAAAAACCTCCTTCTGATTGAATACGGCGTGTATGGTTCAAGTATTGACGGGAAGGAGAGGACTATATTCAGAATATTCCCAAACTAAAAAAAACTCCCTCATCCCTAAAAGGGACGAGAGACTTTCGTTTTCCCGCGGTACCACCCTCGTTAGCGCGGCATACACCGCACTCACTTGATACTTTTAACGCAGTTATGCGTCAGCGGCTTTTCACCGCTGCAACTCTGAGGTGAGTTCGGAAACAAACTTGATTGACTTTCACCAGCCGTCAACTCTCTGCAACAATATCTGTTTCTTACTGCTCCTCTTCATTGTTCTTATCGCAACCGTAATCTAACTGTATTTTATAGAATTCTGTTCATAAGTGCAAGCAGGTTTGTATACAATGGGAATGTACCCTGAACGGGCGAAGATTGAGGACAATTATTCGGGTGGAGTTTTGGTTTGACGTTTGGACTCGGCCGGTTCGCCGCCGCTGTTCATTTCTCTCACAAAGTCAAAACTTCTGAGCACAGCTTCACCGCCGTAGCCTGAGATAATGGATAAGATGACAAGTTGAATTCCTGAATCGGGGTCAGCGGATAGTACAAGTAAAATGGAAGCTGTCATTCCGATAAACCAATCTTCCAAAAATCCAAGGTAGATAAACCGCTTCGTCATTCTGGGCTTCTCCAGCCTGCCTCTCTTTTTAACGTGACCGAGAATCCCCATGATTCCTCCAATTACACAAGCAATAAGTACCTGATGCAGCATCTTCATCATCACCTTCCTAAAGCCCTTATTTCGTAAAGCGACTTCAGGCCATCCAGCCCCCTTAAACGATTCCGATGATTTTCGATATCTACATACTGGCAAATCTGAAAAAAGCTTGTTTCTTCCATTATATGTGAACACATGATCGGTAAGCTTGATGCATTGGATTCATTTTTCACCCAGTGACATTGACCTAGTTACCTATTTAGCATGTCAAAACCTTTCCGTTCATATGTTCATATTCTATTCTTATTTTTAGTGTATACGAGGACAAGCCCTAATGACAAACAACAAACTGCGCTTGCTTGAATCAGAACATGTGTTGTGCTAGGGTTACTGTAGAATTCATTTTAAAAAAGGGGAATATCAGGCTTTCGCATAGCAAGCTGACGGCCTAAGGGGGATTTATATGGCTAGTTTTCAATCATTTGGGATACCAGAACAGCTGGAAATCATCAAAAAAGCGCTTGATCACGCGCGAGTCGGTGTGGTAATTACAGATCCCGCACTTGAAGATAATCCTATTGTCTACGTCAATCAAGGCTTTGTTCAAATCACCGGCTATGAGGCCGAGGAAATTTTAGGAAAGAACTGCCGCTTCTTACAGGGGAAACACACAAACCCCGCTGAAGTAGACAACATCAGAACCGCTTTACAAAATAAAGAGCCAGTCACCGTTCAGATCCAAAACTATAAAAAAGACGGAACGATGTTCTGGAATGAATTAAATATTGATCCAATGGAAATAGAGGACAAAACGTATTTTGTCGGAATTCAGAAAGATATCACCGAGCAAAAAGAGTATGAAAAACTTCTCGAGGATTCCCTCACAGAAATTACTGCACTTTCAACTCCTATTGTCCCGATTCGCAATGGCATTTCGGCTCTTCCGCTAGTCGGAAACCTGACAGAGGAGCGATTTAATTCCATCGTTTGCACATTGACAAATATCTTATCATCATCCAAAGATGATTATTTGATCATTGATTTATCTGGATTGGCACAAGTGAACGAACAAACGGCCGACCAAATTTTTAAGCTGAGCCATTTGCTGAAATTGACTGGAACTGAGTTAATCATTACCGGCATTAAGCCTGAATTGGCCATGAAAATGAATAAATTGGATGCCAATTTTTCGTCGCTGAAAACATATTCAAATGTAAAGGATGCCGTTAAAGTGCTTCCGATTATGTAAAAAGATCCCGCTCATCCGGCGGGATCTTTTATTTATGAAGAGATTGATGCATGCTTTTTTGTTTCTTTAGCTGATTTTAGCCGTTTGTCATATAAAAGCGTAGTGGCAATACTGATCAGCAGCAATACCAATAAAGATAAAACAAGAGCCTTAATGCCGTAATGGTCGACAAGCACTCCTCCGAACAGAGGGCCAATCATTCTGCCGCCTGTCGCCGCGCTGTTGACAAAGCCTTGATAAAAGCCTTCTTTCCCTTTAGGGGCAAGCTGATTGGCAATCGTTGGTACCGCAGGCCAAACAAGCATTTCTCCGATCGTCAGGATCACCATCGCTGCCAGAAACATTGGAAATTGCTTTGCTGTCAGCAACATGCTGAAAGACACAATAAAAATGATAAAGCCGATGACCATTTGCGCTTTTAGCGACTCGGCCCATTTTTTCACCACAAAACCGACAAGCGGCTGGCCAAGCACAATGAGAATTCCATTAACCGTCCATAGCACACTGTATAAGGAAAGAGAGATTCCAATGCTTTGCGTGTACGAAGCAATTGTGGTGGACCACTGAGAATAAGCCAGCCATCCGAGTACATAACCTCCGCTTAAAATGATGAGCGCGGCAAATTTTGCTTTGCTGTTCACAGCATCATAATCAAGCACAGATGTTTGGGACGCATCTCCCGTCTGAATATTTCGAAATCCGAAATATACGATAAAGAAAAAGACCAGATACAATACGGCATTCGCCAAAAATACATATGAAAACGAGAAAGATGCAACGGCACCGCCAAGCGCTGAACCGACGGCCACACCTGCGTTTTGCGCGACGTATATCGCATTAAATGCCTTCCTTCCCCCTTCAGGCCATACCGATCCTGCCATTGCGTAGCTAGCCGGAAAAACAACACCGGAGCCAAAGCCCACAATCGTCAGCAGCACAATATAGGCTGGCCAATCATGAAAAAAGACAAGGCCCATCAGGCTTGCTAACGTAATCGCAATCCCAAGCATAATCGATTTAAAGCCGCCAATTTTATCAAACAAAAAACCGCCGCATAAATTTCCAGCTACACTGGCGCCGGAATTCAGCATTAGGACAAGTCCGGCTACTGTTAACGATTTTCCCAAATGGTTATGGATATAAATCGTATTCAGCGGCCATAAAAAAGAAGCACCCGTCACATTGATAAACATTCCAATAACTAATATTTTAAGAGCACGCGGCATACTCATCCCCCTTTCTTCCCTAAAAAAGCTCATGAAAAAAACGAAACCTAAAACGGCTCCGTATGAATCCAGTTATCATAGCACATTCATTCTATCTGTCTATCTCACATTTTTCAACTGATGAGCGTGAAAAAATCTAACAAATATGGTTCAAAAAATGTAAAATAAATAGAAAAAGGGGTAATAATATGGAAATGATATTAGCATTCTTAGGTTTTCTTGCATGTCTCATTTCGCTTGGCTACGGATTGTATCACCTCGCCAGATATGTTTTAAAAAAAGAAAAACGTTTCTCTAAAAAACTTTTTTGGCCGCTTTTGATAGGGGGCCTGGTGCTGCTCTTCACCGGGGCAGGCTTGTCAGAACCTGATGCTGCCGCAGCAAATGCTGAGAAAAAATATTCAGCGCTAAACGCCGAATATAAAAGTCTCACAAAAGAGCATGAGGAACTTGAGAAAGAATATAAATCTGTCAGCTCTGAAGCAAAGAAATTAAAGGACAATACAGATGATCAAGACAAGCTTGAGAAGCTTGAAAAAGAAAATCGCGAACTAAAAAAGACTCAGAAATCATTAAAAACTGAGTTGAAAGAGCTTCAAGAAAATCAACAGCAGCTCAAAGAAGATACAAAAACGGTAAAGGCTGAAAATGAAACACTCCGACAAGATAAAACAAAGCTTGAAAAGCAATTAAAAGAGGCAAATAGCCAAACTGCCAGTTCTCATGAAGACGCTGGAGGTTCTTCAAGCAATACGAATAAAAGTGATGAAACCAAGACAGCTGACAAAGCAGAAGGCTGTCATATCAAAGGAAGCAAAAACGGCATCTACCACACGCCAGGCAGTACATACTATGACCGGACAACCGATCCGGCGGAAATGTTTTGCTCAGTTGAAGAGGCTGAAGCCGCTGGTTACCGGGCGCCAAAACGATAAACAAAAAGCTCCAGAATGTCTGGAGCTTTTTCTGTTTCACAACGACGATTTAATGACCTTCTTATAATAAAGAACTGACAGAAAACCAAAAATGGAATAGAGCGCAGTATATAATACCATCACCATAATCATAGGCGTCCACACCTCTGATCCAAATAAGAACCAGCCGGATTGCACGGCAAAGTAACTGTGGAAGAGGCCGACAACCAGCGGAATGCCGAAGTTGTACATTTGTTTAATGCGTATCCCCTTTATCAGGTCGCCTTGCGTAAAGCCGAGTTTTCTTAAAATTGTATAGCTCGGTTTTTCATCTTCACTTTCTCCCATTTGTTTAAAATAAAGGATACATCCTGATGTGATCAGGAATGTTAACCCTAGGAAGCCAACGATGAACATCACGATACCAAACAGTGATTTTTGCGCAATGCTTGTATTCAGTCTTGATAAATGCTCGTTTTTCTTGTTTACCTGTTGAAAAAGTTCATTCGCTTTTTCCATTTGATCCTTATGTTTCACATTGATGCCAATAAATCTAGATTGCGCCAGCTGAATGCGGGGGTCTTTATCCTTGTCCAGCTGTTGAAACAGGCTGTCATCCACAATGACGGCAGGCATGCCCCCGCTTGTAAACGTATAGGACACAAGGAACTCTTCTCTTAATCCTTTATATTTTAATGGTTCCGTCTCATGCTTGCTTTTCACTTTAATAACACCAGAGTCCTTGAAAACCATTATTTTTTTCAGCAAGTCGGTGTATCCTGAAAAAACGGCTTCTCCAGACGCCACATCGACTCCTTTTACATCTTTGTCGCTAACAACAGCAAGCTGCATGTTGCTAGGATCACCCTGCATCTCTTTCGGAGTTCCATCCATGATATTTGCAATGTCAACATTTGCTTGCAGGACAGGGGTTACTTTTGTAACAAACGAGATGTTGCTTTCACTCAAACTGTTTTCAAATAACTTGGCATCTTTCTCGTTCATGAATGAAAAATCAGCCGCTACATTTTGTTCAGCGGTCTTTTCTGACGAGTAATACGAGATGTAAGCAAGAGATAACAGCCCGATCGCGAGCGCTGAAACGGTTGTAATAATCGTCAGCAGCAACGCGTTCGATTTCATTCTGAACATGATCGATGACAGTGACAGGACCTCAGAAATATTTAAGTAGCCGCCCTTGCTTTTTCGAATGATGTTCGAGATAAATGTAACCGAACCTTTATAAAACAAAAACGTCCCGATAATGACGCTCCCCAGAATAAAGCTCATCGCACCAAACAGTTCATTAATGGTCTTGAATTTTCCGCCAAACAGCTCAGAAGACACATAGTATCCTGTCAAAATCAGCACGATGCCTAAAGCGCCGATTATCATTTGGAAAAATGATATTTTCTTCACTTTGTCTTCAGTGGAGGACGTTACTTTAAACAAAGATAAAATACTCTGTTTTTTGATAAACGTATAATTCATGATCATAATCAAAAGGTAAATGCCGCAGAACACAATGACCGTTTGGACCAAGGCCTGCTCAGAAAAATGCAGCTTCGCATCCGCTTTGACATCGACAATTTTGAACAGAATCATCAAGACCAGCTTCGATATCGAAAACCCGGCCGCGACCCCCATCGCTAATGAACCGAAATACAGCATGACATTTTCTGCGCTTAAGATGCGAAAAATTTTATGCTTTGTCATTCCAATTAATTGAAACAGCCCGATTTCTTTGCTCCGTCTCTTAATAAAAATCGTATTGGCATATAAAATGAAGATCGCCACTACAGCCACAAGCAAAATCGAAGCGGTTTTAATAGCCGCGGCTCCCTTGATTGAACCCTTCACTTCGTTAATTGCTGGATCATACTGCAGCGTGACAAAGGCGAAATAAAGCGCCACGCTAAAGATGAGCGCAAACACATACAGATAGTAATTCCGAAGATTCTTTTTCAAATTTCGCAGGATGAGCTGATTAATGTTCATGCTGCACCCCGCCTAACACGCCTTGCGTTTTCATAATATCCTGGAAAAACGTTTGCCTATCCTGGCCCCCTTTATTCAGCTGTGTATACATTTGCCCGTCCTTAATAAAAATGACTCTGCCGCAGTAGCTGGCCGCGACAGGATCATGGGTGACCATAATAATCGTGGCGTTGCGTTTTTGGTTGAGCTGACTCAGCTTGTTTAATAAATCGGAGGCCGATTTCGAATCGAGCGCACCCGTCGGTTCATCAGCAAAAATAATACTCGGGTCATGAATAAACGCTCTTCCGGCGGATGTTCTCTGCTTCTGGCCGCCGGAAATTTCATTCGGGTACTTATCCCTTAATTCATATATTCCCAGTTCCTTTGCAACTTCCTCAAACTTACGATTGGCTTCCTTTTTTGACAGTTTCGTGATTGATAATGGCAGAAGGATATTTTCTTTCACTGTCAATGTGTCTAACAAATTGTAATCCTGAAAGATAAAGCCTAAATGCTGTTTTCTGAATTCAGCCAGCTGCTTTTCCTTCATAGCCGTCATGTCATTTCCATTAATATGAATGGTTCCGTGACTGACCTGATCGATTGAGGACAGTACATTAAGCAAAGTGGTTTTTCCTGACCCGGAAGCACCCATAATACTGACGAATTCGCCCTTTTCAATGTGAAGATCAATGCCCTTCAGCACTTCCTGTTTATTCAGCTTGTTTCCATAACTTTTTCGAATTTTATTCGCTTCTAAAATCATCATTTACGCAGTCTCCTTTATATTGGATAATCTCATTATAAAAAGGAATGCCGGGCTTTTCCTTCGATACGGCGAACAAAAAAGAAAAGCATGTGACATTTTCGTCACACGCTTATGACCCGTTCAAATTGATTCCGTTTCGGAAAGGTTAATGTAAAAACTGTCCCCGCACCGAACTCCGACTCAACATCAACATGAATCAATAACGGCGCCGCTGCTTTTTTCACCAAGTACAGCCCCATGCCAGTGGACGCTTGATTATGGTGATCTGTTGTGGATGTAAACCCTTTATCAAAAATACGCGGTACATCCTTTGGATCAATGCCCCTGCCACAGTCTTTCACTTGGAGCTGCGTCTGTTCCCCTTTTTGAAAGCTTTTGATCTCAATTTCAGAGGCTTCGCTGTATTTCACCGCATTTGTCAGCAGCTGCCTGATGATAAACGCCAGCCATTTTGCATCACTCAGCACTTCTTCGGCCTCAAGCTGTATGTCAAAACCGACCCCTTTTTGGATACACCACGATTGTAAATCTTTGATTTCCTTGAAAATCAAAGGCTGAAGCTGAATAAATTCTACAGACAGATCGTTTTCAATAAATGAAATGCGTTTTTGATGAAGCTGTTGATCAAGAAGCAGGTGAATACGCAGCCATTCATATGACAGCTGGGATTTCAAAGCTTTTTCTTCCATTCTGTCAATGATTAAATGCATTGCTGTTAATGGGGTTTTGACCTCATGAATCCATGCCATTAGCTCATCCTTTTCATTTTCCAATGCTAAGCGATGCTGTGTTGCAGTCTGCTTCAAGTGTTTCGTTTGCCCGGTAATGCTTCTGTCAACGATTGCTTCAAATGGCGTTTCCGGTTCATTTATGGCAGTCACATCGAGATTGTTTTCCCATGTTTTCAGGCTTTTATAAAACGCGGTTTCTTTCCGATAGCGGAACCAAAGGAATATAACAAAAAACAAGATGCACAAATACACCATATAAAGCACATTTCCAAATGATATGAAAGGATCAACAAAAGCTACGACCAGCATTAAAACCTGCTGAAACAAAAACGCTGCAATCCAGCTTCGCCTTTCGGTAAGGAATGCTTTAATCATAGAACTGATCCTCTTCCTTCGCGATGTAGCCCTGGCCCACCTTTGTCTCGATATATGCGCCAAGCTGGAGGGCGTCCAGTTTTTTTCGCAGGCGATTGACATTGACGGTCAGCGTATTATCACTTACAAAACGCTCATCGTTCCACAAGTTTCTGATCAGCTCTTCCCGGCTGACGATCTTGTTTTTTTGCTCTATTAATTGTTTAAGAATGAACATCTCATTTTTGGTCAGTTCAACAGATCCTTTGTCATTGCTGACGAGATTCTGCTCCGCGTCTACAGCAGCGCCGCACCACGTTTTAATCGCGCTCGGCTCCGTATTATAATGGTGCACACGCCGGAACATCGCTTGGATTTTCGCGATCAGCACATCAAAATGAAACGGCTTTTGAATAAAGTCATCTGCCCCGAGCTGCATGGACATCACCATATCTGCAGGATGATCTCTGGAGGATAAAAAGAGAATCGGAACATTTGACCGGGAGCGGATCAGCCGGCACCAATGAAAGCCGTCAAATTTAGGCAGCTGTACATCAATAATGACACAATCAGGATTAACTGCCGCAAATTCCTGCAGCACTTGACTGAAATCCTGAATGCCATATACATCATAGGACCATCCCGTTAAACGATCCTTGATTTCCTGAAACAGCGATTCATCATCTTCAATCAGCAAAAGTTTAAACAATCGACTCACCGCACTTTTTCCTTTTTTATCAAGTGTATAGCAAAACGCCATCATGCGCTATAGAGAAAGCCGGCTGTCTCAGCCGGCTCGTTTGCATTATAATTCTCTTCTCAACGCTGTCAGCACGTTGGTTTTGGTTGCTTTTCTAGCCGGATTCATTCCGGAAATGACTGCGACCCCTCCGCAAATCACAACGGCAATGATCACAAGGCTCGCCGGTATGTAGGAGAATGTGTAATTCAAATCGCCCGCATCGCTTCCGCTTGTCGCCGCGAGAATCATCGGCACGGCCAGGTTGACAAGGTAGCTCACGCCGTAGGAAATGATAATTCCAATCACACAGCCTAAAATCCCGATATACGCGCTTTCCATCAGGAACATTCGGCGAATGATAGACGGACTCGCCCCAATCGCTTTCATAATGCCAATCTCCTGCGTTCTCTCTGTCACCGCCATCGTCATCGTGTTAAAAATGCCGATCGCTGAAATAATAACTGCGATACATCCGACAAAGATCAGTCCGATTTTGAAGACCATGAAGAAGGTGTTGGCTCCCTCAAGCTCGGTAGTCACTGATGTGACATAGTATCCGTCATCTGTTAGATCCTTTGTCAGCTGTTCCACGTTCTCAAATTTATCAGCAAAAACGCCAATGTTCGTTTCAACGTTCCCGCCTTTAAAATCTAAGAATTCCGAAAAATCTTTTTTGAATTGATCACTGATGAAAATGTTTGAGTCCTCCATCCAGTCTTGAGATGGTTTTTTTGTAATACCGACAATTTTAAAGTCATATGTTTTTGTTTTTGTAACATCCCCTGTTTTAGGATCTGTCTTCGATACACTTAGTTCAATCGTCTTGTTCAGAATGTCTTTCGTATAGCCTTTTGGTTCTTTTATATCTTCTGGATTGCCTTTTGCCTCTTCGATTTTTTTGTTATATTCTTCCGATTCTTTTTTCGTCAATAATCTCTTTGCGAAGTCGTATCCTACTACGATTTCATTTTCCGACTTTGCGACTCTTCCCTTTTCCAATTCCATATTGGCCTTTAATTCATCATTCATATTAGTAAAAATGAGATTTGAGCTTTCATTTGTGCGATTGCCTAAAGTAGCTTTGTTTGGTTCATATACTTGCGTTCTTTCGACAACTGACCTTACGTGATCATACTTCTCTAAATCAGCTTTTTTAATCGGCTTGTCTCCTTCATTGCCCATTACACTGACTTTCGTTACAATCTGCTGGCTCATTGTCATATCTGTAATCGTCTTTTGAATCCCAAATCCAACCGACGACAGCACAACCAAAAACGCACACGCCATTGTTGTCGCAAGAATCGTCATAAAGACGCGAAGCCTGTTTTTCTTCATATTTCTTCTGATAAAATGAACCTGATCCTTAAACCTCAACGGTAATTCCCCCTTTTAGCACACCATCATGGAGCTGAAATTTTGAATGCCCGATAGAAGCGACCTCATCATCGTGAGTAATGATCACAAATGTAATGCCACGCTCGCGATTCAGCTGCTGGATCAATTCCAGCACTTCATGTTCCGTTTCCGAATCAAGGCTTCCCGTCGGCTCATCCGCTAAGATAATTGAAGGATTTAAAATCAACGCTCGAGCAATACTGACACGCTGCTGCTGGCCGCCTGACAGTTCATTCGGATAATGAGCGGCGTGGTTTTCCAGACCGACGCGTTTCAGCATGTCCTGCACCTTTTGTTTCCGCTCAGAAGGCTTGATTCCTTTTAACGCCAACGGCATTTCAACATTCTCATACGTCGTTAAACCCGGGATGAGCTGAAAGCTTTGGAAAATAAACCCGAAATGGTCAAGCCGAAATTGCGCCCATTCCTTTTCATTAAACCCCGTAACATCAGTGCCATTAATGACAATCCGCCCTTTTGTCGGCGATATGTAGCCGGAAATCAAATTCAAAAGCGTTGATTTCCCTGATCCGCTTCGCCCGACAATACAGGCGATTTCCCCTTTCGCCACACGTAATGAAACATCCTTCAATACTGGAACTTCATTCTCACGGCCCTTTTTTCCGATCGTGAAAGAATGGTCGATATGCTGAACATCTATCATATGTTCTCTCTCCCTTACAAAAGTTTTGTTTTTTTATAAATCGCAAAATAACTAATCAAGAAACCGATTACCGCGCCGGCAGCCATGCCAATGAGATAGCCTGCAAAGCTTTCGCTGGCAGAAAATCCAAAGTACCCAAAACCCATGATTCCTATGATAATAACGATGATCTGCACCGGACGGTCAAGCGGCTTCCATAAGAAGAAGTACCCGTTTCTTTCATTAGATAGTTTGACAAAACTAATATAGCCGATGATGTAGAAGATGATAGTCATGATAGCCGGAATCACTAAATAATATGGTGAATTCTCAGCCCATTTCGCGTCTACATAGATTATCGGAATGAAATACTGCACCCATTTGGGTACTGGACCATGGATAAAATCTATTGATCCGCCAAAAAGGATCTCAAGGTTGATCGCAGGCAGGCTGATGAGCAAAAATGGCGAAATGGCCACGGTAAATGAGACCAAAAGCTGGGCAAAAATATTGCCTGTCAGAGCTCCACCCGCCATAACAAGCGAATAAGCCAGCATGCTGACAATGATCATCCCAAGGCTGTAATTGTGAAAATAAACGGCCTGATCTGGCTTCAAAAGCATGATCAGCAAAACAGACAAAACATAACCGATGAGCTGCGGCACCACAATCACCATTCCGCCGGTAAGGAACTTCGCATGAAATATCTGCCCTCGTGTATATGGAAGGCTTAAAGTAAAATCAAAGAAGCTCTTGCTACGTTCAATCCCAAGCTGGCTGACTGCCAAAACGACTCCCCAAATCCAAAAAAATGAGATAAATGTGCCGTTTAAATAATCAACACTGAATACGCAGGGACCAACCCAATTTTCTTTTGAGGTGACACAGCCTTGATAGATGAGATACATATTGAAAATCGATAAAGGATTACCTAGTATAAAAACCAAAATGGTGATAACTAAGGCGACTTTATTTTGTTTCCACTCCTTATAAAGCAGACCGGAATCCGGCATTTTACTTCCCTCCGAACTTTAAACCGTTATCTTAATGTCTTACTTTTTTAAAGATGGAAAAATAACTGATCAAAAATCCTACAATTCCTCCGATAATCATTCCGATAATGTAACCCGCTATGGATTCACCAGCAGAATGCCCCACTATACCAAAACCTAGGATTCCTAACACGATGACAAGGATTTGAATAGGTCGATCTAATGTTTTCCATAAGAAAAAGTATCCATTACGCTCATTATGATGTTTTATAAAACTGATATAACCAATGAAATAAAAGAGAATACTCATCACTGCAGGGATTAATAATAAATATTTACTTTCCGCCACCCAACTTGAATCCACATAAGCAATTGGGGAAAAGTTCATCAAATTATTTTCAAAATCGAAGTAATATTCAACGTTAGGAATTAGTCTCCAAACTTGAACCCCTGAGATAATCTCTATATTAGAAAATGGCAATACGATAATCAAATATGGCAATACAGAAGTTGCAAAAGCTGTCAACAACTGAGCAAAAGCGTTTCCAGCTAACGACCCAGCGGCCATTACTAATGAGTAAAACATAATGCTAGTGATCATAACACCAATGCTTCCATGTTCAAAAAAGTTTACTTGTTCAGGTTTTAAGAAAAGAATCAGCAGCCATGCCAATAAAAATCCGATCAATTGTGAAAGCACAATAACAACGGCGCCTAGCCAAAATTTCGTTTGAAAGATTTGGCTTCTTTTATATGGAAGACCTAACAAAAAGTCCATCGTACCTCTCGAACGTTCAAGCCCGACCAAACATACTGCCAGTATAATCCCTATCACCCAATTGATTTGAATCATGCTGTCTATGTGGTAATCCACAAAAAATACACACAGTTTTGGGTCTGAATGTGCTAGGCATGACTCGTTTAAAGAATATGAGTGATAAATCGTTAAAGGATTTGCCAGCACTAAAAACACAATACTCAGCAAAATCACCACTTGATTCTGCTTCCACTCTCGATAGAGGAGACCTCGGTCTACCATCTCCGCTTCCCTCCAAACTTCGCAATGAACACTTCTTCTAAGTTGACAGGAAGCTCATTCCATACTTTCGGCTTCAGCTCTCTCAAAAAGCTCTTTTTCTCCTCATCGCTTTTCGGAATCAGCACCGTATAGAACACACCAGCCTGATCGAGCATCGGAATGTTTTGCTCCCTGATCGCCAGATTGACATCTGTGTCAAACGCCATTTGAATTTTGATGTATTCTTCTTTTAATTCATCAAGATCCATTACATTTGTCAGCCTGTTATCTTCGAGAAAACCAATTCGGTTGCACATCCGCTCTATGTCCTCAAGCCGGTGGGAAGTGATCAGGATGCTCGTATCACGCTCCGCCACTTCATCGACCATCAGCTGCAGCACATCATGCCTTGTCACCGCGTCTATTCCATCCGTCGGCTCATCAAGGAGGATCAGCGCCGGTCTCGCCGCAAACGACAGAACGAGCGATAGCTGTTTTTTTAAGCCCGTCGACAGCTCGCGGTATTTTTTCGTTTCCGGAATTTCGTATCTGTTCATCAGCTCATTCGCGTACGTGACATCAAATTTCGGATAGATTCTTCTCAAAATATCGACTAACTGCTTGTATGTATACTTATCGTAAAATGGATTTTGAACAGGCATGTAGATGATATTTTGTTTGACTTTCGGATGCTTTTTGATTTCTACGCCGTCAAATAAAATTGTCCCGCTGTCTGCGAAAATGATTTGCTGGATTAAACGGAGCATCGTCGTTTTTCCTGATCCATTGCGTCCAAGCAATCCGAAGATTTCTCCTTTTTCGATTGTTAATGAAACATCTTTTAACACTTGATTGCCGTCAATCGTTTTTGACAGCTGCCGCAGTTCAATCATTTTTCTTTGCCTCCCTTCACATCAGCGCTGATTTCCTTTATCCATTCTTGCAGTTTTTCCAGCTCAACCCCTGCATAGTGTGCATCGATGATGAGCTGTTTGAGTTGCTCTTTAATCATCGTCATCTTCCCTTCAACCAGTGTCGTTTTTGCATTCTCCGATATATAGGTTCCTCTGCCCCGCAGCGTCTCAATAATCCCCTCTCGTTCAAGCTCTTTGTACGCTTTGCTGACAGTGTTCGGATTCGCAATAATGATCGTCGCCAATTCTCTGACAGAAGGAAGCTTATCACCAGGCTTCATGATCCCTTTCAAACAAAGCTCTTTCATTTGCTGAATAATTTGTTCGTAAATGGGTGTTGAGCTTCTTGGATCGATTTGAATCATTTACTTCCCTACTTTCTATACGATCTGAACCTTTTACAGATAAAAATGATCAATGATACTTTTTTGCCATTCAAAACCGATCATCACGAGAACAAGAAAAAAAGAACAAGCGATCACAGATGCCGCAATCAGCATCGGCACGTTACGTTTGTTTCGTTTTTTATGTTTCATAACTGCCTCCCTTAATTTCAATATATAATGGTGTTACATCAGTGTCTATAGTGTATTACTTCAATTAGTACACTTAATACAATAAATACTTTGGCACTTAAAGTCAATCCTTTTTTTACAAAAAAACGGACCCTTATGAAAAGGGTCCGTTTCCTACACATCAAGAGGGTGCTGCAGGATCATATTATTTTGCAAAGCTTGAAGCTGAAGCCTCATTCTATACAGCTGTTCTCTCTGCTGATCATTTGACGACAGCCATAGCTTATTCAAGGCATTTACCGCATCTTCAAGCTGCATTTGGGCATCACTATATTCTTGATCATTATAATGCTCTTGTTTAGAAGCGATTTTCAGCTGTTCTTCAGCATAATCATACGCCTGCATACATTGCTGGAGATGTTCATCTACTGATTGTCTTGTTGCCACAGTAACCCCTCCTCTTGGTAATGGAAGTCATCCATCATTCTTATTGTAGCCTCATCTGACTTTGTTCAATAAAGTAATTTATGGTCGATATTCATTTGTTCTCTTGTGAAATGCGTGCTACAATTTTAGGATGCAATCGTACGCAAGGAGGCACATGAATTGTAATGCAGAACAATCCTTTTCCTTATTCAAATACGGAAAAACGCTATCATACATTGAATTATCATCTTAGAGATCATTTCGGCCATAAGGTGTTTAAAGTGGCGCTTGACGGCGGCTTTGACTGTCCAAACCGGGACGGCACCGTTGCCCACGGAGGCTGTACTTTTTGCAGCGCCGCAGGCTCCGGTGATTTCGCCGGGAACCGGGCCGATGATTTAATAACGCAATTCCATGACATCAAAAACCGCATGCACGAAAAATGGAAGGATGGCAAATACATCGCTTATTTTCAGGCTTTCACAAACACTCACGCCCCGGTTGAGGTGCTTCGTGAGAAATTCGAATCTGTCCTCGCCTTAGATGATGTGGTCGGCATTTCGATCGCCACACGCCCGGACTGTCTGCCTGATGATGTCGTGGACTACTTGGCAGAGCTGAATGAACGCACGTATTTGTGGGTGGAGCTTGGGCTTCAAACGGTTCATGAACGGACTGCACTTCTGATCAACCGCGCACATGATTTTAACTGCTATGTGGAAGGCGTCAATAAATTAAGAAAACACGGCATACGTGTCTGCTCGCATATTATCAACGGACTGCCTTTGGAAGACCGGGACATGATGATGGAAACGGCAAAGGCTGTCGCAGATTTGGACGTCCAAGGCATTAAAATCCATCTGCTTCACCTACTGAAAGGCACGCCGATGGTCAAGCAATATGAAAAGGGAAAGCTGGAATTCCTTTCTCAAGATGATTATGTGCAGCTCGTCTGCGATCAGCTTGAGATCATTCCGCCGGAAATGATCGTCCACCGCATTACAGGTGATGGACCGATTGAGTTGATGATCGGGCCAATGTGGAGCGTCAACAAATGGGAAGTGCTTGGCGCCATTAATAAAGAACTGGAAAATCGAGGCAGCTATCAAGGAAAGTTCTTTCAGCGGCTTGAGGAGGAATCAGCGCTATGATATTGAAGAAAATTCTTCCTTACAGCAAAGAACTGCTGAAAATGGCCGCGGGAGAAGGAGATATCGTTGTAGATGCAACGATGGGCAACGGACATGATACACAGTTTTTAGCGGAGCTTGTCGGTCAAAACGGCCACGTGTACGCTTTTGACATTCAAGAATCAGCCGTGGCCAATACACAGGAACGGCTCGGTGAGACTTATCAAGCGCGAACAACATTATTTCACAAAAGCCATGACAAAATCGCTGAATCCCTTCCGCCTGAAACACATGGCAAAGTGGCGGCCGCGGTATTTAACCTCGGTTATTTGCCGGGCGGGGACAAATCAATTACAACAAACGGCAGTTCTACGATCAAAGCAATTGAACAGCTTCTCAGCATCATGAAAGACGAAGGCCTGATCGTTCTCGTCGTCTATCACGGCCACCCGGAAGGCAAAGCGGAAAAAAATGATGTGCTTGAGTTTTGCCGGGACTTGGACCAGCAAACAGCCCGTGTATTAACATACGGATTTATCAATCAGCAAAATGACCCGCCATTTATTGTCGCCATCGAAAAAAAAGCTCAGATCAGCAAATGATTTGAGCTTTTTTCTTTGAGTTTTTCATCCAGGACATTTTTTGAAATTTCCGGTAGGCTCTGCCGTTGATATAAAAGAAAAAGGAAGTTTTTCCGCTGGCTTTGATCAGCTTCCTTGCGAGCCGGCCCATTTCCTTTTGGCCCGCCACTTTATCATCCGACAAATAAACGCCAAGCAAGCCTCGATTGATTAAACGATGGAAGTTTTCATGCGGAATGCCTTGTAAATGCTCGTCGGCTTTATGGATAAAGTGTTCAAGCCGATTCATCATCTCTTCATGAGACTGATAATACGAGCAGAAATTCAAGTCTCCTTCCAGCAAGTCCTCCTCTTGATCAATCAAATAATCAAGCAGAATGTGAAGGCCCTGTATGTAAGGAAAATAACTGTCGCGGATTTTTTTAGCGGTGCTTTCTGTGAAATCAGGCTGGAACGAATACGCAACTAGACAGAAAATGCCTAACGTTGAACCTGCACAGGCTGAAAATTCATACCACTCCATCTCAGGGAGCTCTGATTCATATTGAGTAAACCACTTTTCAAGCCGCGGAACACGTTCATGCTCAATGACATGCTTATGCACCTGCAAATCGCAATAATAGCCGCACAGTTCAAGCAGATAAGGTTTAATCATGTCATAGTGCTCAATGGAGCCGAGAACACGCTGGCACGTTTTGACCAGTTCATGCAAATATCCGCTGTCATCCTGTTCTTCTCTGAATTGATAATAGTTTTGCAGTTCAGCCCCCACTGTCAGTGCGTCCTGCATTGAGGCATGAAGCATCCGAAAGTCCTGCGGGTCAAGTGAGGTGCTGCGGTCACACAGATTGTCCAAATAATCACTAATCGTTTGATACGCGATGATAAACTCGACACATTTCTGTTTTTGGCTGCCTGACAATAAAGCCAGTATTCCGCCGCCTTCACAGTGAAACGTTTTGTCTCGAATACTTGCGGTTGCCTGCGCTTTTAACTCACTGTTATGAATCGATTCTGATTTTTGCTTCCATATGTCCAGCTCTTGATGAACGAGCGGAAAAATATCTCGATATACCTTTGCCATCAATCCAAAAGGATGTTCCGGTACTGTCAACACATGCACCCCCAACTAGTTCAAATATATTGATCAGTAAACGCTCTTGCTGCTTTAAAGACATCTTCTCTTTCGGGTTCATTAAAGATCTCATGATAAAGCCCTTCCCACTCTCTGTACGCTTTATTATGAGAAGCAACGCCATTAAACCACTTGATGACCATCGTTTTATCAACAAGCTTGTCATCACCGGCCTGCATCACAAGAAGCGGCACTTTCAAAAATGCATCTGTCGGCACCATCGCTGACTCAATTGTCTTTAAAAGCTCTCTGTACCATCTGACAGAAACTTTCCTGACGTATAACGAATCATTTTGGTCAGCCTCGATGACATCCTCATTGCGCGTCGCCATATCAATCGATAATCCCGAATCAACCTTAAGCGACGGAGCGATGACATTCAGGCCTCTTGATGCAAGGTCAAGCGCTTTATTGACTTTAATTTGCAGTCCGAGACACGGTGATGATAAAATAATTCCCGTAATGCGGGGATTTCTTTGTTGTTTAAACCATTCAATCGCGACCAGACCGCCCATGCTGTGACCTAAAAGAAAAACCGGCATATCAAAGGTTCGCGCTTTATCAATCCAAGCATCTACTTCATCAATGTATTCTTGAAAAGAGCGAATATGCCCTCTTGCCCTTGTCGTTGTTCCCTGTCCAGGCAAATCGCCCATGACAACGTGATAACCCGAAGATCGCCACATTTCAATCAGCCATTTATATCGTCCGTGATATTCACTTGCCCCGTGAATGATTACAATCACTGCAACAGGTCTGTCTGCTTTCCAGGTCCACATGCTCTTCACCTCATACGAAATTTAAATAGAGAAAGAAGGATGAATCTTATGATCTACCCTTATAAGGAACACATGCCAGATATCCACCCAACAGCCTTTATAGCTGACAATGCAACAATTACCGGTGATGTCGTGATCGGAGAACAGTCCAGCGTTTGGTTTTCTGTTGTCATAAGGGGAGATGTTGCGCCGACCAGAATCGGAAACAGAGTCAATATCCAAGATTTAAGCTGCCTCCACCAAAGCCCGAACAAGACGCTGCTCATTGAAGATGACGCCACGATAGGCCATCAGGTTACACTTCACAGCGCTGTCATCCGCAAGAACGCCTTAATCGGCATGGGCTCAATCATTTTAGACGGAGCCGAAATTGGCGAAGGCGCCTTTATTGGTGCCGGCAGTCTGGTCCCGCCCGGAAAAATTATTCCGCCTGGCCATCTCGCCTTCGGCCGTCCTGCAAAAGTCATCCGCCCTTTGACGGAAGAAGACCGAAAAGATATGCAAAGAATACGGTCAGAATATGTAGAAAAGGGCCAATATTATAAATCACTTCAACAAACATAAGACCTGCTTCGTCTTACTTTACCATTTTTCAAATTATATTTGAAAGCAATAACCATCGTTAACCCGGACGTCATGATAGTTCGGGTTTCAATTTTTCCATAAAACGTTCACATGTCGCATTAAACATATAAACGTATGACTTTTATCTTATCACAAAACTGTAAACAGCCTCTGCAAAAACACATACCTATTCTTTCCTGTTCTCTATTTTCTATGAGCACACAAAAAGAGCCCACTGGGAGCTCTTTTTGTCAGCTGATATTTCGTTCACTGTCATTAGCCGCATTTTTTTTATGAAAACCTTTTCCATAGTACACGGCAAGCAAGATGAGAAACCATATCGGCCCGATAATCACGGCTACTCTTGTATCAGGGCTGTAAGCCATAAGAATGACGACGAATGCCAGAAATGCCAATGACACATAAGACGTAAACGGAAAGAAAGGCATTTTATACTTTAAGTGTTTCTTTTCTTCGGGCTTCAAACTTTTCCTGTATTTGATTTGAGAAAGCAAAATGATTGCCCACGTCCAAATCGCTCCGAACGTCGCAATACTTGTAACCCAAGTAAATACCTTCGCAGGGACAACGTAGTTTAACAGCACTCCGACTAATAAAGCGCCCGCTGAAGCCAGAACAGCTTTACCCGGGATGCCGCCTTTCGTCAGCTGACCGTATGCTTGTGGCGCCTCTTTCTGTTCCGCCAAGTTAAACAGCATCCGCCCTGTGCTGAAAATACCGCTGTTGCATGAAGACAGCGCGGCTGTCAACACGACAAAGTTAATGATGCCTGCAGCCGATGGAATGCCCACTTTTTGGAACGTGAGAACAAATGGGCTTCCCTGGGAGCCAATTTCCTGCCACGGATAAATAGACATAATGACAAATAAAGCGCCTACATAAAAAATCAAAATCCGCCAAAATACTGTATCGATTGCTTTGGCTAACGATTTTTGCGGGTTTTTCACTTCGCCAGCCGTCACCCCGATCATTTCAATCCCTAAATAGGCGAACATCACCATTTGAAGCGACAATAAAACCCCTTTTATTCCATGAGGGAAAAATCCTCCGTTATTCCATAAATTGCTGATTCCGGTTGCAATGCCCCCATTGCCGACTCCTGCAATAATCATCAATAAACCGACAGCAATCATAGATAGGATCGCGACAATTTTAATCAATGCGAACCAAAATTCCAGCTCGCCGTAAGCTTTGACAGCCAGGAAATTAACACCCGTCATAATGATCAGCGCCGATAATGCCCAAATCCAGTTTGGCACATCAGGAAACCAGAACCCCATATAGATGCCGACAGCAGTAATTTCAGCCATACAGGTGACAACCCATAAAAACCAGTAGTTCCACCCTGTTAAATAGCCTGCAAGCGGTCCCAAATAATCACGCGCATACCTGCTGAAGGAACCGGCAACCGGTTTTTGAATGGCCATTTCCCCAAGCGCTCTCATAATAAAAAACATGACCAGGCCGCTTGCGGCATATGCTACCAAAATACCCGGCCCTGCTAATTGAATAGCTGATGCGGAGCCAAGGAACAACCCCACTCCTATGGCGGCTCCTAAAGACATTAAAGAAATATGCCTTTCTTCGAGTCCGCGATGCAGCTCTTGTTTTTGTTTTTGCATGCTTTCTTCTCCCCTAGAAAAAAATATCATTAAATCATTTTTCTGAATATTGCGTGTGGATTGGGTAAATCAATGATGATGGAGAAATAAAAGGATAATAACAAGGCTTTCGACTAATCGAAAGCCTTGTTGTCTGTTACACAAAGATGACTTCTTTAGGCTGATGGCTCAGCTCTTCAGGCATATACCGTTTTTCAATATTAATGCTGTGCCAGATCATAAAGATCAGTACAGTCCAGATTTTACGGCTGTTATCAGCCTTGTCCGCACAATGGTCTTCAAGAAGCTGAAGGACATAATCCTTATGGATATATGCATCCGTTTGGCTTTCTTGAATAATATTTCGCACCCATTCGTTCATTTCGTTTTTCAGCCAATGACGGATCGGTACAGGGAAACCAAGCTTTTTGCGGTTTAATACGTGCTCAGGCACAATCCCTTCAGCGGCTTTGCGAAGAAGATATTTCGTCGTGCCGTTTTTCGTTTTCAGCTCATCAGGAATTTTTGAAGCGACGTCAAATACGACTTTATCTAAGAACGGCACACGCAGTTCCAAAGAATTTGCCATCGTCATTTTATCCGCTTTTAACAAAATGTCGCCGCGCATCCAAGTGTGGATATCGACATACTGCATTTTGTTGATATCGCTGTACGAGCTGCTTTCTGTAAAGTAAGTCTTCGTCACATCGCGATATGAAAGGTTCGGATTATAATGCTTCAACAGCTGCTTTTTGACAGACTCTTCAAAGATTTTCGCGTTACCGATATAACGATCCTGAAGCGGAGTGCAGCCGCGCTCAAGAAGGCTCTTTCCTCTCATCCCTTCAGGCATCACGGCAGCAACGTGCAGAAGCATTTTTTTCAGGCCGGACGGAATGCGTTCAAATGGTTTGAGCGAAAGCGGTTCACGGTAAATGTTATATCCGCCGAAGAGCTCATCCGCTCCTTCACCTGATAAAGCAACCGTTACATGTTTTTTCGCTTCTTTTGCAACAAAGTACAACGGAATCGCTGCCGGATCAGCAAGCGGGTCATCAAAATGCCATACGATCTTCGGAAGCTCATTCATGTATTCCTCAGGCGAAATGACTTTGCTGATATTTTCAATGCCCAGCGCCGCTGCAGTTTCTTTCGCTACATCGACTTCACTGAAGCCCTGCTGTTCAAAGCCGACTGAGAATGTTTTTAAGCTTGGATGAAATTCCTTCGCAACAGACACAATAAAGGAAGAATCAATTCCGCCAGACAGGAATGAACCGACAGGAACGTCACTTCTCATATGAACGTTTACAGAGTCATAGATCGCGTCTCTGACTTCTTTTACAAGCTTGTCTTCTTCAGTCTGAACCGGCTTGAAGTTCGCTTTGAAATACGTCTTGAATGTGATATCGCCGTCCGGGCGGATTGTGAACTGTGAACCCGGCTCTACTTTTTTCACATGGGCATCAAGCGTGTTTGGTTCAGGAACAAATTGGAAAGACATGTACTGCTGCAATGCCTCTTTGTCTATTTCAATATCATTCTGAGCAACCATTAAACTTTTTCTCTCTGAGGCAAAATAAACCTGATCATTGATCGTTGTGTAGTACAACGGTTTAATGCCGAATGGATCTCTTGCTCCATAAAGCACATGATCGTTTTTATTCCAAATCAGAAAGGCAAACATACCGCGCAGTTTGGACGCCGCTTCTTCTTTATAATGACGGTAAGTCGCAAGAAGAACCTCTGTGTCCGAATCCGTGTTGAATGTGTACCCCTTTGCTTCAAGCTCTTCTCTCAGTTCAATATAGTTATAGATTTCCCCGTTAAAGATAATCCAATATGTTTCATCTTCATATGATAAAGGCTGTCCGCCATTTTCTACATCAATAATGCTGAGACGTCTGAATCCGAATCCGACGTGCTCATCATGGAAATATCCATCACTGTCAGGACCGCGGTGAACGATCATTTGGTTCATTTGTTTGATTAGTTCTTCTTGATCAGCGGTTTGAGCTAACGGATGCTTGTTAAAAACCCCGACAAATCCACACATAGTATTGCCTCCATAATTAAAATTGTCATCATTGAACCCCTATTTATAGACGCTGTGAATAGTATTTGGTTTCACAGTTATGTAAAAAAATAAACATGAATACAACGATAAAAAAGGAAAGCCGCTTAACCAGTAAGCGGCTATAAAATTATTCTCCTAACGCTTCTTTACGCAGCTGCTCCGCTTTGTCTGTACGCTCCCATGGAAGGTCAACATCGTGACGTCCAAAGTGGCCGTACGCAGCAGTTTGTTTGTAGATCGGACGGCGTAAATCAAGCATTTTGATAATGCCGGCAGGTCGTAAATCAAAGTTATTGCGGACAACTTCAATCAGTTTTTCTTCAGAAGCTTTTCCGGAACCGAACGTGTTGATTGAGATTGACACAGGCTGTGCAACACCAATCGCGTAAGCAAGCTGCACTTCGCAAGAATCAGCAAGCTCAGCCGCAACGATGTTTTTCGCAACGTATCTTGCTGCATAAGCCGCAGAACGGTCTACCTTCGTCGCATCCTTTCCTGAGAACGCGCCTCCGCCGTGGCGTGCATAGCCGCCGTACGTATCAACGATGATTTTGCGTCCTGTAAGTCCCGCATCCCCTTGAGGGCCTCCGATTACGAAACGTCCTGTTGGGTTGATGAAATATTTTGTTTCTTCATCAATCAATTCTTTAGGAACAACCGGATTGATGACATGTTCTTTAATGTTGCGCTGAATTTGCTCAAGTGTAATTTCAGGGTGATGCTGAGTTGAAATAACAATCGCGTCAATGCGGACAGGCTTGTTATTTTCATCGTACTCAACAGTTACCTGTGTTTTGCCGTCAGGGCGAAGGTACGGAAGAATATCTTCTTTACGGACTTCACTTAGGCGGCGGGCTAATTTATGAGCAAGTGAAATTGGAAGAGGCATAAGCTCTTTCGTTTCGTTGCACGCATAACCGAACATTAAACCTTGGTCACCAGCACCGATCGCTTCAATTTCTTCTTCGCTCATTGTGCCTTCACGGGCTTCAAGCGCTTGGTCTACACCCATTGCGATATCAGCAGACTGCTCATCAATTGATGTTAAAACCGCACAAGTTTCCGCATCAAATCCGTATTTCGCACGTGTGTATCCGATTTCTTTAATGGTTTGGCGCACTGTTTTCGGAATGTCAACATACGTAGATGTTGTGATCTCTCCGCTGACAAGAACCAAACCAGTTGTCACAGATGTTTCACAAGCAACACGCGCGTTAGGGTCTTTCTTTAAAATTTCATCTAAAATGCTGTCAGAAATCTGGTCACAGATTTTATCTGGATGCCCCTCCGTAACAGATTCTGATGTAAATAAACGACGATTTTTACTCATGATTTGCTTCCTCCTGCACAAGGTCTCCCGATAGACCTTGCATATATGATACGGAACTCGCTCCCTCTTATACAATGTAACGTTATATTAGAGAATGTTAATTGGCATATTTATGAAATAAAAAAACCTTTTCCATCGAGGAAAGGGTTTGGTCTTTGTGCCTTTCACTCTTATCGCTCAAGGAATCATACAACCTTGCAACAGGTTAGCACCTTGGTTGTCTCACTCAGTTCAACATAATAAATAACAGAGAAACCGGTTGCTGGGCTTCATAGGGCCTGTCCCTCCGCCAGCTCGGGATAAGAGTATCCGCTCAATGAAATATCTTATCGTAAAAGGGTTTGCAATGTCAATATGATTCAGAAGAAATAGGCACCTATATTGAGGGAAAACAATGGAAATGCACACACAAAAAATGATAAATAGTATAGACTATTTGAAAATATATGTTATACTAATTCACAATTAGCAAAACACAAAAAACGATAAAGGAAGGTTTCATATGAACTCAGTTGATTTGACCGCTGATTTACAAGCCTTATTAACAAGTCCAAATGTGCGTCATAATTTATCAGCAGCACAGCTAACAGAAAAAGTACTCTCCCGAAACGAAGGCATTTTAACATCCACGGGTGCTGTTCGCGCGACAACAGGCGCTTACACAGGACGTTCACCTAAAGATAAATTCATCGTGGAGGAAGAAAGCACGAAAAATAAGATCGATTGGGGCCCGGTGAATCAGCCGATTTCAGAAGAAGCGTTTGATCGGCTTTATACGAAAGTTGTCAGCTACCTGAAACAGCGAGATGAGCTGTTTGTTTTCGAAGGATTTGCCGGAGCAGACGAGAAATACAGGCTGCCGATCACTGTCGTAAATGAGTTCGCATGGCACAATTTATTTGCGCGGCAGCTGTTCATCCGTCCGGAAGGCAATGATAAGAAAACAGTTGAGCAGCCGTTCACCATTCTTTCTGCTCCGCATTTCAAAGCGGACCCAAAAACAGACGGCACTCATTCCGAAACGTTTATTATTGTCTCTTTCGAAAAACGGACGATTTTAATCGGGGGAACAGAGTATGCCGGAGAAATGAAGAAGTCCATTTTCTCCATTATGAATTTCCTGCTGCCTGAAAGAGATATTTTATCCATGCACTGCTCCGCCAATGTCGGTGAAAAAGGTGATGTCGCCCTTTTCTTCGGACTGTCAGGAACAGGAAAGACCACTCTTTCAGCCGATGCTGACCGCAAGCTGATCGGTGACGATGAACATGGCTGGTCTGATACAGGCGTCTTTAATATCGAAGGCGGATGCTACGCTAAGTGCATTCACTTAAGCGAGGAGAAGGAACCTCAGATCTTTAACGCAATTCGTTTCGGATCAGTTCTCGAGAATGTCGTTGTTGATGAAGACACACGTGAAGCCAATTATGATGATTCCTTCTATACTGAAAACACGCGGGCAGCTTACCCGATCCATATGATTGATAACATCGTGACTCCAAGCATGGCAGGCCATCCGTCTGCAATTGTATTTTTGACGGCTGATGCCTTTGGAGTCCTGCCGCCGATCAGCAAACTGACGAAGGAACAGGCGATGTACCATTTCTTGAGCGGTTACACGAGCAAGCTTGCCGGAACTGAACGAGGTGTGACGTCACCTGAAACGACGTTCTCCACTTGCTTCGGCTCACCGTTCCTGCCGCTTCCTGCTCACGTCTATGCTGAAATGCTCGGCAAAAAGATCGATGAACACGGCGCAGACGTTTTCTTGGTCAATACCGGCTGGACCGGGGGCGGCTATGGCACTGGCGAACGAATGAAGCTTTCTTACACAAGAGCAATGGTCAAAGCAGCGATTGAAGGTAAATTAGAGGATGCAGAAATCATAACTGACGATATTTTTGGCCTGCACATCCCGGCTCATGTTCCTGGCGTTCCTGATCACATCCTTCAGCCTGAAAACACGTGGGCCAACAAGGAAGAATACAGAGAAAAGGCATTCTACCTTGCAAATGAATTCAAAGAGAATTTTAAAAAGTTCGCACATACAGATGCCATTGCACAGGCAGGCGGCCCTCTCGTTTAAAAAGCAAAAGCCAAGAGCAATTAGCTCTTGGCTTGTTTTAATTGACAGAATGCAAAGAAGTCAGCTTGTACGTAATGAGCGTCCGGCCGTCTTCCCATTGAAGCTTCTGCACTTCAGCTGTGCCCGACTTTTCGCCAAGCTTTGTTTTGCGCACATCCATCGGAATCTCCATCGGATATACACGGTATCCGTCCTTCTCTAACGTGAATATATTTTCATCTATGCGAACTTCTTTTCCTTTTGTCACAATCAGTGTATTAAATTCAACAGGCATTCCCAAAGTGAGATCCCCTTTCGTTCTCTTTTTTCTTTATCATACCATATTTCATTGTCAGCGGTTTTTCATCCATTGTGTAAGCTGCCGAACGATACGCCGGTTTTCTTTTGGCGGGAAATAATGTGTGAATGTACTGTAATACCACGTCTCAACCGGCTTATGCAATTGTTTTAGCCTTTCTTCAAATAAATAGGAATGCTGAATCGAAACATTTTGGTCTTTTTCTCCATGGATTAACAGCACGGGAGCCTGAATTTTGTTTACTTGATCAAACGGTGTTCGCCACTGATATTCCTCAGGCACCTTTTTCGGTGTTCCGCCGATGACTCTTTTCATCATTCGCCGCAAATCCTGCCGCTCCTCGTATGTAAGGATCATGTCACTGACGCCTCCCCAGGAAACAAATGAAGCCGCATGCCTTCCCATTTCGATTGCCGTGAGCATTCCCATAATCCCGCCGCGGGAAAACCCGAAGATATGAATTCTGTCCTTCTTGACATTTGGGTGCTGCTGAAGAAGGCGAAAAGCAGAAAATGCATCCTCCCTGTCTTCTCCGGCAAAATCCTCATTGCCTTCTCCTCCTTGATTTCCTCTGTAAAAAGGAGCAAACACCACAAACCCTTGGGATGCAAACTGGATAATCCGGCCCGGCCGAACCATGCCCACGCTTTTAATCCCGCCGCGCAAATATAAAAATCCGTCATATTGTCCCGGTTCCGCCGGCTCAGCCAGAAGCCCCTTTACCCGTAACCCATTTGACAGATAGCAGACCGTATACAAACGCACATGCTGGCTTGGCGACGGAAATCTTCTTTTCTCTACAATCAAAACAGCCGCCTCCTTTTTTCTATATGCTTTCCTTACTCCAAAATTACATCCGGTGAAACTGATTAGGCATTCACACATTTTTATACCCATCATACGATATGTAAAGCAAAAAAGGATATTAACTTGATGCTAATTAAGGAGGTTGTCTATGTGAACAAATGGTTAAGGCTGGGCTTCGCCTGTGTCGGCAGTATCTTTCTGATGATCGCCCTGGCAGCTTGCAAGCAAGAAGAAACGCTGACCAAAGTTAAAGTGGCTGAAGTGACCCATTCTATTTTTTACGCACCTTTATATGTTGCGGAGTCAAAAGGATTTTTTAAGGAAGAAGGGCTTGATGTCGATGTGAATACAACCTGGGGCGGAGACAAAACGATGACATCGCTTCTTTCAAACGGCTCCGACATCGCGCTTGTCGGATCAGAAACATCTATTTATGTCGAGGCGCAAGGGGCTAAGGACCCCGTTATTAACTTCGCCCAGCTGACTCAGACAGACGGGACGTTCCTTGTCGCGAGAGAAGATGTTGAACACTTCAACTGGGATCAGCTGAACGGAAAAACGTTTCTCGGCCAGCGAAAAGGCGGCATGCCTCAAATGGTCGGCGAGTATGTGCTGAACAAACATAAGATTGACCCGCATAAAGATATAGACCTCATCCAGAACATAGATTTCGCCAATATTGCCAATGCGTTTGCTTCTGGAACCGGTGAGTATGTACAGCTTTTTGAACCGCAGGCTTCTCTCTTTGAGAAAAAAGGCATCGGCCATATCGTGGCTTCATTCGGAGAAGAATCAGGCGAGGTTCCTTACACGACCTTTATGGCGAAACAAAGCTACCTGAAGAAAAATGAAGACACAGCCGTCAAGTTTACAAAAGCCATTTACAAGGCGCAGCAGTGGGTTGAAAATCATTCTGCGAAGGACATCACAGATGCCATTAAAGATGAATTTGATGATACCGACCCAGACGTCATCGAAACATCCATTGAACGCTATAAAAAGCAGCATTCATATTCGCCAGATCCTCTGCTTAACGAAAAAGAATGGGAGCTGCTCCAAGACATCATGGATCAAGCGGGAGAACTGCCGAAGCACATTCCATACAATCAGCTTGTAAATAAAGAAATTGCTGAAAAAGTCACCTCGGAGAAATAGGAGGCGCCATCTATGTCTTTCTTACATGTCGACCATGTAACCCATACTTACTTTTCTATCAAAGAAAAAACAACGGCTGTGCGGGATATTCATTTCGATGCCGAAAAAGGTGATTTCATCTCATTTCTCGGCCCAAGCGGCTGCGGAAAAACAACACTGCTTTCCATTATTGCCGGTTTGATTGAGCCATCGGAAGGCAGAGTTCTGATTGAAGGCCGTGAGCCGAATCAAAAAGAACATAACATTGGCTATATGCTTCAGCAGGATTACTTATTTCCCTGGAAATCTATCGAGGAAAATGTGCTTCTCGGTTTAAAAATCGCCGACACGCTGACAGAAGAAAGCAAGGCCGCTGCACTCGGCCTATTGCCGGAGTTCGGCCTCATAGATGTGGAGAAAAAATATCCGAAAGAGCTGTCAGGCGGGATGCGCCAGCGGGCCGCGCTTGCAAGAACTCTTGCGCCAGATCCAAGTCTGCTTTTGCTGGATGAGCCATTTTCCGCGCTTGATTTTCAGACAAAGCTGTCATTGGAAAACCTGGTATTCCGCACATTAAAGGAATATCAAAAAACAGCAGTACTTGTCACTCATGATATAGGGGAAGCGATAGCGATGAGCGATACGATCTTTTTATTTTCGAATCAGCCGGGCACCATCCATCAGATTTTTACCATTCCTAAGGAATTGGCCTCGATGATGCCTTTTGACGCCCGCCAGGAGCCATCCTTCCAGACGCTGTTTCAAACGATATGGAAGGAGCTGAATTCTCTTGAGAAACAGCAAAGAAACCATTGATCTGCTTCATGAGCAGTATCAATTCAAACAAAAAAAGGAAAAGTGGAATGTCCATTCCTTTCAGCTTGCCATATTTATTCTCTTTTTCTCAGGCTGGGAAATCTCCAGCAGGCAAGGCTGGATCGATCCGCTGATCTTCAGCTCTCCATCAGCTGTATGGCGTTTATTGCTGGAGAAACTCGGTGACGGTTCATTACTGTCACACATCGGCGTCACTTTATTCGAAACGGTGCTAGGCTTTTTGCTTGGAACGTTTATGGGCACGTGCCTCGCTGCTTTGTTATGGTGGTCCAATCGGCTTGCCAGGATTTTAGATCCGTATCTTGTGATCTTGAATGCAATGCCGAAAGTGGCCCTAGGCCCGATCCTGATTGTCGCACTCGGTCCCAGTTTAATCAGCATTATTGCGATGGGAGCCATCATCAGCGTCATTATCACCACCATCGTTGTGTACACCGCCTTTCAGGAGGTCGACGAAAACTATACGAAAGTCATGAAAACATTCGGCGCAAAAAAATGGGTTATTTTTAAAGAAGCCATACTGCCCGCATCCTCTCCCGCGATTATTTCAACATTAAAAGTAAACGTCGGTTTATCATGGGTTGGCGTCATTGTAGGGGAATTCCTCGTTTCGAAGGTTGGATTGGGATATATGATTATTTACGGATTCCAAGTCTTCAATTTTACACTCGTCTTCTTAAGCCTGCTGATCATCGCCATCTTTGCCACTCTGATGTATCAGGGCGTCGAGCTGCTGGAAAAGAAATGGACGAAGGGCAGGACATAATAAAAAATCCGGCACATGTGCCGGATTTTTTATTCGATCCATCCAGATTCTTTCAGTTTTTTCAAACTGATCGGAAGAACGGAATCCTTCATAATAAAGCTGAACTTTTTATTGCGGGAAAGGTTCTCCGGAAGCTCGTGAAACAAAACCGGGCCTTTCGTTTCAAAGTAATCAGCTTGCTCTTCAAGCTTTTCTATATCTGCAAAATATATATTTTTCACAATCACTTTTTCTTTACCGAGAACCTTATACTGTCCGAGATACTTGAGGCTTTTGACTCTCGCGCCCGTCTCTTCCTTTACTTCCCGAAGCGCAGCCTCTTCCGCGCACTCCATCGGCTCTACTTTCCCGCCTGGAAACTCATAGCCTCTGTCCTCATGTTCTGTTAAAAGCCATTTGCCGCCAAAACGGCAAATCACCCAGACATGCTTCGGGCTGTCCGAGAAAGGCTGATTGTCAAAGGAAAGCTGAACAGTATTCTGATAATAATCTTTAAACTCGTACATGTTTATCCCTCAAATCCGTTCCTAGCTATCTTCCATACATCATACCACAGTTACGTTTCTGCGGAAGCCTTTTATCAAAAAATAAGGGAAACCCAGCACGCCGTCAGGTTCTGCATACAGACTAGCTCGTACAGTTTTTTACGATACCTAATGCCGAAAAGTGCGACTGACGCTCTGGGCTTTATTATGACCCGCGAACAGGGAAAAGTTACGGTTTGCGTTTAAATTTATTTTTTAACGTTTCTAAAAGATCGACAAGCACCTGGGGAACCGGTATGCCGAGAGAACTGGCTGTCACAACAATTTGCACAGATTCATAAAGAATATAAAACATAATAGCCAAGTCACGAATGGACCCCTGTGTATTCAGCAGCTGATCAAAAAAGTGGCATACAGAGATCAGAGCCAGCGTGACTAATTTTTTGACAAGCCGGGCAAATATCTTCTTAAACGACAGTTTGTGAATAATTGTTTCCTTCAAAGTCGTACTGATAAATTCAATTGCCATAAGAGAGAGCAAAATCAGAAATGAATACTGAAAACCTCCGAAGAAAAAACCCGCTGCTGAAACGCTGACTGCTATTAACGAAAAGATGCCAAAGTCTCTATCCATTTATCCCAACATCCTTTCACAGAAACGGCCTTACGATATTCTATGGAAAACAAGCCGACCGGATTGGATTTTTCAGAAAAATGGACTGGTTGTCGCCTATTTTTCAGATACAAAAAGAAAAGCCGGACGTCTGTTTTTAGACGTCCGGCCGTTCTTTTACCCCAGGTAAGCTTTTAGCATCCAGTTATGTTTTTCAATATTTTGATGGATCGCAAGAAGCATGTCCCCTGTTGTTTCGTCACCGACTTCATCAGCTAAATCCATGCCGTTTTTCAGCTCTTCCGCGATGACCGTAAAATCATCGTATACGCTTTGAACCATTTGTTCAGCTGTTTCATTTCCAGCCGCTTCTTTGACAGAAGCCGTTTCTAAGGATTCCTTCATTGTTGCAATCGGTTTTCCGTCCAGCGCCAAAAGACGTTCTGCTAAGTCATCAATATAAGTTGCTGTTTCGTTGTACAGCTCCTCAAACTTTTCATGAAGAGTGAAGAAATCTTTCCCTTTCACATACCAGTGATAATTATGTAGTTTCACATACATGACCGTCCAGTTGGCTACTTGTTTGTTCACTGCTTGAATCAATTGTTCTGACATGGTATCTCCTCCTTGTTATATGACTATGTATACCCTTAATATCGTACGCTAAAACCTCTTTTTTACCCTTATCTGTCACGATTTCTTCTATTATGCTACAATTGTTAAAAAACGGGAGGTGGAATGTCATGACGCTTCTCATTACGATAAGTATTTTGATTGTGCTGGCTGTGTTGCTTGTAACTATTTGGACGACTGTAAAAGCCTATAATGTAAAGCATACCATTGATCCACCGCAAGAAAATCATTCTGATTCACACAATCAATGATGATGTGATTGCTTCTCTTCTGACTGATTGCCCGCAGCATCGGCGTCTCCGACTTGGACTTTTAAGGTCGGCATGCTATGCTGTTTTTTTGCTGTGACATGGGATTGGACAGTGTATACACCATCTTCCTTAAACGTTGTTTCCAACCGGTATACGCCTTTTTCTTGTTTCGCCTTAAACATTTGGCTGGCGTCTTTTTCCCCTTCTTTCCATACTTCAAACTCTACTTCATCGGCATCTGTCACAGCTTCATCACCGTATGATACGGCTGCTTCATAAGCAGCGCTTTCTCCGGGATTTACTTTTTCAGGCCCGGTCAGCTTGACATCCAAAACCTTGGGCGCCTCATCTGTATTTGCTTTGCTTTCGCCAGATCCGCATCCGTTAAGCAAAAAAGCAGAAAAAAGCAGAACAACCAACATCTTTTTCATGCCATCACCCTTTCATCGTTTACCTAAATAGTAGCAAACGCTTACAGCAAATGGTACACAAAATATGAGACGTCACAAAAAAGACCTTTTTGCGCTTGAGCAAAAAGGTCTTTTCTATTTTAGCCAAATACTTTTAGCAATTCTTCTTTATCCTGTGAAAGCCAGAAACGCATTAAACGTTTAGCGCCTTCCAGATCATGAAGCTTCGCTTGGCCGCACTGCTTCTCATTCGCAGCCGGTATTTCAGTAATCTCTACCGCTTCCTTCATTGTGTCTTCAAGCAGATCAACGATTTCCGCTGGTGTCGGCTCTCCGCTCACTACAAGATAATAGCCGGTCTGGCAGCCCATTGGAGAGATATCAATGATATCAAAATGATCGTATTTCTCTGCATGAGAACGAATCGTAAACGCGAGCAAATGCTCAAGTGTGTGAATGGTGTCAGGCTTCATCGCTTGTTTATTTGGCTGGCAAAAACGAATATCAAATTTATTTACAACGCCGTCTGTTCCTACTTTATGCACGCCGCAATGTCTTACATATGGAGCAACAACCGCATTATGATCAAGCTCAAAACTTTCTACTGAAGGCATAATGGCACTCTCCCTTTTCTAAAAATGTACATTCATTATAACATACCTTTCCGATAAGAATAATCGAATAGCTTTTCAATCTGCGTTTTTTTTCTTATACTTGCATCAGAAAGGTTGCTGAATACATATGAAAACCCTATTTATCGCTCTGATCAGAGGATATCAAAAATTCATCTCGCCGCTGACGCCGCCAACATGCCGCTTTTATCCGACTTGCTCTCAATATGGAATCGAAGCGATTAAAACACATGGGGCTTTAAAAGGCGGCTGGCTGACAATCAAACGGATTTTGAAATGCCATCCGTTCCATCCGGGAGGGGTCGATCCCGTTCCTGAAAAGAAACACAAACATTAAGCGTTATAGCCGTTTACGACAAGATCCAGTTTTCCTGTGTCAGGATCAATAACTAAGCCATGGACTGGAACGTTTTCCGGGAACAGCGGATGATGTTTAATGACTTCTACGCTGTCTTTCACACTTGCTTCTACTGAATCAAAGCTTTTAAACCATTGATCAAAATCAACACCGGAGTACTTTAATGTTTCGATGCGTTCTTCCGGAATTCCTCTTTCTTTGATTCTATCAAGCATGCTTTCGCTGCTGATTTTGCTCATGCCGCAATCGTGATGTCCGATCACACATACCTCATCGGCGTTCAGCTCGTACACTGCGACGAGTAAACTTCTCATGATGCTTCCGAATGGGTGTGTCACAAGCGCACCGGCACTTTTAATGATTTTCACATCTCCGTTTCGCATATTCATCGAATGCGGCAGCAGTTCAACCAGACGAGTGTCCATGCAAGAAAGAATCGCCATTTTTTTATCGGGGAATTTTGACGTTTTATACTTTTCATACTCTCTTTGTTCAGTAAATGTCTTGTTAAATTCGAGAATATCATTTAGAAGACTCATGTTCATTGTCCCTTTCTATTCTTTTTACTCTTCAATATATCACAACACTTGTTTATTCGTCATAATAAAAAAAGACAAACCCTCAGGTCTGCCTTATTTCCCCATGTTATAGCGTTTTTTGAACTGCTCAACTCGTCCGCCTTTTTCATTGAATTTCTGGCGGCCTGTATAAAACGGATGCGTGTCAGAGCTTACTTCTACTTTAATGACGGGATATGTGTTGCCGTCTTCCCACTCTGCTGTTTCATTAGATGTTTTAGTAGAGGTGCTTAGAAAACGGTAGCCGCTGTTGACATCCTGAAATATCACTTTGTGGTTCTTTGGATGAATTCCTTCTTTCATGAGTATCTCCTTTCAATAAATCGTAATAATTACGTTTTATTTTATAACGTCACAAACGTTTTGTCAATCTTCTTACATCCTTCCCTCTGTTCTCTCATCGTAAACCTCATGGCATTTAAGAATAGGAAGAATAATCTAACCGAGGAAGCAAATAATAAACCCAAAATACATACAGAACGTCATTTGAGAAAGGTGGTTTACGATTGTGGATGATTTAGTTTTGGCCAGAAGCCTTTTTGGCACGACAATGGGCTTTCATATCATTTTCGCAACGCTAGGAGTCGGTCTGCCGCTCATGATTTTAGTGGCGGAATTGATCTATCAAAAAACGAAAGATGACCATTATGCGATCATGGCGAAAAGGTGGACGAAAGCACAAGCCGTTTTACTGGGAGTCGCCATACCGACCGGAACGATCGCGGGCACTCAGCTCGCGCTTTTATGGCCGGGATTTATGGAAGTCATCGGCCGGGTCATGTCCCTGCCGTTTCAAATTGAAATCTATGCTTTTTTTGTTGAAGCCCTTTTCATGTCGATTTATGTATACGCAGCAGACCGCTTATCACCTGCAATGAGGATTGTTGCTGTTTTCTTTGTGTTAGTCGGGGCCGCAGCATCCGCTGTTCTGATCACGAATGTCCATGCCTTTGAAGGAACTCCGGCAGGTTTTAAAATTTTAAACGGAAAAATCACAGATGTTGATCCGTGGGCCGCGTTCTTCAACCCAAGCTTTTTTATCACTGCGGGCCATGTCGTTTTATCCGCATTTATGACGGGAGCGTTTATCGTGGCTTCTGTGGCCGCATATAAAATGATCCGGACGAGAAAAAAGGAAAAGGTCTATCGCTTTCACCGGAAAGCCCTTTTGCTCGCACTCACGATCGGCGGTATTTTTTCATTGCTGACCGCTTTGAACGGACACGAATCAGCACAGATGCTGTACGAATACCAGCCCGAAAAATTAGCCGGTGCGGAAGGCCTGTTTGAAACAAGATCCCACGCTCCGCTCGCGATCGGCGGTTTTACCGACCCGAAAGAAGAAAAAGTAAAATGGGCTATCGAGATTCCATGGGCTTTAAGCTTTTTGGCAGCGAACCGTTTTGACACTGTTGTAAAGGGATTGAATGCATTTCCTAGAGATGAATGGCCGCCGCTTTTTATTCACACGCTGTTTAACGCGATGGTCGGAGTAGGCATGCTGTTGATTCTTTATTCCATTATCGGTGTGGTCTGGAGAAAGGTGCTCAAGAAAGACCGATTCCCGACGTGGCTTTTGGTCATTTTCATGACAGCAGGCCCTTTTAGTCTTATCGGCATTGAATTCGGCTGGATTTTCGCCTGTACGGGGAGGCAGCCTTGGGTCATCTATCATCTGCTGAAAACATCGGATGTCGTGACAACGACTGGTTCGATCGGAGTGCTCTTCTTGTTTTTCACATTTGTTTATGCCGTGTTAGGCGCAGCTGTCGTCTACGTGCTCTTGTACTATTTCCGCAAGCACCCGGTTGACGAAGATTTAAATACAGCGGAGTCGTAATGGCTCCGCAAACAGGAAACCAAATGGAAGGAAGATCGACAAATGGACATTTCAACTGACGCTCTGATCGCCATCTCAATTATCTGGGGCTTTGTGTTTATTTACGCCGTCATGGCGACAATGGATTTTGGAGCTGGATTTTGGTCTATGATCTATTTAAACAAGGAACACATGAAGGCCACCGATATTGCGAATCGATTTTTGTCCCCGACTTGGGAGGTCACAAACGTCTTTATTGTGGCCATCGTCGTGGCGCTTTTCAGTTTTTTTCCCGGTGCGACATTTGTGCTCGGCACCGTGTTATTAATTCCCGGCAGCATAATTTTGCTGCTTTTAGCGATCCGAAGCGGATTTCTCGTTTTTTCAAACACAGCAAAAGAGCGGAAAACGCTAAGATATATTTCCGGAATCTCCGGCTTTATCATTCCTGCTGTTTTAATTTTGGTGCTTCCTGTGACTCATGGAGGATTTATCGAAAAAACGGACGGGATCTATAACTTGAATATGTCTAAAATCTTTTCAAGCCCCAACGCCTATTCATTTATCGGATTTGCGATTTTAAGCACCTTATTTTTATCCTCGCTATTGCTTGCTGATTTTTCAAATGTGGCAGAGGAACAGGATGCGTACCGGGCCTACAGAAAAAGCGCCCTGATCACCGGACCGATTTCACTGTTGTTTGCTGTATGCATTATGGTGACGATGCGAAATGAAGCAAACTGGCTGTACAGCGGTATGCTAAATGATTTTACTTGGATTATTGCATCGTTCATTACATTTATCATTGCTGGAATCGCTCTGTTTTTGCCTAACAAGAGTTTTGGAAAAAACATCGGAAAACCGCGGCTTGCACTTGTCGCGATTGGAATACAGTATTTTCTCGCAAGCTACGCATACGGGCGGGCGCATCTTCCGTATATGATTTATCCCGATGTGACAGTCATGTCAGGCTTCACAGAGCCAGCAACGTTCAGGGCACTGTTTGCGACGTATATCGTCGCATTTATCATTCTATTTCCGGGCTTTTATTTCTTCTGGAAAATGTTTATGCGAGATAAACGCTATATCCGCCAGGAGGAATAGAGGTGAAGCCTGCCGGCTATACTAACCCAGAACCTTTATAAGGAGGGGATGGCATGGAGCAGAAAATTCTATGCGAAGTCAACAACTGTTCTTATTGGGGCAAAGGAAACAAATGCACCGCTGATGCCATTTATGTTGTCAGCCATACTGGTGAAACGGCTGAAAACAGCCGGGAAACAGACTGCAAAACGTTTAAGCCGCATGATTTGTAATTAAAAGAAAGAGCTGCATCAGCCAGCTCTTTCTTTTTGCATGTTGAGTGTTCTCAGCTTTTTAGTCATGACCCCATTTGCAGGTGAAAACAAAAAGGCGCTTGCATACCATATACCTGTCATGGCCGCCATCGCTCCTGAAATCGAAACATTAAGCCACGTTGCGAAGAAATAGCCCATGATCGCCGACAGCCCGCCAATCAACGCGCTGAGAATCAGCATATAAAGAAGCCGGTCTGTCAGCAAATGTGCCGCAGCAGGCGGAACAATCAACATGGCCACAACCAATACAGCACCCACTGAATCAAAGGAAGCAACAGTCGTCAAAGACAGCATGCCCATTTGCACGTAATGAATGAGCAAAACCGGTATTCCTAAGGCTAAAGCCATTTGAGGATCAAACGAAGCGATTTTAAACTCCTTATAGCACACACTGATCAACACTACGTTTAAAACCAGAACAGATGCCAGCATCCAAAACGCTTTCGGCCCGATATCAACTCCGAATACCGTCATCGTATTCCACGGCACAAAAGCGATTTCTCCCATTAACGAGTGCTCAATATCGAGATGGACATTCGCTCCATAAACAGAAAGCAAAATGACGCCGATTGCAAATAAGGATGTAAACACAACGCCTATGGCAGCATCTGATTGAACCCCCTTGCTATGAAGAAGCTGAACCAAAAATGCCGTTAACAATCCGGTTACAGCTGCACCGATAAACATAGAAATCCCGTCGAGACTCCCGGTCACTAGAAAAGCGCCGACAATGCCAAGCAACACGGTATGGCTGATTGCGTCGGCCAGCATTGCCATGCTTCTCAGCACAAGAAATGTGCCGATCAATGCGCAGCTTACACCGACTAATACACCGGTAGCTATAATCCATGCTTCAAAACTCATTTACGATCTGTCCCTTCTCGGCTTCATGAGACGCTTTTCGCAGCTCAGGCATCCGGCCATACAGCTTTAATAATGAAAAAAGCCGTTCTCTCGTTTCCCCTGGCAAACGATCCGGATCAAAGCAGTCCTGGTCGAATTCTATATTGGCAAGCTCCATTTCATGCATGAGATACACTTCATACATCCGCTGCTTCAAAGCTGTGTGGTAGCCTTTTTCAATCCCGGTGCTTGTGATTTGCCAAACTCCATTTTCGATACACTTAATGCACCTCTCTTGTTCCAAGTCATTTAAAACCTTAAGGCATAATGAAGGAGATAAACGCCTTTTCTTTCTTACACTCTCAGCTGTTACACAAAGATCTTTCTTTTCATACTGTTCATAAATCGTCAGCAGCACTTGCTCCCTGCTTGTTCTGCGCCGAAGCCTCATCAGCCTTATGGCTTTAGCCGCCAACCCCCGCTTAGGCGCGCAAATCATTGAAAAAAGAAAGATCAGCGTTGCAGATATGATTATTAATGGACCTGTCGCCATTCCCTTCATGGTCGTGCTCAGCAGGGTTCCGGCCACTCCGCTGACCCCGCCAGTGATCCCGGCAATGACGATCATCCCTGTCAATCGTTCGGTCCAATATCTTGCAGCTATGGCAGGTGTAATCAGCATAGCTGCCATTAATATCACACCAACCGTCTGAAGCCCAATAACGACAGCACCGACAATCAGACTAGCCAAAAGCCCGTTCAAAAAACGCACCGGGATTCCCAATCCCTTTGCAAACGCGGGATCAAAAGTAATCAATGTAAATTCCTTAAAGAAAACAATACACAGGAGCAGTAGAACAGCAGATATTCCTGCAATAAGGATGATATCCTGTCTGACCAATGAAGCAGCCTGGCCGAACAAAAAAGAATCAAGCCCGCTTTGGCTTCCCGCCTCCTGCTGCTGAATATATGTCAGCAGAATGATCCCAACGCCAAAAAACACAGAAAGAACAATCCCGATCGCCGAGTCCTCCTTTGTTTTTGAAAGCCGAGGAATCAGCTGAATACAAAACGTTCCGAGCAGTCCGGCGAGCGCCGCACCCAGCAAAAAGAAAGGCAGTGATTTTTGCCCGGCGAGCAGAAAAGCGAGACATACACCCGGCAGAGCTGAGTGGGCCATCGCATCGCCGATTAAACTTTGCTTTCTCAGCAGCACAAAGCTGCCCAAAACACCGCTTGCCGTCCCGAGCAAAAGCGTACCGGCCAGCACCCACTGTGTGTTCGGATGCTGGAGCTGCAGCCACAAACTTTCAAACATTGCGTTCACTCCTTATGTCCTTCTGCCAGTACTTTATCTTTTAAAAACGCAAGCCTTCCTCCATATGTTTTTTGCAGGTTTTCGATCGTAAAAACGTTTTCCGCCGGTCCGAAAGCGATTTTCCTTAAATGAAGCAGTAAGATCCAATCGAAATAATCCTCGGCGGTCTGCAGATCATGATGGACGACAAGCACGGTTTTTCCTTTTTCTTTGAGTTCTGCCAACAGCGTCATAATCGCGCGCTCCGTCGCTGCATCGACACCTGCAAACGGTTCATCCATAAAATAAATGTCAGCGTTCTGGCAGAGTGCCCGGGCAAGAAACACCCGCTGCTGCTGGCCGCCTGACAGCTGGCTGATCTGCCTATTCGCATAATCAAGCATCCCGACTTTTGCTAAAGCGGCCTTCGCCATTTCCACATCTGCTTTCTTTGGCCTCTTTAATAAACCGATTCTTCCGTATCTTCCCATTAGGACGACATCGAGCGCGCTTGTGGGGAAATCCCAATCAACCGAACCGCGCTGCGGAACATATCCGATTCTGGTCCGCTGATCCTTATAGTCTTTGCCGTAAATAGAAATGTCTCCTGAAGCCCGGGGCACAAGACCGAGAATGGTTTTGATCAAGGTTGATTTTCCCGCACCGTTTGGGCCGATAATGCCAATCAGTTTTCCTTCCGGCACCTGCAGCGAAATGTCCTGCAGCACAGGCCTTTTATGATAAGCAACCGTCACATTATCAAGCTCAACAGGGAACATATCCTTCACCTCTATTCTTTATTTAAGCGCTTTAGTAATCGTGTTGATATTGTGGCGGAACATTCCTTCGTATGTGCCTTCTTTGGTGCCCTTTTCACCCATGGCATCCGAATAAAGCTGGCCGCCGATTGTGACGGTATGGCCTTTTTCTTTAGCGCCTTCCACCACTGCATTGATTGATTTTTCAGATACACTGCTTTCTACGAACACAGCTTTGATTTGTTTTTCTGTCAAAAGATCAACCAGCTCCTGAACATCCCTTAATCCATAGTCCGAATCTGTGCTTAGTCCCTGCAGGCCTCTTACCTTAAATCCATACTCATTCCCAAAGTACGCAAACGCATCATGAGCAGTCACAAGCACACGGCTTTTCTCCGGAATGTGTGCGATCTCTTGGCGTGCCCACTTATCTAAATATTGCAAATCTTCTTTGTATGCTTTGGAATTTTTCTGGAATTCATCTGCGTGCTGAGGCATTGCTTTGCTGAATTGCGCTTCAATTTCATCCACTGCATAGATCCATAGCGGAATGCTGAACCACACGTGGGGATCAAACGTCTTGCCTTCCCCCGCTGAAATAAGCTTGTTTTTCGGAATAGCCTCAGCAACTGCCGCTGCTTGTTTTTGTTGGCCGATTTTTTGGAGGACGTCCTCCATCTTCCCTTCCAAATGCAACCCGCTGTACAGAACAACATCGGCTGACATTAATTTTTTCGTGTCACCTTGCGAAGCTTTGTAAAGGTGCGGATCAACCCCCGGCCCCATTAACGAGGTGACTTTTACATGCTTGCCTCCGATGTTTTCTGCTGCATCGGCAATTTGAGATGTTGTCGCTGTCACTTGTAATTGTTGATCAGCGCTTTTTCCGGCTGAATCCGTTCCGCATCCTGTTAAAGCAAAGACCGCAAAAAACACTGCCGCCATCAGCCCTTGTTTCATGTTTCTCCTCCTCTTTGCCATCAATGTCCGATTGTTTTATCTTATGTTGTCAGTTCTTAGACATGTGACATTAAATTAGACAAAAGCATATTTTGTTTATACAAGACAAAAAGTTTCCTTTGTGCAAAATTATCGCGTTTGGCCATTTTTGTCAAGCTCCATTTACATAAAAAAACCGGCTGGGTCAGCAGCCGGTCCAAACGAGAAGGGATGTATTCAATGAACACTTTTACTGTAACAGCATAGTGTCATTTATTCAAAATAGCAAAATGCTTTTTTCTTACCCATGCTGTGTGAAAACATCCATTTTGGTCACATATTTTCGCATAATATCTTGGTTCACCTCAACCCCTAAACCAGGCTGTTTTGACACAGAAATAAATCCATTATCAATACGAATATCAGGGGTCACAATATCTTCATCCCAATAGCGTGAAGATGATGAAATATCGCCGGGTATTGTGAATTGAGGCAGTGAAGCAAGCGCAACGTTCTGCGCTCTCGATATGCCGGTTTCCAGCATTCCTCCGCACCACACCTGCATGTGATGCTCTTTGCATAAATCATGAATTTTTAAAGCTTCTGTTAAGCCGCCGACACGCGAAGGCTTTATATTAATAATTTTGCAGCTTCCCAGCTCAATCGCCCGTCTCGCATCATCAACTGAACAAATGCTTTCATCAAGGCAAATGGCCGTTTTCAAATGTTTCTGCAAGTGGCGGTGGTCAACGATGTCGTCAGCTTGAAGAGGCTGCTCAATCATCATTAACTGGAATTCATCAAGCTCCTTTAAGCGGCTGATATCCTTCAGCTCATAGGAGGAATTGGCATCAGCCATGAGCGGGATGTTTGGGAACCGGCTGCGGATGGCCTTGACCAATTCCACATCCTGCCCAGGCTGAATTTTAATTTTTATTCTTTGATAACCTTCTTTTTGATAGCTTTCAATTTCCTTCAGCATATCGTCAAGGGGTGCCAGGCCGACAACCACTCCGGCAGGGACTTTATCTCTTGTTCCGCCCAATGCCTCAGCAAGAGATATGCCCTTCTTTTTGGCATAGATATCCCAGACAGCCGATTCAAGTCCCGCTTTTGCCATCCGGTTTCCTTTATACCGCGCCAGGCTGTCCGGCACTTCTGAAGGGTGATTAAATTCACGGCCGACGACATTTGGAATAAAAAAATCTTTTAGCATATGCAAACATGTTCCAATGGTTTCCTCGGTGTACCAAGGAGAAGAGAAAGCAGAAACTTCTCCCCAGCCTGTAACACCGGATGTATCAATGGCTTCCACGATCAGAAATTTGCGCTCTTGAAGCGTTTCGATACTGTTTTTAAACGGTTTCTTTAAATTCATGCTCAAATGGTAAAGCGTAATTTTTTCTATTTCGATCATAGCAGTTCTCCTTTACGCGCATCCTTCAGCCGATTTCGCAAGAGCTTATTAGACGCATTGCGCGGCAGGCGGTCAAGCACAAAGAATTTTGCCGGAATTTTATACTTCGCCAAGCGTTCTTTGCAGTATGCCCTCAATTCTTCTGCGCTCACAGGCTTGTGAAGGACAAGATAGGCGTGAGGCACTTTTCCCCATTTTCTGTCCTCATCCCCTGAAACTCCGGCTTCGGCCACAGCGGGGTGTGAAAGCAGCACTGACTCCACTTCGGCCGGATAAATGTTTTCTCCGCCAGAAATGATCAGATCTGAACGTCTGTCTAATACATATAAAAAGCCTTCATTGTCCAAATACCCAAGATCACCTGTTTTCAGCCAGCCATTTTGAAAGGAGGCTTCGTTTGCGCGCTCTCGGTTAAAATAGCTTTTCATGACATTCGGGCCTTTGACCATAATTTCACCGTGTTCGAACGGTTCACAAGCCTGTCCGTCCCGCTCGATTTTGATTTCACATGAAAACAGCGGTTTCCCCGCAGATCCGAGCTTCTCCATGCTAAATTCCGGCGACAGGGTAACAATTTGTGAGCAAGTTTCTGTCATTCCATATGACTGAAAGACAGGGAATCCTTTCTCACGGCATTCCTCAAGCAATGGCAGCGGTGCAGGACCGCCGCCGAGAAGAATGCATCTGATGGATTCAGGGCAGCGGCTTGTTTCTTGTAAAAGACTGGCCAGCATAGTCTGCACCGCAGATACCATTGTCACTTCATGCCTGTTGATAGAATCCAGCACATCGCTTACGGAAAAACGCTGATGAAGCACGACAGTCATTCCATAGATCACAGATTTAAATAATGCGGACAAGCCGCTGATGTGAAAGAGCGGCAATGCGATAAGCCAGCGGTCTTGTTCTGTTATACCCAAATTAAGCGCGGACGACACCGCACTGAAATAATGGTTTCCGAACGTTTGCTGAACTCCCTTTGGCTTTCCTGTCGTACCCGATGTATACATCAGCGTCGCCGTTGCATCCATTTGCATATAAGCCTGGATCTCCATTTCCCCCGCGGCTTCTTTCATCAATTCATCCACATCAATCGTTTGAACGAAATGTTCATACTCTTTTCTGTCAAAGCTTGAGTCTGTCAGTAAAAAGCCGGAGCCGGAATCCTCCAGCTGGAACAGCCTTTCATGTGTTGACAGCTTTGTATTCAAAAGCACCGCTTTAACACCTAGCAAAAAACAAGCGTGAACAGCGTATACCATTTCTGCACGGTTTTGGAGCAAAATAGCCGCAGTATCCCCTTTCCGAACCGAATGAGCGGCAAGCTGTTCCGCCATTCGTTTAGACGCGGCAAACAATTCTGCAAAAGTTACGGTTTGGTCTTCATAGATGAGAGCAATTCTCTCAGGTGTCAGCTGTGCCCGCTGCATAAGCCAGTTGGGCTGTTCTGTCAGCATGTCATCATCTCCGAGGTAAAATGTCTGTATTGAAAAGAAAACAGCTTGGACCGCAAAGTCTCAAGCTGTTGGTTGACTAAGTATTGCTGATCACGGGAAACGAGGGAACTGTCCGAAATCAGGTTTGCGTTTTTCCTTGAAGGAATCACGGCCTTCTTTTGCTTCATCTGTTGTGTAGTAAAGAAGGGTAGCATCCCCTGCAAACTGCTGAATTCCAGCAAGTCCGTCTGTGTCCGCGTTAAACGCAGCTTTAAGAAAGCGCAGTGCGGTCGGGCTTTTTTCAAGCATTTCTTCACACCATTTAATCGTTTCTTCTTCAAGCTGTTCCAAAGGAACGACTGTGTTGACAAGACCCATGTCCAGTGCTTCCTGTGCGTTGTACTGACGGCATAGGTACCAGATTTCACGTGCTTTTTTGTGCCCTACAATTCGAGCCAGGTAGCCAGAACCGTAACCTGCATCGAAGCTTCCCACTTTAGGGCCTGTTTGTCCGAAAATTGCGTTGTCTGCAGCAATTGTCAAGTCACATACGATGTGAAGCACATGGCCTCCGCCGATCGCATATCCAGACACCATCGCGACAACAGGTTTCGGAATGACACGGATTAAACGCTGAAGATCCAATACGTTTAGACGCGGGATCTGGTCGTCTCCTACATATCCACCGTGACCGCGCACTTTTTGGTCTCCGCCAGAACAAAATGCTTTGTCCCCTGCGCCGGCAAGCACGATAACCCCAACATTTTGGTCGTCTCTTGCGTCAGCAAACGCATCAATCATTTCAGCAACCGTTTTAGGGGTAAACGCATTATGTACCTCAGGTCGGTTGATTGTTATTTTTGCAATGCCATTATACGTTTCATACAATATCTCATCGTATGTCCGTTTTGTTTTCCATTCAGCCATATGATGACCTCCTTTTATTCTCTATGTGAATGAGTCAGATGCTTGTCAAAAACTCACTCACTATTTTACCAAACAATCGCGGCTGTTCCACATGGACCGTATGTCCTGCCTTTGGAACAATCTCTATTCTACTAGAAGGAAGCATCTTATGCACCTCTTGATTGATGGCGCAAAATTTTTCGTCCCACTCGCCGCAGATAAGGAGCACAGGAACAGCTATTTCTTCTACACGGCTCCACAAGGAAGGCTGTGAACCGGTGCCCATGCCGGTTAAACTGTTCGCAAGCCCAATCTTATTGTTCCGCAGACGGCCCGATCGTATCCTGTGCCGAATATCTTCAGCCAGCCGCTGCTGGGATGAAAACAAAGGGATATTCTCCCAATACTCAACAAACGCTTTGATCCCGTCACGCAAAATAAAATCAGCAAGCTTCCGGTCCCGCATGATCCGCTCCCGCCGTTCTCCAAGCGTTTTGAGTCCCGGCGTTGTGCTTTCAAGCACAAGTGCCGATACCCGCTTTGGATATGTCATCGCAAAAGAGTAAGCAAGCCTTCCTCCCATAGAATACCCAATCAATTTCACTTTGTGAAGTTTTAATTGATTAAAAATCTCAGCAAGGTCAGAAACTTGCCGGCTTATGCTGTATCTTCTCCCATTCAGCGGGGCATCGGTTTCACCATGCCCTAAACAATCAATTTTGATCAAGCGGGAATCAGGCAGCATCTCATCAAGAAAAGTCCATGATTGTTTGCTGCCAGTAAACCCGTGCAGACAGACGACGGCTTCGGAAGCATCCGGCCCGACGTCTGTCACAGCATATCGGACACCATCTGACACCGTTATGTTTACAGATCCCATTGCTTTTTCACTTCCCGCACAGCCTCGTTCAGCATATCGCGATGAAGCTGGACTCTCGATTTGCGATCCGTTTTGATTTCGATCAAATGGAGTCCGGGCTTGTCTGCCTGCGGCGCGTAAGCTGTTTTGAATTCATCCCATGAAGCCGGGCATGAATACGTTCCGCCGTAAAGTGCAGCCGCATGCTTGAAATCGAGCCCAGTCGGTGTGCCAAACAAATCTTCAAAGTGTGTCTTCTCAGAAGCCTGTGGCAAAAAGGAAAAGATCCCTCCGCCGTCATTATTGACAAGAATCACAGTAAGAGGAATGCCCAGTTTTTTGGCCGCGAGCAGGCCGTTTAAATCATGATAAAAAGATAAATCTCCAATCACAAGGGTAACAGGCGCTTTTGTTCCTTCACATACCCCCATCGCAGAGGAGACGACACCGTCTATCCCGTTTGCGCCCCGGTTTGAATAAATCCGAAAAGGGCGTTCCTGCTTTTCAAAAAACGTATCAACATCCCTGATCGGCATGCTGTTGCCAACAAACAGCGAGCTGTTTTCAGGCACAAGATGCTGAAGGATTCGATAGAGATTGCCTTCAAAGGAAACATCTTCAATGCTGATGGTTTGCAAATGCTCGCGGAACCGCCCATTGACAAACTGCCACTTCTCAAGCCACTCTGATGATCTGGTGGCAGCAGTAAGGCCTGCCATGATCTCCTCAGCAAAAACAGACGCATTACAATGGATCATATGCGCGCTTGCCTGTGTCGGGTCTCTCCACCCTCCATCCTCGTCAATCACGATTTGCTGAATCGCCGGATCATCCTTAAGCCATAAGAAAACCGGTTTTGAAACAGGCATCGGCCCAAACCGGATGACAACATCAGGACGAAGTTTCAGCTTCAGCTCATCATCTTTTAAAAATGAATCATACGCATCAATGACAGTGCTTTTATCGTGAACACCATTCCGCAGATTAGACAGCGGATCCGCTAAAATCGGATACTGAAGCGCTTTTGACAGCGCAATAATGTTTTCCTTATCCGCTTCACTATGGAGCTCTCCGCAGACGATCATTCCTTTTTCAGCCTCTGTGAGCATTTCAGCCACATCAGACAGGGATTCGCGGTCAACAGACTGCGTACCCGTTTTTACAGACACATGACGGCCTGTTCTCATTCTTCCAAACGGCTCATCCGAAAGATCCGGCATCAGCGGTTCGCGCAGCGGCACATTCACATGGACAGGCCCCATTGGTCGTTTTTGTGCTTCACCGGCAGCGCGGCTTGCCAGCGTTCGGATGTATCTCAGCATTTGCGGAGACTCTTCAGGAAGAGCAGAGTCTGTGAAAAACTTAACAAAGTTACCGAATAAGAAGTGCTGATTAATAGCCTGCGGTGCGCCTACTTCGCGCAGCTCATGAGGCCGATCAGCAGTTAACACAATAATTGGCACCCTTGAATAATGGGCTTCAACCACAGCCGGATAAAAATTGGCCGCGGCTGTTCCTGATGTGCAGATCAATAGTACGGGACGCTGCTTCGCTTTTGCCAATCCTAGTGCAAAAAACCCGGCCGATCTTTCATCAATTTGGACATGGACGCTAATATCGGGGTGCGCGGCAGCAAGAATAGCCAGCGGCGTGGATCTTGAGCCGGGACAAACGACGGCGTCCGTAATTCCGGAAAGGGCGAATTCATCAATAAAACTTCCGATGTAATGAGTAATCGGGTTGACAGTCAACGCCTCTCACCTCCTAATGCAGAGATCATCGGCTTCAATTTAATCTGCGTTTCTTCATATTCCGAGATTGGTTCCGAGTCTTCCACAATACCGCACCCGGCAAACAGCCTTGCTGTACTGCCTTCGATCAGTCCGGAACGAATGGCTACTGCGAATTCCCCGTTATCCTGGCTGTCAATCCAGCCGATAGGGGCTGCATACCAGCCGCGAGTCATCGGTTCAATCTCTCTGATCACTTCAACAGCTTTTTCCTTAGGGGCTCCCCCAAGCGCCGGAGTGGGATGCAGCTTCTCAATTAAGTCAAAAATCGAAGCAGAGTCACGCAGCTGTCCGATAATCGGCGTAAATAGGTGCTGAACGCTTTTTGTTTTGTATAATACAGGTCCATCAGGCTTTTCAACCTCCGAACAGGCTGATTCAAAAGCGTTATGAATCATGCCTACGACAATATCATGCTCAAGCAGGTTTTTCTCATCGTTTAATAATTCAAGCCCGATCCGGCGGTCTTCTTCTTCATTCACGCCTCGTTTAATGGAGCCTGCCAGACAAGTAGACATGACAGTGCTGCCGTCCCTTTTGATCAGTCTTTCTGGAGATGCGCCGACAAAAGTTTTGCCTTCTTGTTCAATTGCAAAAACATAACTTGTCTGCTGATCGTTCAGAAGCGTTTTAAGCACCGGTTCAATTTGGATTGGACCGTCAAACGTTAGCAGCAGCTCTCGGGCAAGAACCACTTTATCATATTGTTTCTCTTTAATTTGGCTTGTTGCCGTTTCGATTGCTTTCAGCCAATCATCCTTATCCAGCTCTTGAGATGCTTCAATCATAGCCTGGCTTCCCAGCTCTAAATCAGGAACAATTAATTCCGCTGCAAAAGCTTGTAAGCCTTCCAAAACAGCCTCTGCGTCTTCTTCTCCTTTTACCCATCTGTTAACTGTTAAGAAAGGGCCTTCAGCAGTCATTGTCAGCATAAGCGAAGGCACAAAGAAATCCCCTTCCGAGAAATGGTCCCATTGTGTACCTCTTTCTTCGCAAGGGTCAAAAGAAAATCCTCCGAATAACACAGGTCCCACTGCAGAATGCTGCAGCTTTTCTTCTTCATAAATATGAAAAGCCGTCTTTTTAAAGCGCTCCCATTGTTCAAAAACCTCACGATACCGCTCGCTGTTTTTTTGATTTGTCTGGAAAACCGCTTCTTTGCCAAGACCGACTATTGTCAATTCACTTTCAGGATCTGACCAAAAAAATCGATTGCCTGTATATTTTTTTGCTCTGTAATTGAAAAATGATAGAGGGTCAAGAGACTCGATTTGTCTCGAATAGCTTATTAAGACAGCATGGTTGACTTCTTTGGCTTTATGTAATGCATGTAGAACTTCCTTTCGGAACGTACGCTGCACCGTTGTCACCATGAGACATTCCTCCATAATCCTTAAAATGCTTTTAATACCATACACCTGTGTCTTCTTTGTGTCAAACACAGATCGTGCAGTCCAAATGGCCTGCCTTACCTATTATAAACCTAATTTCAGAAATGAAAAAGAAACAAAGCTTAAATTTCTTTCTCCACTGGTAGCAAAGCTTGTATCCGCTTACCATAAAAGGAAAATCCCCTATATTCCTCCATCCGGCATTTATGAAAGTTCTCCGGCGATCTGTTCATACTAAAGGTATGCATCAAAGAGAAACGAGGCGATCACATTGCTTACAAAAGACCAGCTGCAGCATTTAAAAAATGAACTGGAGCAAACAAAAAAAGATATCTTAAACCGTTTCAAAGACAATGACCATTTTCAGCTCAATTCAGCCTTTCCGTATGATTCAATGGGTGAACTTTCAGCTTATGATAACCACCCCGGAGACCATGCAACCGAACTTTACGAGCGTGAAAAAGACATCGCTCTCGATTTACATGAGCGAGAGCACCTTCGGGACATTGAGCATTCATTAAAAGCGATAGAAAACGGTACGTACGGTATTTGTGAAGTCAGCGGAAAGGAAATCCCTTACGAAAGACTTGAGGCGCTTCCGACTGCCACAACACTCGCGGAGTATTCGTCACAGGACGTGGTGTCCAAAGACCGTCCGATTGAAGAAGAAACACCTTTCGGGCAATTTGAATTTGATGATGATGAAGAAATCAGAGCGCCATATGACAGTGAAGATTCCTATCAGGATGTCGAAAAATACGGTAACTCGCAAACGCCGCAGGATATGGAAAATCCGCCGCTCAGCTACGATGATATGACGATGAACGCCGAAGAGAATATCGGCAATACGGAGTCTTACGAAAATTTCATTGCTACTGATATCACCGGCAAAGAAATTACAGTTTATCAAAGCAGGGCCCATGAGCGTTATGAGGAAGAGCTTGACGAAGAGGGAATCATGACAACATTCGGCGATCTCCACGCTGATTGAACCCCCGATTATCGGGGGTTCTTTTCCGTTTTCAGCATATCGGAAATCAGCCTCAAATAATCCTTTTGCAGGCCGATGTCATACCGCTCGCCCTCTAGCAATTTCCCGTAAACATTGCATGCCCCGAGTGAAGCTTTAATTGCATCTGTTACCTGCACTTCTCCTCCGCTATCAGCTTCTAATTCGTCCAGCTTATCAAAGATATCCGGTGTGAAAATATAACGTCCTGCTGCGGCAAAATGAGAAGGCGGGTTTTGTTTAGGCTTTTCCACAATATCCTGGATGCGATAAATCCCTTTTTCAACAGGTTCCCCCTTTATCACCCCGTAATGATGTAAATCCTCCGCCTTTGTTTCTTTTAAGCCGATCACACTGGACTGATATTTCGTATACGCTTCAATCAGCTGCCCTAAAACCGGCTGATTGGCGGAAAAAATCAGATCATCGGGCAAAACGACGGCAAAAGGCTCTCCGCCTGCAAATGGCCTTCCGTAAGAAATGGCATCACCCAGACCCTTTGCATAAGGCTGGCGCACATAGTGAATTCGTATATCCGGAATTGGATGCTCACTGAGTAAATGCAGTTTATTCCGGGAGTCCAGAAAAGCTTCGAGTGCCAAAGAGGAATCGAAGTAGTCGACAATCAGGTTTTTATGGCTCGATACAACCATCAAAATGTCCTCAATGCCTGACTCCTTTAGTTCTTCAACAATATAATGAATTACAGGCTTAGACCCTATCGGAAACATTTCTTTCGGAATCACCTTCGTCACCGGCAGATTTCTCGTGCCGAATCCTCCGGCAGGAATGATCGCTTTTTTTATCATGGTATTTTCCCCTCAGCTTATGTTTATTACATGATATTCCATGAGCGCATCCCGATGTTTGTCCATGTGAAATTAGGCGGACGCAACTGGGCAGAAAGCGGAATCACGAACCAGCCCTTTTTTAATAGGATATTGATATATGACCAGTAATCTTGAAAAGGAGCTCAGGTGATGAAAATTTGTGTGGTTGGCGCCGGATATGTCGGTTTAACTTTATCAGCGGCACTGGCATCCATCGGGCATGACATGATATGCACAGACAAAGACGTCAAAAAAATCGAGCAGCTGAAAAATGGAGACATTCCCTTTTACGAGCCTGGGCTTTCTGATGCAATAAACCATTACGGCAATCTCTCGTTTTCTTCTGAAGTGAAATCGAGCATGGAGAAATGTCCCGTCATCTTTATCGCAGTCGGAACCCCACCGCGTTCGGACGGGTCAGCTGATACGAAAGCCCTGCAGTCCGTCATCAGCGATTTGAGCGAGGCGATTCGATCGTATAAAACCATTATTACGAAAAGCACTGTTCCGCCCGGGACAAATGAAAACATAGCAAAACAGCTGGTTGACTCCGGTGTGTCTGAAAGTTTGTTTAACATCGTATCCAATCCCGAGTTTCTGCGGGAAGGCAACGCCTTATATGACATGCTGCATCCTGACAAAACGGTCATCGGTATTCAGGAAGGCGATCACGTATCGGCAGCAATCGTCAAATCTATTTACAAACACATTGACACACCTTATATCATTACAAGCTTAACAGGAGCAGAGCTGATCAAATATGCCAACAATTTCTTTTTAGCAGCCAAAATCTCGTTCATTAACGAAATGGCCCGTTTATGTGAAGCCTATCATTCAGATATCTCGGATATTTCCCGCGCTATCGGACTAGATCCGAGAATCGGGAGGCACTTTTTGCAGGCTGGCATCGGATACGGCGGCTCTTGTTTTCCAAAGGATCTGCAGGCGCTGCAATTTGCTGCCAAGGAAAAAAACACGGAGACCTTCCTGCTTCAAGCCGTGCAGCACATTAACGACACCCAGCTCTGCCTGTATATCAAAAAAATACAGTCATTCTTCGATACACTTCAAGGCAAGAAAGCAGCTGTACTCGGCATTTCCTTCAAACCCCATACCGATGACACCAGAAATTCTCAGGCCGTCAGACTGATTGAAGGGCTGGCAGAGCTGGGATGTGATGTTCATGCATATGATCCTGAAGCTGTCCTTCCAGAACATTTGCGGCAACATGCAACTCAGCATTCTCAAGCTTTTGATGCGATAGAAGAGAGTGACTTTTTATTTTTGGCGACAGAATGGCCTGAGTTTTTAGCGTTTGATTGGAAAAAGGCTGCAGGCATCATGAAAGGGCGTCTTGTGATTGACGGACGCAACGTACTGAAAAAAGAACCGATCGAGGCTTGCGGCCTGATCTGTACGGGGGTTGGGCGCCCATGAGAATACTCGTCACAGGAGCAGCGGGATTTATCGGCTCCCACCTCTGCGAAGAATTACTGAAGGATAAGAGACATCACGTTATCGGAATCGATGACTTTATCGGTCCTACTCCATTTTCCTTAAAATTAAAAAACCTTAAAACCCTGCTGCAAGAAAAACGATTTACGTTTATAAAGGAAAATCTGCTGACAGCGGATCTTTCTCCCTTACTGGAAGGAGTGGACGTCATCTTTCATTTGGCGGCCATTCCGGGTGTCCGCTCAAGCTGGGGCAATCATTTTCACCCATATGCCGCACATAATATCCAAGCGCTCCAAAGACTCCTTGAGGCATCCCGGGAACATCCTATTCAAACGTTCATCTTTGCATCCACCTCTTCCGTCTATGGCGAAAAACAAGGAAAAGTCAGCGAGAACACGTCGCTTTCTCCTTTATCTCCATACGGGGTAACAAAGCTTACCGGCGAAAAGCTTTGCCATGTGTATCAACAAAGCTTTGGCATTCCAATTGTGATTCTCCGTTTTTTTACCGTTTACGGACCAAGACAGCGGCCGGACATGGCTTTTCACCGGCTCATCAAGCAGCACCTTCAGCAAAAGCCGCTCACGATCTTCGGTGACGGGCAGCAGTCAAGAGATTTTACTTACATCAGCGACTGTGTCAAAGGCATCACCGCTGTTCTTGGGAAACCCCACCTTATTGGTGAAACGGTAAATATCGGCGGTGCTGAACGTGCCTCAGTCTTAAAGGTTGTCTCCCTCATTGAAGAGATTTCCGGTAAAAAAGCAACACTGCACTTTTCGGACAAAATAGCAGGGGAACCGAGCAACACGTGGGCGGATATTTCAAAAGCAAAGCAGCTCTTGCATTATGATCCCGCCACATCCTTAAAGGATGGCTTGACTAACGAAATTGCCTATTTATCGTCGCTGTATCAGGGGGAATGAAAATGAAGCTTGCCTTTATCTGTACAGAAAAGCTGCCGGCGCCCGCGGTACGCGGCGGCGCTATTCAAATGATGATTGACGGTGTCACGCCCTATTTCAGCAGCCGCTACGACCTGACCATTTTTTCAATAGAAGATCCATCGCTTCCAAAAAGAGAAACGAAAAACGGCGTACATTATATCCATCTGCCAAAAGAGCATTACCGAGAGGCGGTAGCCGAAGAGCTGCGAGCCTCTTCCTTTGACCTCATTCATGTGTTTAACAGGCCTTTAAATGTCTCTTTATATAAAAAGGCTTCACCAAACAGCAAGATCATTCTGAGCCTGCATAACGAAATGTTTTCTGAAAAAAAGATGACCTTCGCGCAAGGAAAAGAAGTACTCGACAATGTCTCCATGATCACAACTGTCAGCGAATTTATTAAACAAACCGTCATCGATCGTTTCCCTGAAGCCGAGGACATCACAAGAGTCGTGTACTCGGGCGTTGATTTACACGCTTATCCGCCCGTCTGGACGACGAAAGGCGCGGCTGTCAGAGAAACATACCGAAAAAAATACGACATTGAGGATAAAAAAGTTATTTTATTCGCCGGCCGCTTAAGCCCGACAAAAGGGCCTCACCTTCTCATCCACAGCATGAGAAGGATTTTGCAGCAGCATCCTGATGCTGTACTTGTCATAGCGGGCGGGAAGTGGTTCAGCGATGACAGCGAAAATCAATATGTCACCTATCTTCGCAAGCTGGCGCTGCCGTACAGAGACCACGTGATCTTTACAAAATTCATTCCCGCAGACGACATACCAAACCTTTTTCTGATGGCAGATGTATTTGTGTGCAGCTCTCAGTGGAATGAACCGCTCGCCCGTGTGAATTATGAAGCAATGGCAGCCGGCACGCCCTTAATTACCACAAACCGGGGCGGAAACGGAGAGGTCGTAAAACACGAAGTCACCGGCCTTGTCATTGACAGCTACAACAAACCTTCTTCATTTGCAAAAGCAATTGACAGAGCCTTTACAGATCAAGAATTAATGAACAAAATGACAAAAAACGGCCGAAAGCATGTAGAAGCGTTATTTACCTTTACACATGCTGCCAAACGGCTCAATGCAGTTTACCAATCCGTTTTGACCCCGAAAAACAAACAATTCCCCCCGCCTTTTCTGACGCAAAACCTTGATTTATCATCTATCAATCAGCTTTTTGTGAAAGCAAAATCATAAAACCTACACAGCTCCGTTGGAAAACGGGCTGTTTTTTGTTGCAGAGTGCTCAAAAAAAGGCATAAAAGTGACTTTATGCCTTTCGCTTTACAGCTGAAGAAAACCATGGAGCTGGTTTAGAATCACTTGGAAGAATGATGATTTCCACTCTGGCTTCCTCCGCTAATTCTGGTTCTTCATCATCATGCTCTTCTTCCTCAAAGAGCGGCATTGAGCGTTTCGACTCACGCTCCTCCTCAGGCTCTCGAGCAGTTTCAAATTTCGTTTCTTCCTCATCATTGATGATTTTGTGTTCAGTTTCCTTTTCCTTCGTTTCTTCTTGATATTCTTTCGGTGCATTGATGTGAGGAAGCTCTCGGATGCTGCCCACAGCCAAATGCTTCTCCTCTTCCTCCTTCTCAGCTGAGATTGAGTCATGAGCCTGCCATCCCATTGACCCAGGCGGTGTAAATACGAATTGGTCGAGATCCAATTTAGAAATAGAGGCTTTTTGTCTCGATGACCTCATGTCAATTCGCCTCCCGATACGCTTTTATCTTTTTATACAGTTCCGGCAGTTTATCCAAAAACGAATCTTTAGATTCTTCAACGGAAATCATATTTTGCAGCGCCCAGTTATACTTCTCATCTGACCACGTTTTCTTTTGCTTCAAATAATATTTATGGCCGATTGCACAGAACAAATGCGGAAACGCGAGATCAATCCAAAGTACCTCGTACTGTTTTTCTGTGAGCGGATACACTTTGTCATAGGCCGCAAGCAGTGCAACCATGAAATCAGTATCCCACACCGAAAGCTTAACCATCACTTTATTCAGCAGAATACGAAGGTCTCTTGAAGGCAAATCGTAGGTAATCGAGTGAAGCTCCTTTAAAAAGGGCTCCCCGTCGATCTCAGTCAAACGTGCCAATGTAAAATCCTGAAAACAGAATCCGCCATGCTCGAGCGTTTCTTTTGTCCAGGTTTCGTATTCTGAGTCATCAAGCGCTTGAAGTGCTTCTTTTCCTCTTGCCAGCATTTTATCAGCATGTTTTAAGAAAGTTTGCGAAAATACGTCATCAGGATAAGATGCTGCGATCTGCATATTCCCTTCAAGTTCCTGCAGCTTCCATCGGTACAATTTATGCCATTTTCCCAGCCTGCTTCTCTTCTTGCTTTCATCTGTGCAAACATATCCTTTTGACGCATGATGAAAATGGCCTGCAAACGACATGACTTTTTTCATTTGCTCTGCATCATAGTAAATCATTTCTTTTCCTGTCACTTTGTCATATAAGCTGTAAGAAACCTGATCCGTGCCCAAGCAGCTACCGCCATTTTTTGTTTGATGAATCGGCGCTATCGGCAGCCCTTTCTCTTGTAAATGGGCATGTGCCTGAGTGATAAAAAGCATCCGCTCCGGCTTCATTTGCGCTTCTTTTAGCAGCTTTGGGCCATGATCAGTTTGAACATCCCAGATTTTGCGTCCGCTTTTGTTCGATTTCAGCGCCACATTGTCAATATGAAAAGGATAATAGCTGAGAATTTCAGACACAATCTGTTCTTCATGCTCTTTTTGGTACACTCTGTTCACCCCTTCTATCTGTTCTTTTCATAGACGCTGAGCAGATTTTCAGCCACCCTCTGCCAGCCGAAATTGCTTTCTGCCTCACGGCGGCTGTATTTCCCAAGCCGTTCCCGCTTTTCCGAGCTTCTCAGCAAATCATTGATATGTTCGGCATATTGTTTAGGATTTTCAAAGTCATGAATGATGTAGCCGTTTTTCCCTTCCTCTATGACCTCTGGATTGCCTCCCCGATTGCTTGTAATGATAGGCAGTCCCGCAGCCATCGCTTCATAATGCACCCTTGCTAAAGGTTCCTGCCATTGCGAAGAGCACACAAATACATCTGACATGGTATAAAGTCGCGGAATGTCCTTTGGCTTCACAAATTGAATAAATGTGACATGATCCTTTTGCATCGCGCCAAGGGTATGAAGATGTTTGACATAGTTATTTAATTCATTATCTCCGAACCATTTGGACCCGATAAACACCATCATGACATCGGGATGCTCCTCAATGATGTCCGGCAAAGCCTGCAATAAAATGTGCGGGCCTTTGACTTTGCTAAGACGGCCGACAAATAGGACGATTTTTTTGCCGTGAAGCCCCAGCTCACTTCGCATCTCTTCGCGAGCCCGCTGTCCTTCATTCGTCCAGCGGGGATGGTACGCTTTTAAATCCACACCGGAATAAACTGTTTTTGTTTTTGATCGGGCTGACGGAAAACGGCTTGTGATCGTCTGTCCTATATAATCGCTGACCGTAACAATCTGCGCTACGGAATCGATGCAAATCTCTCCTTCTGCCTGGCTGATTTTATCGTAAGCAAACATTTCATTGTGAACGCTTAATATAAAAACAGCGTCCGGCGCCTGTTTTTTCAATTTTGGAACCCAGCTTGGGCGATTACAAACATGCACAAGGTCAAAGCGGCTCCTTCTCAGCTCTTCTCCAACAGCTTCTTCATAACGGTCTTCATCCAAATGCACATAATGGACACCTTCTGCAGTCTCTCTATCAGCGAGATTAGGATCTTTAATAGAAAACACAGTCACCTCATGTTTTTTGGCAATTAAAGGGGCAACCGCTTCGAGGTAGATTTGAATGGCGCCTCCTCGAACCGATGGGACAGGAAGCTTCTCTGTGGCGATCAGTGCTATTTTCATACATAGCCTCCATTCCTGCATGATTTTTAACTAGTTAGAATCATGATACGGCTGATCAACCAACTTGTGCGGATTGGGACTGCCCCAAAAACAAAACGGGTAAACAACCATATTCTTCTATTAAATATAGTCAAATATCTCAATCATTTTTTCCTTTTGATTCATAAGGTAGGAGTAAAACAGGTAAGGATGTGTCCTTTAATGGCAGAAAACCACGAAGTCATTGAGGAGGGGAATTCATCAGAGCTTCCTTTATCAGCAGAAGATGAAAAAAAATTAACGGAGCTGGCTGAAAATGTGCTTCAAGGATGGGATGTGCAGGCTGAAAAAATAGACGTCATTCAGGGAAATCAGATGGCGCTGGTCTGGAAGGTCCACACAGGCTCCGGCGCGGTTTGTCTGAAACGAATACACAGACCGGAAAAGAAAGCGTTATTTTCCATTTTCGCGCAGGATTATTTAGCAAAAAAAGGCATGAATGTTCCTGGCATACTCCCAAACAAAAAAGGCAGCCTATATTCCAAGCACGGCTCCTTTCTATTTGTCGTATATGACTGGATTGAAGGAAGACCGTTTGAGCTGACTGTAAAGCAAGACTTGGAGTTTATCATGAAAGGCCTTGCTGATTTCCATACAGCGTCCGTCGGATATCAGCCGCCGAATGGCGTTCCCGTATTTACCAAATTAGGGCGCTGGCCGAACCACTACACGAAACGGTGCAAACAGATGGAAACGTGGAAGCTGATGGCGAGAGCGGAAAAAGAAGACCCATTCTCACAGCTTTATCTTCAGGAGATAGACCGCTTCATTGAAGACGGCCTGCGCATCAAAGACCAGCTTTTGCAATCGGCCTATGTTCCATGGACTGAACAGCTGAAAAAAAGCCCTAACCTTTGCCACCAGGATTACGGAACCGGAAATACACTCTTAGGAGAAAATGAACAGATTTGGGTCATCGACTTAGATACCGTATCATTTGATCTGCCTATTCGTGATTTGCGCAAAATGATTATTCCGCTTTTGGATACGACGGGCGTTTGGGATGACGAGACATTTCATGTCATGCTGAACGCATACGAATCCAGAGCCCCATTAACTGAAGAACAAAAACAAGTCATGTTTATAGATATGCTGTTTCCTTATGAGCTTTACGATGTCATTCGCGAAAAATACGTCCGCAAGTCTGCTTTACCGAAGGAAGAATTAGAATCAGCTTTTGAATATGAACGCATTAAATCAAACGCATTGCAGCAGCTGATTTAAACCCATCATTTCCCCCGCATATCGGGGGTTTGATCTTTATAAGCTAAAGGGTAAGTATAAATGTAAAATAAATACATACGGAGGTATGCAAACATGAAAAAGATGATCGGCGCCATAGCGGTTTTTGTGATTACATACGTGCTGTTTTCAGCCGCAGGATACCTGTTTCCTGTTGACCAAGAATGGTACAATTCATTAAAAAAACCCGACTGGACGCCAAGCGGATCTGCGATCGGCATCATTTGGGCCATTCTGTTTGCCCTGATCTCCCTTTCAGCTGCCATTATATATACTGCGTTTTCTTTTAAAGGTGCAAAAAGCTTTTGGTTTGCGCTTTTAATAAATTACGTGCTCAATCAGGCATTCAGCTATTTCCAGTTTACGCAAAAAAATCTGCTGGCTGCATCGATTGACTGCCTGCTTGTCGCCATCACAGCAATCGTATTACTGATCATTGCGAAAAAATACAGCAGAGCCGCAAGCTATCTTCTTTTGCCTTATTTTTTATGGAGTGCATTTGCGACGTTCTTATCCTTTACTATCGATTCAATGAATCTGTGAACAAAAAAAGCCGCTTATACAGCGGCTTTTTCATATCATCGGCTTGATGCCCCAAATGTCCTTCGCATATTCCCGGATCGTGCGGTCGCTGGAGAAATATCCAGAATGAGCAATGTTTACAATCGAACGCTCAGACCATTTCCTTCGTTCTCGATAATCAGCTTGAATTCGCTCTTGCGCATCTGCATATGAGCTGAAATCCTTCAGTACAAAATACTCATCATTATGCGGGAGCAGTGAGTCATAGATCGATTCGAACTCATCTGCTTCTCCCTCAAAAAAACCATTGATCAGCTGATCGACTACCTGTCTGATTCTCCGGTCATGCTGATAATATTCCCTCGATCTATAACCGCCGTTTTCCTGATACGATAGAACATCATCCGCTTTTAAGCCGAACGTGTAAATACAATCAGGGCCCACCCGCTCAAGGATTTCGATATTAGCGCCATCATGCGTGCCGATCGTCAAAGCGCCGTTCATCATAAACTTCATATTTCCTGTACCAGACGCTTCCTTGCTTGCGGTTGAAATTTGCTCACTTACATCTGATGCCGGAAAAATTCGCTCAGCCATAGAAACTCTATAATTTTCTAAAAAAACAACTTTGATCAGCTGTTTGACCGCCGGATCATAATTGACTTTATCTGCGACAGAATGGATCAGCTTAATGATTTTCTTGGCATAATAGTAGCTTGGTGAAGCCTTTGCCCCGAAAATAAAGGTTTGCGGGTAGATTGAAAACCCAGCGTCCTCCTTGAGGCGGTTATACAAATACATAATGTGAAGAACATTCAACAGCTGCCGTTTATATGCATGAAGCCGTTTCACCTGTACATCGAATATGCTGTCAGGGTTCACAACCACCCCTGCCGTGCAAAAAATCAAATCGGCAAGCTCTTGTTTTTTCTTGCTTTTGTTGTTTTGAAACTGTTCAATAAATGCAGGATCAGAGGCGTACGATTCTAAATGGATCAGTGATTCCGGCTGTTTCACCCATTCATCGCCGATCGCCTCTGTAATGATGGCAGACAAGCCTGGATTCGCTTTTAACAGCCAGCGCCTGTGGGCAATCCCATTCGTCTTATTGTTAAAACGATTCGGGAACAGCAAGTGAAAGTCACGCATCTCCCTTTCCTTTAATATATCGGAATGAATTTTTGCAACACCATTTACACTGTAACTGCCTACTATGGCCAGATGAGCCATTTTGACAACCCCATGCGCTGTAATCGCCATGTTCTCTATCCTTTTCCAGTCTCCCGGATACTTTTCCCAAACTGCGCGGCAAAACCTTTCATTGATCTCTTCAATAATCATATACATGCGCGGGAGCAGCGGCCTAAACAAATGAATCGGCCATTTCTCAAGCGCTTCTGACAATGTTGTATGATTCGTATAAGAGATCGTATGTACAGTGATATGCCAAGCTTCTTCCCAGCTCATGTCCTCTTCATCGAGCAAAATCCGCATCAGCTCAGGCACCGCAAGCGCAGGATGAGTGTCATTAATATGAATGCTCACTTTTTTATGCAGGCCGGATAAAGATTTATGCGTTTTTCGGTAATTGTTTACAATGCTTTTTAAGCTTGCGCATACCAAAAAATACTGCTGCTTCAGACGTAAAATTTTCCCCTCGTCATGGGTGTCATCGGGATATAAAAATTCAGAAACCGCTTCTGTTTCCCGCTTATAAGACAAAATATTACCGCCGTGATAATGCGCATAGGGCTCGGCGTTCCAAAGCCTTAACGTGTTGACAGTGCCTGTTTCATAGCCGATGATCGGGATATCATAAGGAACAGCGGTAACAATTGTCGCTTGTTCGTGGCGAAAATGCAGGCGCCCGCTTTTTTCTGTCATATGGACTTCGCCCCAAAACGGAACGTCAACTGCCTGATCCGCATTCCTTACTTCCCATACATTCCCGTTTTTCAGCCATTGCTCAGGCAGCTCCACCTGATGCCCGTCTACAATTTTTTGCTCAAACAAGCCATGCTTGTAACGGATGCCCATCCCGTGCCCCGGCAGGTTCAACGAAGCAAGAGAATCTAAAAAGCAAGCGGCCAACCGGCCAAGCCCGCCGTTGCCGAGACCAGCATCGTTCTCTATCTGAAGGATCTCCTCTAAATTGATGCCGATATCCTTTAAACCAGCTTCTACAACATCACGAACACCGAGATTCATTAAGTTTTGTTCAAGGAGCTGACCGAGCAGAAATTCGATTGATAAATAATATGTCTGCTTTCCGGAATTGGATCTGCTTTTTTCATTCGTCTTGATCCAATCTGCACTGATATACTCTCTGACCATATTGCCCAACGTTTTATATTGATCCAGCTTGGCAGAATCTTTAAAGCTTTTTCCGCACGTCATTTCCAGGCGCTTTAAAAATAAATCTGCAAAGCGTTCTTTACTCGAGAACATCCCGTCCACTCCTTGTCACATGCTCGAAAATGCGCTGATACTCTTTAGCCGACTTCCCCCAGCTGTAATCTGCATTCATTGCGGTCTTCATGATGCTCTGCCATACATCCTGTTGGCGATAAAACGACAGCGCCCTTTCAATCGTAAATTTCAGGTCATGCGCATTGAAGGCGGAAAATGTAAAACCATTGCCCGTCCCCTCTTCCTCCTGATAGGAACGGACAGTGTCGTAAAGTCCACCCGTTTCCCTAACAATGGGAATGGCGCCATATTGAAGAGCAATGAGCTGCCCCAAGCCGCACGGCTCAAATTTCGACGGCATCAAAAACATATCAGATCCCGCATAAATTTGGTGGGCAAGCGGCTCATCAAACCCAATATAAGCTCTGCACTTCTCATGAAAAGCAAATTCTGCATACCGAAAATAATCTTCGAATTCACGTTCTCCTGTCCCCAGCACAATCAGCTGTATGTCTTGCTCCTCAAGAAGCTCGTGCATAATTCTGCGGACAAGATCAAGCCCCTTTTGTTTAGTGAGCCTTGTCACCATACTGATCAGCGGAATATCGTTTTTCTCTGGAAGCCCCATTCGCCGCTGAAGCTTCGTTTTGTTTTCCAACTTGCATGCAAGATCCCCTGAATCGTATTGCGCCTCTATATAAGGGTCGCTTTTCGGCTGATAGAACGTATCATCAATGCCATTTAAAATGCCGGTTACATCATTTTCCCTATATTGCAAAACCTGTTCCAGCTGCTCACCATAATACGGCGTCAAGATTTCATTTCTGTAAGTAGGGCTCACAGTCGTCACATGGTCAGCCGCAATGATGCCCGCCTTCATAAAATTAACAAATCCGTTGCATTCTAACCTTTCATAGTGAAAATGATCCATCTCAAGACCCAGCAAGTCATGTGTGACATCGGGAGGGAATATGCCTTGAAACTGCAGGTTGTGAATCGTGAGCACGCTTTTCATGCGTTCATAAAAAGGATGTTTTCTGTATTCCTCTTTCAGCAAATAATTGACCATCGCTGTATGCCAGTCGTGAGTATGAACAATATCGGCTGGAACATTCACAACTTTGGCAGCCTCCAGCACAGCTCTTGAAAAAAAGGCAAACCGCTCACCGTCATCATAATGCCCATACAACGAATCCCTGTTGAAATAGTACTCATTGTCGATGAAGTAATAATTCACATCATCCTCTGCCATATGTTCAATTCCGCAATATTGCTGGCGCCAGCCGACAGCTACGGTACACTCAGCCTTTTTTTTCATACGCTTTTTCCACGGCTCAGGTATTTGGCTGTACTTCGGCAGCATCACAGCTACCTCATTGCCTAATCTCACAAGCGCCTTCGGAAGAGCACCTGCTACATCGGCAAGACCTCCGGATTTAACAAATGGGGTGCATTCAGACACAGCAAATAATATCTTCAAGAATTCATCAGCTCTCCTTGCACCAAACCTTTTCTTAATACAAGCGGCTGCTCAGCTGTTCCAGCAGCTTCCGTCGCCTTGCCGATTTTAACGTCCTTATCAGAAATGACCTGCTCAAGAAGACAATCCTCGCCAATCTGCGTTTTTTGCATAATAATGCAGTTTTTCAGCTTCGTACCCTTTCCGACATGGACCGCCCTGAACAAAATGCAGTTTTCAACCTCTCCTTCAAGCACACAGCCGTTTGCCACCAAAGAATTTTTGACAGTGCTGTGTTTTCCGTATTTCGTCGGCGGTTCATCCTTCACTTTTGTGTAGATCGGCTGCTGCGGCAAAAACACCTGCTGCCAAAAACGAGGCTGAATGAGTTCCATGCTGTGGGTATAATATTTTTCCACCGAATCAATAACAGCGGCATAACCTGAATATTCATAAGGGCAAATGGTCAAGGCGGAAGCTTCCTTTTCAACAGCCTCCTGAATGGTTTTATAGCCTTTTTCGCTATGTCCGTAGATCAGCTCCTTTAAAAGTGTTGTAGACATGATATAGATTTGCAGCGACTGGCCGTCCTGAAATACCTCGGTGACATCGCAGCCAACCTCCTGATGGCGTTTCAGCACATATTGAAATTGAATGTTGCATACGGTATGGCTGTTGGAGATAACAGCATATTGCTGCGTGCTTCTGTGGAAGTAATCTAGATGGTCCGAAAACTGGCGAAAGGAACCGAATTCATCGTATTCGTGATGAAGATGGGGAGACGGGAAAAAAAAGAGACCGTCCTTTTTCCGATGCAAATCCCATTCCTTACCTGCCCCAAGGTGATCCATGAGTGAACGGTAACGATACTTCGGAAAAATGGCAACACTCCTAATATCCGCATTCACCATGTTGGAAAGCATAAAATCAATCAGACGGTATCTGCCGGCAAAAGGAATCGCCCCAAGCGACCGCTGTGCTGTTAAATCCTGAAGAGAATGCTTATATGTGGTTTCATCTATAACACCTAACATTTTATTATTGAACACTGATTCTGCCCCCTGTTCAGTAATTAAATCAATTCTTTTTCTACAAATTCCTCTGAAACGAGCAGCACCTCTTCAATGTCTTTTTCGGAGCGAATCACTGCGCCATCCGGGAGCACCATCCCCTTAGGAACGATGGCATTTTCAATCACTACATGCTCCCCAATCGTCACATCCGGCATGATGACGGATGATTTGACAGTCGCATGCTTACCGACAGTCACACCTTGAAAAAGAACGGAGTGAGACACATTTCCATACACAACACAGCCTTCGTTCACAAGCGAATCTTGAACATGTGCATCAGATGAAATAAATTGCGGGGGCTGATTTGGATTGACGGAGTAAATTTTCCATTTGCGTTCAAACAGCTTCAGCTCCGAGTCCTCTTTTAATAAATCCATATTGGCTTCCCACAAGCTCTGCACTGTTCCGACATCCTTCCAATATCCTTTGAACGGATAAGCGGAAAGCTTCTTTTTCTCCTTCAAAAGCAGAGGAATAATGTCCTTGCCGAAGTCGTGGCTAGAATAAGGGTTCTGATCGTCCATCTCAAGATACTGTTTCAAAAGCGGCCAATTGAAGATATAAATTCCCATTGAGGCAAGATTGCTCTTAGGGAACTTAGGCTTTTCATCAAATTGTGTGATCGTCCCATCTGGATTGGCCTTCATAATCCCGAACCGGCTTGCTTCCTCCCAGCCCACTTCAATGACAGAGATGGTCACATCCGCTTTCTTTTCAATGTGAAAATCAAGCATTTTGCCGTAATCCATTTTGTATATGTGATCTCCTGATAAAATCAGTACATACTCAGGATCATACTGATTCAAATAATTGAGATTTTCATAAATGGCGCTTGCCGTCCCTTTATACCATTTGACTTCTGACGACTCGGCATAAGGAGGTAAAACCGTCACTCCGCCATTATATCTATCAAGATCCCATGCACTGCCGATTCCAATATAGGAATTCAGCTCAAGCGGCTGATATTGGGTTAAAATCCCGACTGTGTCTATGCCTGAATTAGAACAGTTGCTTAGGGTAAAATCAATAATCCTGTATTTTCCCCCAAAAGATACAGCCGGTTTGGCCATATTTTTTGTTAAACCGCTTAGACGGCTGCCCTTTCCGCCGGCAAGGAGCATGGCTACACATTGTTTTTTCATCTTTTTATCTCTCCTCTTTTTCTAACCGCCCGTAAAATCGAGATGCCGTAAGGGGGGATGGTCATCGTGATATAACACGGTTTATGATGAAGAGCTCCCTTTTTGGCCGATAACGGCTTTTTATTGATTTGTCCTGAGCCTCCATATGTTTCACTGTCACTGTTAAGCACTTCGATGTATTGGGTAAAAAAAGGAACTCCAACATCATATTGATGATAGACCGCGGGTGTAAAATTACAAATGATGACAAGCGCCTCACCGTGCTTTTTGCCATAGCGAATAAAAGAAAAGATTGATTGTTCGTCATTATGGACATCAATCCATTCAAACGATTGTGCACGATGGTCATGCTCATAAAGGATTTTGCTTTTTTGATAAAAGCGGAGAAGATCTTGCGTAAAAACGCTGGCTTTCTGATGCATGGGGAAGGAGTCCAAAAACCAATCAAGCTGTTCTGTATCTTTCCATTCATCAAATTGAGCAAACTCTGATCCCATAAAGATCAATTTCTTTCCGGGATGCACTGTCATATAGCCCAGCAAAAGCCGATACTGGGCAAATTTCTGCCAGTAGTCGCCAGGCATTTTATTAAGAAGTGATTTTTTTCCGTATACGACTTCATCATGAGAAAACGGCAACACAAAATGTTCACTAAACGCATACAGTAATGAAAAAGAGATAAGCTGATGACAATGCCGCCTTTCTTCAGGCGGCGTCTCCATGTATTTCAGTACGTCATTCATCCATCCCATATTCCATTTATAATGAAAACCAAGCCCCCCTTCCTCAACGGCACCTGTCACTTGAGGCCATTCTGTAGAATCTTCCGCGATCATCATCACCTGTGGATATGCCTCTCTCATGGTTTGATTGAGTTTTTTTAAAAATTCAACAGCATATGGATTCGTGTGGCGTTCATCCTGATTTGGCCAATACAGGATATTAGCCACTGCATCAACCCTAAATCCATCTATATGATAGAATTCCGCCCAGTACAACGCATTCGAAATTAAAAAACTATGAACTTCTGGTTTTCCCAGGTCAAAATTTGCCGTGCCCCATAACCAGTTCTCCCGATCACGTTCTTCTTTGTATTCATAAAGCGGTTCTCCATCAAACATATAAAGGCCATGTGCATCTTTACAAAAATGTCCAGGAACCCAATCTAAAATGACTCCGATATTTTGTTGATGACATTCATCAACAAACCTCATCAGATCGTGCGGTGTGCCAAACCTGCTTGTCGGGCTGTAATACCCCGTTCCTTGGTAGCCCCAGGAACGATCATATGGATGCTCATACACTGGAAGCAGTTCAATATGGGTAAACCCATGCTCTTTGATATACGGAATAAGTGTCTGACTTAACTCTTTATAGGAGTAATGCCTGCCATCAGAATGCTTCTTCCAAGACCCGAGATGCAGTTCATAAATGAAAACAGGTTTCTCATACAGCGTCTTAGTCTTCTGTTTCTTTTGCCATTTTTGATCTTGCCAGCTGTACCCTTCCAAATCGTAAGTAAGTGACGCTGTGTTTGGTCTGACTTCTGAATAAATGGCGTATGGATCTGCCTTCAGCCTAATCTCACCGCAATTCGTCACGATTTCATATTTATATCGTTCCTTTTCTCCTAAACCCGGAATAAATAACGTCCAAATGCCATTATCATTCACTCTGTGCATCACATGCTGTTCTCCCGACCAGCTGTTAAAATCCCCAGCCACTCGTACTTCCGACGCATGAGGCGCCCACACACAGAATTCATATCCGCTTGTGCCATTCAGCTCACGAAAATGCGAGCCAAACAGCTGATAGCTTTTAAACAGACTGCCTTCGTGAAAAAGATAAACATCATGTGCTGTAGGGCTGGCAGCGGCCATGTAATCATCCTTTCTGACATCATAGTTTTCATTTATAGTATTTATTCGAAGAAATAAAAAAAAGCCCTTTCCTGAAAGCGCTTATACTTATAGACAATTAACTTCATTTTCTGAAGAAAAACAAAATATATGGAGATTTTTGTTGCCTGTTTTAAAATAAAGAACGAAGCTTATGACATATCTATGATTGATAAAAATAAAAAAGCCTTGCAGGATATGCAAGGCTTCTGGATGACCCGTACGGGATTCGAACCCGTGTTACCGCCGTGAAAGGGCGGTGTCTTAACCGCTTGACCAACGGGCCGACAATTATAAATTTATATCTGTAATCATATGGCGGAGAAGGAGGGATTTGAACCCTCGCGCCGCTTACACGACCTACACCCTTAGCAGGGGCGCCTCTTCAGCCACTTGAGTACTTCTCCATATGGCTCCACAGGCAGGATTCGAACCTGCGACCGATCGGTTAACAGCCGATAGCTCTACCACTGAGCTACTGTGGAATATAAAAGTCATGGTGGGCCTGAATGGACTCGAACCATCGACCTCACGCTTATCAGGCGTGCGCTCTAACCAGCTGAGCTACAGGCCCATGACGATATAGAAATGGAGCGGGTGATGGGAATCGAACCCACGACATCAGCTTGGAAGGCTGAGGTTTTACCACTAAACTACACCCGCAATTTTTATTTGGGGCGATTGATGGGAATCGAACCCACGAATGCCAGAGCCACAATCTGGTGCGTTAACCACTTCGCCACAACCGCCAAAATATATATTGATAAAATGGTGGCTCGGGACGGAATCGAACCGCCGACACACGGATTTTCAGTCCGTTGCTCTACCAACTGAGCTACCGAGCCTAAGTATTTAAATGGCGGTCCGGACGGGACTCGAACCCGCGACCTCCTGCGTGACAGGCAGGCATTCTAACCAACTGAACTACCGGACCATTTTAAAATTTGGTTGCGGGGGCAGGATTTGAACCTGCGACCTTCGGGTTATGAGCCCGACGAGCTACCGAACTGCTCCACCCCGCGATGATTGGAAATATGTATGGCGGAGGAAGAGGGATTCGAACCCCCGCGGGCTTTGACACCCCTGTCGGTTTTCAAGACCGATCCCTTCAGCCAGACTTGGGTATTCCTCCGTATAGTGGTGGACCTTGTAGGACTCGAACCTACGACCGGACGGTTATGAGCCGTCTGCTCTAACCAACTGAGCTAAAGGTCCATTGGTAGCGGCGGAGGGGATCGAACCCCCGACCTCACGGGTATGAACCGTACGCTCTAGCCAGCTGAGCTACACCGCCAAATATTTTTTAGAAACCAAGTGGAGCCTAGCGGGATCGAACCGCTGACCTCCTGCGTGCAAAGCAGGCGCTCTCCCAGCTGAGCTAAGGCCCCAGGAATGGTCGGGAAGACAGGATTCGAACCTGCGACCCCATGGTCCCAAACCATGTGCTCTACCAAGCTGAGCTACTTCCCGATTTCATATAGATCATGGCGCGCCCGAGAGGAGTCGAACCCCTAACCTTTTGATCCGTAGTCAAACGCTCTATCCAATTGAGCTACGGGCGCAAAACTTAATGCCGAGGGCCGGACTTGAACCGGCACGGTAGTCACCTACCGCAGGATTTTAAGTCCTGTGTGTCTGCCAATTCCACCACCCCGGCGTGGATGGTATAGTTGGAGCGGAAGACGGGATTCGAACCCGCGACCCCCACCTTGGCAAGGTGGTGTTCTACCACTGAACTACTTCCGCAGAAATGGTGCGGATGAAGGGACTTGAACCCCCACGTCTGTAAAGACACTAGAGCCTGATTCTAGCGCGTCTGCCAATTCCGCCACATCCGCAACATGTAAATGGTGAGCCATGAAGGACTCGAACCTTCGACCCTCTGATTAAAAGTCAGATGCTCTACCAACTGAGCTAATGGCTCTTCTTACAAGAGACTTAAGTATTATATCATATAAAAGTGGTGCCGGCAAGAGGACTTGAACCCCCAACCTACTGATTACAAGTCAGTTGCTCTACCAATTGAGCTACACCGGCATATATGTGAACCGATATGTATAATAAAG